>JBBRVO010000136.1:0-5566 GCA_038246775.1 Peptostreptococcales bacterium | reverse complement strand
TCTTGATCTGCTGCGAATGTAGGGATACCCATCAATAATACTAAACTCAATACTAAACTCATCAACTTTTTCATTTTAAACCTCCTTGGTTAAATGTGTGATATTATTAATCATTTTCTGATTCAAATCTATTGTATGAACTTAATTTATCACACTACGTGTTATGTGTCAACACTTATTTGAAAATAATTCTCATTTATTTTATATTAATCACTTATCGTGATATTTCCAAGGTGTAAAAAATCGCCCTTCATGATTTCCAGTTTAATTATTTCAACTGACTATCTAAAAGGACGACTATGAAATTTCATTTTATGACTTTTATCGGGTGGTCTCTTCTCTATTTTCTTAACTCAAATGTAGATAGCGGCGCTTCCTTTAAAATGGCTTCAACATCTTCAAATCCATCCAAATAGGCAAAATTATATCTTGGGGGCAAGGCGAAAACGTAAGTGTCGTTTTCACCAAGTAAAGACGGTGGAATCGGTGCGGCACTGACATTGTATTTTTCTGCCAGTATATCTTGCCACTGCTGAGGTGTAAAAATGAGTATCGGAATATCCTGCATTGGTTTTGAATCGGTCCAGTTTGGATGCCTTAAAATAATCTTAGGACCTGAAATATCAAGTTCTGATGTTGATCCAGTCCAGGTTTCTTCTAAAACGAGGTATCCATCCCAACTCTTAGGCAATTTGAAATCGAACCCGAATTGCTCGTTGACGTAAGTGAGCTCTTCTGTAGTTGCTACAGTTGCTACAGTTGTTACTGTTTTATTGTCACTTTCTGAAACAGTGATTTCTTCGTCAATTGCATTGGTACATGCAATGGTTATAAGTGACAAACTTACTAAAAACATCGCTAATATAATGATCTTTGCAAATTTCATAAGAACACGTCCCTTCTTTATCAGTATATCACTTGTCACTTTAAAAAAAGTAAAAACACAATAATTTTTTATTGTATAATTATCAAATATCGATTCATTTGAAAGATATAAGTAAATTCTAAGGGACTAAACATGCGCGTTATACAATTATTATTTCAAGACTATAAAAAGAAGAGCCTTATCATTTTCATAGTGATACTCATACTGGCTTTGATATTTTTTATCGCCTCGATAGCAATAGAGTTTTGGAAATTGAAGACCTTATGGAACACGCCTTATATGCTTTTATGAGCCATTACGAGAAGGATACCCGCACCACTTTTGGCTTATCAGGTGCGTTGGAGCTAATTGACAAACCTTTTGATGGGTCATATGCCTATTCAATATTTAGCGCGCAAGCAATCTTTGAAGAAACTTTAGACAACCCGAAATTTAAATTTGAAGTGACGGTTAATGATAGTCGTTCAATTACTGGTATCCAAGTCAAAAACACCGAAAAACCTTTAATTTTTTTCCATTACCTCAGTTCTTTTTTCATCGCTGTTTTGGGCGTATTCATTTTACAGACGTTTTATCGTCTGTCTATCAGTTCTTATTACGAGATTGAAGGTTTAGCGAATATCGTTATGATCCTGTCAAAGAAAGATACCTACACAGCGGAACATTCTAAAGAAGTCGCAAATCTTGCAGTGTTTATCGCATCTGAGCTAGGGTTAAGTAAGAAGCAACAAAAAATTCTCTTTAAAGCAGGCCACCTTCACGATATTGGAAAGATTGGCATCTCAGAAAGCATTTTGAACAAATCAGGCAACTTACTCAAAGAAGAATATGAAGAAATTAAAAGGCATTCTATGATCGGATATGAAATCGTTTCTCAGTTTCCAAATTTAAAAGAAGTGGCACTAATCGTGAAACATCATCATGAATTGATGGATGGCACTGGCTATCCTGATGGTCTTAAAGGCGATGAAATTCCCTTTAACGCACAAATATTAAATGTAGCGGATATTTATAACGCTTTAACCACGGATAGACCTTACCGACTGGGCTTTGAACAAAATAAAGCCCTCGATATGATGGCAAAGATGCCACTCAATCAAGAGCTAGTCGCAATATTAAAACCCCATTTTTCAGAAAAAAATTCATGATACAATTAGTCGTTGAAATCTTAGAAAACTATTTAAATCCATGACACGGTTTTTTATCACAGTGGCACTTTTTAAACTTTCCTATCACTTTTTTAAGCATAAAATGCTCAATCACTTTTGCGACGCCAAGTCCTGCATATTTAATCATCGCAATATCGTTTCCAACATCGCCCACACAGATTACTTCGTGTGCGACGATGTTTTTGAGTGTTGCAATAGCCTTTACACCCGTACCTTTATTGACATCAGGATGCAAGAATTCAAGAAATATCGATGCACGTCGATTGCGTGATGAAATTTCTTTCTTTTCGTTGAATAAGGTGCCATCCATATCCAGGGCGATTAATTTATATAAGATGTTTACTCTCCTAATCTATATCCGTTGTTTTAATCCGTTTTGTAATGACCTATTTATGTGATGATTTTGATATTTTTAGGGACGCATAATATCCCTGCAGTATTTTAATCGTCCCGTGTGTTTCTAAAATAAAGTTAACACAATTAACGTCTTACTTCAACGCCTATTATGTTAACTTTTTATATCCTGCGGTTTTATAGTTACAATTTTCTTTTGCTTGTTTTTTCAATACCTAGTTCAGCCATTTGACTTCTGATTTCACCCTCTGAATCGGGTTCGATGCTGAATGTGACTAACGTTTTTTTAAACAGACCCATTGGTGTGGTCTCAAGTTTCAAAGTTTTTTGTTTTTCATCAACCGTGTCAATCTGGAAGCCTGTAACATCATTCCAAAAAACAATGCGATTGTTGTATTTTATCCCCCCGTTAAATACCCCATTGGGATAAAACGCTTTGAAGAAGAACAACATGCCCATATAAGCAAAACCCAATGCGATGACTAATTCAATCTTAGAATAAAGCAAACACATCATGAGATAAATAATAGGTGTTATCAAATCAGTTACCCATGTTTGTTTAAGTCTTAATTTCAAGTCATTGAGGGCCAAAATATCTTTAACGATAATTACTGTGAAGCCTATACATATTACGATGATTGCCAGTGGTCCAATCCAATTTTCCATGAGGTCATCCTTTCTATAATTGATAACGGTCTGTATTTGATCCTATTTCATTTAGGATGGTTATCGTATTTCTTCCCGATGACTTAGATTGATAGAGCAAATCGTCCACTTTACTAAATATTTGTTCTTCGCTCAGACCGCTTGATGTGAAAAGTACGCCTATCGAAACTGAAGTATCCAGCTTCAGAAACTTCTGAACATTTTCGCGATAACTTTCATTAAATACCCTTAGTTTTTCCATAAGCGTATTTTCTTCGTTTGGATTGATAATCCCCATTACAGCAAACTCGTCACCACCAAGTCGAAAGACTTTATCATCAGCTCTTACAGAATTCCTTAACCAAGCCGCCGTAAATTTTAGAACCTCATCGCCTTTAGGATGGCCATAAGTGTCATTGATTGATTTAAAGCTATCAACATCAAGCATCAAAATATAAAAAGGGACGACATCGCTCAAAAATCTTCTGAGATTTTCACGCCAAGCTAATCGATTGAGTGCTCTGGTGAGTGGATCTGTTTCAATCAGCTCCGTCATGCGCTCTCTGGTGAGTACAATATTAATCATCACTTCATTGACGATCATAAAGGACTTAATAAAATCAAGGACTTCCGTATCCATCAATTTATTGGGATATAACATGACGATACTACGTACAACATGATGGTGCCCTTCAACTAAATCGGAAACACCCACTGGGTAAATAATGGTCGTAAACCCTTCTACAAGCGTTTTATCGACTTGAAGTTCACTTGCTTGCATAAATTGTTCGCGTTTGGCGTTTAAGAGTTGATAGAGCGCGTTATCGGGTTTCAAGTTGGAGACTGTTGTTTTATTTGACAAAATCAAAGAATGCAAGCACCCTGTACATCCGATTAAGATGTCATTCAGCGTTTGAAGATTGACGTCTTTATTAAAGTGAACCAATTTCACAAGCTCGAAACTCTGATTTTTCTCAGCCAGTTGACGCATGAGTTTTCGGTTTTTATCCATCATTTCGTCTTTTAACTTTTCTGCGGTGATCTGATACTGCTCGAATGTGTTCATCATGCCCCCAAAAGCAACGTTTATTAGTTATGCGACTTTAGTCCTGCTTTCTATTTTAACATTGAATGACGCCAATACATAGTTTTATAGTGTAAAAATTCTGACGATTAGTTATTATTAAGTAGCCACTCGATTTCTGTATCTTTACCATCCATATAATCTTCTAACGTTTGTATCACTTCTACATCTGGATAGAGCGAATCTTTACTATACCCTTCGATCAACTGAAAATACTGCGTTGAATAGGTTACGAGGAATGGGTGATTAGCCAGTTCAAATGTTTTTACTTCACCATAGCCATTGACATTGCCACCAGTCGCAGAACCAATCAACGTACTGTCCAGTTCGTCTTTGCTTTGTATTGCATTGATAATTGCGGAGGAAAATGTATTCTTTCCTATTAGTGTATACACCTTAAGGTCCTTATCTTTTTTTAATGTCTTAATCATAGTGAGTAGTGGACTGATCACTTCAGAATTGCCGCCTGAGTTATAACGCAAATCTAAAACGATGGCTTTATAACTTTTTTCTGAAAGTTCCTTTTTAATGGTGTCGGTAAATGTTGCCATTGGCAAATCTGGTGACTCTTGGCAGACATTGTATTGTACCAATAAGTGATCATCATCCAGTGAAAGGGCTCTATAATTGCCTTCTGGCAAAGTCTTGGCAACCGATTCACCTTCAAGAATGTCTAATTCTGTGTTCATCAAAGTCGTTTCTGTAAGCGGAATCATTTCAATTGCTACAGCAAGACCCTCCTCTTTTTCAATCGTCAGCATAATCTTAGCATCTCTCTCAACGACGCCTAAATATTCTAGTGCTTCTTTAAATGCAATCGTGTTGGAAAACTGACTAAGTGCCCACGTGTTATTTTCAAAGGACATCACGGCCTTGCTCTTCTCAAAAATATCTGCGATGGGCACGTCGTTGATCGCCTTCAATTTGGCCCCCAAATACTGTGCATTGAGTTCATCGAGCATCATAATATACCAGTCGTCACCGTATTTTTCTATAGCAAACGGCAGCGCCATGAGGTGCTTGTAGATCGAATCACTATAACGCACGGTTGTATGGGCATCCCCCACTAAAGCAACCAATTGTTTCAGTGAAAAATAATAATCGGCATCCGTCATGTTTGGAATCTCTTTTGCTATGCGTTCCTTTTCAGCCGTTAATGTCTCTTTTGAAACCTGAGCGTATAAGTCTTTATGTGACTTTTCAAGAGACGCATAGAAGAAATCCAGATCTTCAAGCATTTTTGCAGTTTCTTCATTGCCATTAATAGGTGTTTTAGACACATCTGGGCCTGAGTTGGTACAACCTGTCATTAAGATTAAAAGGGCAACTAAAGTGGTTAATGCGCGTATATTAAGTTTCATAGCGTCCTCGCTTCATTTTATTTTTGTGGTGACAACCTATTCTGCACGAACATTAATTCTACATCTA
>JBBRVO010000135.1:0-5580 GCA_038246775.1 Peptostreptococcales bacterium | reverse complement strand
ATGGTACTCCGTACGCTCATAGCAACTTGGATGAAAACGGCAGACCTGTAAATTATGTATCAGCTAATGATCCGCCGCCCCTTTAAGTAGGATTGATTAAACGATTGGGTCGGCCGGAATTCCGACCCTCTACCCGATATCAAACGGAATGGCCTGATCCAACGATTCATCATACCGTAACAATCCATTTAATAAATTGTTAATTTTCTTCATGTACAATTATTCGTCACCCAGCGTTATTTACTGACTATAATCCTGTTCAATATTTTGATTGGGTATTCCTGCGAACGTGAACAGTGATTCTTGCTGATCGTGAACACCTATTCTTGTTTGATCGTGAACACCTAATATTGTAGTACTTTTGCAAGCGAAGAAATTATCTCAGAGTGTTCACGATGACGCAACATCTCTGTTTCGCATTGAAGGACCTTTTAGCTCTATTCGATGAGAATTTTCAGTTAGCCTGTCAAGTATGGCATCGGCAATGGTTGGCTCACCAAGATACTCATGCCATTTAGCAACTGGAAACTGGCTTGTGATGATGGTTGCTTTTAGTTGATACCGGTCTTCGATAAGGTTAAATAGATCATGTCGTTGCGCGGCGTTAATTGACGTTAATCCAAAATCATCAAGAATCAGCACGTCATCTTTGTGAAGTTGTGCCATCAACTTGGCATAGCTTCCATCTGCATGAGACATGGCCATTTCCTCCAAGAATCGCGTTAATAACAAGTATCGCGTCTTGAAGCCAAGACGACACGCCTGATTACCCAGAGCACAGGCCAGATAGGTTTTACCGCAACCAGTAGATCCTGTTATTAGCACATTGTGGTGATGCCGCACGAAGTCGCATTTCGCAAGCGCCATTACCTTCGCTTTTTCCATACCACGTTGACTCTTATAACAAATATCCTCAATGGATGCGGCTTGCCTGAGCTTGGCACGTCGCTGTAAATTTTGAACGCGATTAGTTTCTCTTTTTAATAATTCACGGTCTAGCAATAGGCTTAGGCGGTCTTCAAAACTTAAATCAGCATGCTTTGGATGGCTTTGCTGCTCACGATAAGCCTCTTGCATACCGCCCATTTTGAGTTGCCCCATCTGTGCCAATATGTTTTCATTATTCATTTTCTACTCTCCTGTGGTTTGTGTTTAATGGTAATACTGAGAACCTCTTATATTTTCGTGCGCCAAGGCGGGTGCGCTCACTGTTTTGACTTCGTTGGTTAACATCGACTGGTCAAGATTATTCTCAAGAATAGATACAATGCTTTTACTGCTGTACGCCCCTTGAAGAACACCGTAAGTACAAGCCTGTTCTAGGCGAGCCTCTCCATATTTTTTGACCACACTTATGAGTCTTTTACATGAGCGATAACCTTGCTCGGGGTGGGGTTTATCATCAAATATTTTTTGTACAACAATCTGTGTATTGGCACCTATCTGGGAAGCCCAGCGGAGGAAACGTGCCTTTGATTGCTTATTGTGTTGTTGATGTTTTTTTGGCATGTGGTTAGTAAGCGTTGTCTGAGCACCAACCACCATTGAATAGAGATGCATTGCTATCTGTTCGCCATCAAAATAACACTCGACAGTATGTTGGTTAAACCATATATCAATCAATTCACTAGAGTATTTGTGTGGTACGCTGTAAAAGTGCTCATCAAGCATGACGTGATAATCCATACCGGCCCGAAACGATTTGTACTTTTTAAATTGATAACCTTCTGCTGGAAGCGGTTTTAATGCGGGCTTATCCATCTCTAAAAAAACCGACTCCCGACTGCCCGGTAATTTTTGGAATGGTTTTTGGTTCAGTATTTTTAGCAAGCGCATTATTGCCTCATTAAGCTCTGCAAGCCCTACAAAGGTTTGGTGCCGCAAACGTGCGAGTATCCATCGTTGAACCACTTGAACTCCAGATTCAACATTGGCCTTATCTTGAGGCCGGTAGGGTCTTGCGGGGAGCACAGCTGTTGCATAATGCTCAATAAATTGTGCGTAGCTGGGGTTGATATCCGGGTCGTATCGGCAGGTCTTACTAATAGCTGAGCGCAGGTTATCAGGCACCACAAGAGCCGGAACCCCATCATAAAATTCAAACATACGTCGTTGTGACCCAATGAAATCTGGCAACTGCTGAGACCATGTAGCTTCTGCAAAGGTATATTTTGACGCGCCTAATACCCCAATAAAAATTTCAGCAGCTCGTATTTGGTTTGTTTCAGGGTCAATAATATCCATCGTGAGACCGCTGTAATCGATAAAAACTTTATCACCAGCCTTATGCGTTTGGCGCATGGAACGTTTTAAGCTTTTCTTATACAGCCTGTAGTGATGGCAATAGCGAGAATAACTCATCGCATTTTCCTGCTCGGATTGATACTCATCCCAAAGTAATTGCAGGGTAACCCCTTTGCGGCATAGCTCTTGGTGAATCTTTGCAAAGTTAATGGTATCTATTGCGTGACTTACACAGGATTTAACTGGCAGGGAGGGCTGTAGCCGCGCCAGCAATGTTTTTTCATCCATATCGCTTGGCAGAGGCCAGGATATATTGCTATCTAACGCCCGATTAACATATTTACTGACTACACCCACCGATACCTTTAAGCTAGCTGCAATCTGGCGAGTGCTTAATTTTGCTTCAAAGTGCAGGCGAATAATTTGTGTTATTTTTCGCATTGAGGTTCCTTTTGCTGACATTATTTATCCCCAGTTAAACTTAAGAGTTTAGCTGGGCTTAATGCTTGCAAAAGCCTGTAGCAATGCGGTGTGATGGCATGGTGAACACCTATTCCTGTTTTTTTGGAAAAGTGTTCACGATCAGGCAAGAATAGGTGTTCACGATCAAACAAGAATCACTGTTCACGATCAGCAAAAATAGGTGTTCACGATCGACAAGAATTACTGTTCACGATGGGCGAGAATACCCAGGGATTTCTTATTTTGATATGCAGGGTGCTTTTGTAAAGCGCATTCCTTTGCCCGCAGGATATTATGAGCGAATGGTGCGCGATAGAGACGATGCTTTAATAGCATTCGCTGGCGAAGGATTAGGGACACGTATGGTGCGCATTCGAGGTGACGCAATCGAACAGCATGTGATTCCGGTTACAATAAGCAGCTTAGTGTTTCATGTTCTTGTTGACGATTTTGGACTTTTTTTTGATATTTCAGGTGCCATTGATTTGCCACAGCTTTCCAGCTTAGAACAGTGCGACGCGTGTGTTTTGAAAGAAGTACAAAACAATTTCAAACAAATCAAATGGGTACGCTTCAACCGAGACTGCTTTCAATGCGAACTAAAAAGCTCTAAGGGAGCGACTATCCAAGGCGTTAGATATCGCATTGTCTATGAAGGGGAAAAAGGCGAGAAACCCTCTCTTATTATTGGCAACCAAAAAATCAACCTTGATCACATTCACAATAATGGCGGCACCCACATTGAACAAGTCGATAAAAATGGCACAGCATGGGTTAAGCAGTCATTTTTTTCAGATAATGATGGTGTTATCACGCACCTTTGGAAAATAAGCAGCACCGGAGATATTCAAGCCATTTATCAACTTCCAAAGGAGTCTCCAGATAATTACGTTCAGCACTCCATTACTATTAGTGAAGAGGGCCAGGTTTATATGATGAGGGGACAATCCGAAGGCTTGATTTTTGATTCCTTAAGCCCGCTACCTCCAGCAGAAAAAGCACTTTTTTTTAAAAATACTCCAGCACCACTCTACCAATAAAAAAAAATTATCTGATTCTAATGCATCAATATCGCACAAGCAAAAAGCTGCAAATCATTCAGTACAAGAACCATGCCAAACAAGAATTTATACCTTCATGATGGGCTTGAAATACCTTTATCACTTCCATTGTTTTTCCGATTCTGAAATCTACAATGATGAAAGCTGCCCTGGGCGAAAAATACCACCATACCTTGTTAGCCTCGAGCCTCGATGTACCTTATCTATAAGCTATAGTTGAGGTGGGTTTGATAGTCCAGATTCTTTTGATGAGAAAATAGTACACATGAAGGCTGGGAACGTGAATACAGCCATCTCTCCACGGGCTCATTGCAGTACAGGAGTAGATTGTTCTGGATTTATTTCTCATCTATGGGGATTGCCCTTTAAATGGGGGACATCAGTAATTTTTGAAAACACCATCCCCGTTGCCGTTGGTGATATGAAAACTGGCGATGTTTTTGTCAAACCTAATAATCATGTGCTTATGTTTATCAATGAAACGAATAAAAAAATATCTACTTTTGAGTCAACGGTTTTTCCGGGAAAAGTTATTACGAGCGAACATGATCGCGATTGGTTTGAAAAAAAAGGCTATTTTCCACGCCTTGCTTTCAATGCTTGCGCGGAACGAAGAGGTTAGGGGTCTTACCTATACCTGTATGATTATAATGATACTAAAGTATGACTGAATTTTACTTGAATGAATAAGGATTAAACTCATGGGAACAGTAGAAGCACCAGCGATTAATTTAGCCGAAACGGTTAAACAAACAGTAAGTGATTATTTGAAATTATCAGATGTGCAGGGCGTTACCAATCTTTACGACATGGTGCTTGAGCAAATAGAGCCATCATTGTTTAAAGCGGTCATAGAGCACTGCAAATACAATCAAAGTAAAGCTGCTATGGTTCTGGGTCTTAGCCGAGGTACCTGCCGTACAAAATTAATCAAGTATTTTGATGAGCAATATTGCGGTCGTCGCGAGTAAACATAAGGCATTATTAGGGTTATCGTGCATATGATAACGTGCGATTATTATTTGAATACAAGAGAGCGTGATGAGCCGTACATTAATCAGCAACATAACTCATTTTCTTGATGAAAAAGGGGCAATCCCGGAATCGTTACCCAATAGAGCCAGAAAGTTGGCTGAACAACTTGGGCATATAGTATCTTCCGTTACTTTTCAGCCTAATAAAATTGCTGCAACACCTTTGTTGTGTGCGGGTATGGTGAGTAAAAAGCGATGCACCGGTAAAATTGACGCGGGTATTGATATGGGAAATCTTGACATATTTTGGCACTGCCTGAAGTGTGGAGATAATGACAGCATTAGTCATTGGCAAAATACTTTCTGGGATGGTGGACATCGTTGATGAATTTTTTTGTATCATTCAAGCTTTTTTTAAAAGTAGATATGTTGTAATGCTCACGAGAATTTATCCATCTCATCTCGCGATAACGCCCCAACGGGGTTGACAATCTGCCCCAATGGGGTTATAGTTAGCTATGTACAAAACAAAATCTCAGGTCGTGGTGGAAACACCAGAATTTATAAAGCAGGCAAAAAGCTGCATGGAGGATAAGGCGCGAACTGAGTTTATTAACTATATTGCGCAGAATCCAACAGATGGTGACTTGATTGTAGGTACTGGTGGTGCGCGTAAAATTCGATGGTCATCGGGCAAGGATAAAGGCAAGAGCGGTGGCGTTCGGGTTATTTACTATTATCATCATGGAGATATGCCGATATTTTTGTTTACAGCTTATGGTAAAAGTAAAAAGGATAATTTAAGTCAAGGTGATCGAAATATTTTGAAATCAATTATT
>JBBRVO010000134.1:0-5668 GCA_038246775.1 Peptostreptococcales bacterium | reverse complement strand
TTCTCGGGGTCACCTTTGTAGGTATTCTTTTTTTCAAGTGGCTGATGCGCGAAATACCCATGTCGTATTTTTTGAAACTCATTGGATTGACTGCTCTCGGCGTCATTGGTTACGTAGTCATCGGTTACACGATGAACCCTGATTTTATTTCTGGGTATTTCGAATACGGTTCTGCACTAGGGGTGGATGCGCCTCTTGTGAATCGATTCGAAGGTTTTTATTGGTACTGGTACAAGCTTTTCAATCAAATTGGCGGCACTTATGATCTATTTAATGTCAAACTGACACTGACATTACTGTGGGTACTATCTCTTATATGGTCAGCTTCATTGTTGACGACGCTCAAAAATGTGTTGCAAAATAAAGTGACCTATCATACTGCCGCCATATTTTATCCCTTTGTGACACTCGTCAGTATAGCTCTCAGCCTTCTGATTATCGGAAGATACAACCAGACGGCAATCGTCTTCCTGATTCCCTTCACGATTTTATTGTCTCTTCAAAGCATTCAAACATTTATGTCACGCATTGTACCCATTCAAAATAAAAAATCCCCTATCATTCTACCGGTGCTTTTAATCACTCTGGCGATGTTATGGGGACTAAACCTTTGGAACAATTTGAATGCCTATGATACACAGCGTTTTTACTCTAAGTCATATGAGGCCATGCTAAATGAAATTGCTGAGCATGTCCCAAGTGATTCCATAGTTCTCGGCAATTTGAACATTATAGAGGCGTTTGATCCAAACCATTTTTATGACATCAGAAATTTAGGCTATCTTGACGATGAGGTGACTGCTTTCCAAGATTATGTCGAATCGAGGCATATCGCGTATATCATCCTCCATGAAGAAATGGATTACATTGCGCGGACCTCTCCTAAATGGGATTTTCTATATGTGAACATCGACTACTACGAGGCTATGCAGACGTTTCTTGAGCAGCACACGATTCGCATTTACACCTTTGAGAACCCACTTTACGCGATGCGACTGTCAAGATTTTCTGGAACCTACCCTTGGCAAACTGTCCTCTATAAAGTCATTGAATAATTAAGTGCCTCATCAAAACTGACGACGAGGTTTTTTCCTGAGGCATCTTGAATCATCAACTGTTCATATGCCTTTTTTACATTTAAAGCGACTTCAGCTTCTGATTCTCCAATCACTATAAAATAACCCGCACGCTGTGAGGCATTTTCTATGATGTCAATCGTATCCCCGATTCTAAAGTTATAACCGGCATCCAAAATATAAGGTTCCGATTTTAGAACTGACGAAGGCGTCATGGTAGCAATTTTCCCTGGTCTACAGAAAAAGAGCTGCGTGCTGAAAGCCTTATCCGTGTAATTATAGGCGTATCCATTGAAATGTGCTTTTGAATCTATACTCGCTTCAATGTTGAGCTTTAGGACATCGATGCCTGTCACGTAAGGAATCGTCACATCTTCATAAGCGCCACCTAGTCTGCATGCCACTTCGTTGACTAAAATACCTTTATCGCCAATGAGTAATTGAAAATAAATGGGGCCATTTTCGATATTAAAACAATTGCAAATAGATTGCGTGATATCTTCAAGTTTTTCGCCATAGTCGTTTTGATGCACGGAAGGAAACTGATGCGCGATGCAAACGCCAATGCGTGTATCGGCAGGAAATGTCACGCGGTCCGTAATGGTAAAGATGTGTGCATGTCCGTTTGAAACCCAGCCGCTTATTGTGACTTCCGTACTTTCATAATATTGTTCCACTAAAATTTCGTCACACCTTGAGTGTTTGAGGACTTCATCAATATGCATGCGAATGTCGTCGATGGTATCTACTTTAAAGATGCCACGTTGCCCTTGAGAATCGATGGGCTTAATGATATAAGGTGGCTTGACACCAGTGATATCGGATGAACGAAATGATCTTCCTACGATGGCATAGGCAGCCGTTGGAATTTTGAATTGATTGAACCTTTTTTTCATCGCTTTTTTATTGGTGACCCAAAGCGCTGTTTCACTGTCTAAAAAGTGTGGCAAATCAAGTTCTTCAGCCACTTGGTTCACGATGAGAACAGGCTGATCTGTTCCTACTGTCATAATGCCATCAATTTTATTTTTAGTCCCACACGCTAAAATAGCCTGATAATCAAATGCGTCTGCCACCACATGCGCATCTGCCAGTGCTTTCCCATCTGTCCACAAATTATAATCAGCGGCTATGACATAATGTCCCATCTGCTTAATTTTCTTAATTGCGTTGATTTGACAACTACCCGCGCCTACCATTAAAATGCGTTTCATATTTTTTTACCCCCTTCCACAAATGCGGATATATCCCATAGTGCAGCGTCAGTTTCATGCCAATTTGCAGACATTTTAATAGCGTATACCCCGATTTCCCATACAGGCGCTGTCTTCTATGTACCTTTACATTCGCAACTTTTTTGGAGTAAGGCAACAGCTCAGCACTCAGATAGACAAAGGATTTAAGCGGCTCTGAAAGCCTTTCATAGACTGAACGGTGTATCAGCCTCAAACTACCCACATGGCATCCACCTAAATTTTTAAACATCATTTTGAAAAACAGACCAATTATCTTTGAACCTAATTCTCTAAATTTTTTTTCTCCATAATCTTTATAAATGCCAAATACCAAATCTGAACCCTGGGAAGCGCACGCCAGCATTGGTTTAAGTGCGCATATGTCATGCTGAAGGTCATCGTCCATAGTTAAGGCGTACGTGCCTTCGGACGCCCTAAGTCCAAGTGCCAAGGCCTTTTGCTGTCCAACATTCACAGGCAAATGGATCAGTTTAATCATGACATCAGGATATTTTATTTTAGCGTTTTCAAGTGCCCTATACGTCTCATCGCAACTGGCGTCGTTCACAAAAATGATTTCATAAAGGTAGCGCGTTGACTTGAAATACGCTTGAAGTTCGTTAATTAAAATAGGCAGTGATTCTATGCTATTATATACGGGAATGACGATAGAAAAATCCATTATTAACCTCACATCTTTTTTTATCACAAGTGCGTTTATGTTATACTTAAATAGACCTCTATAGCTTTAGAAACTTTAGAAGCTTTATATACTTAACTTGGAAGGTGACACGTTGAAGAAGATTGATTGTTTTGGAGATATCTGTCCTATACCTATGCTGAAAATGCAAAATGAACTGTCGCATTTAGCGCCAGGCGATTCATTTATGATGGTGGTCGATCATAGCTGCGTGATAGAATCCATCAAAGAACGACTAGGGAAATCGAATTATCAATATGAAATCGATGAAGTCATGAACGGTGTCTGGGAAATAACGATTTCTTTCCCAACTGTTAAAAAATAAGGATGGATCACTATGGATCTCATCCTTTTTTTTAACAGAAATCCTTTTCTCCGTTTTCAATGAAATAATTATAAGTATCATCAATGGCTTTATTTCTGTTGGCTATTTTTTGTGTCACCAGATAAATATCATAATCGAGAACAAAATTGGTGACTTCAACTATTTTGAATTTTTTTTCATAGAGTTCTTTTTTTACAGACATATAAGGCAAAAAACAGATGCCGAGGTTATTGGAAATGGATGACTTTGCAGCCGGAATAGAATCTACTTTAAACATGATTGGAATTTTATCGATGGTTACACCTACTGTTTTCAACTTGCGTTTTAAAAAAGTGGATATCGTCAACGTAATGTCATCAAGCAAGACCATTTCGTGTTTTTGCAAGTCTTGCACATCTATGACATCGGGAATACGAGAGTCCTTATTTGCCACTAGAACAATGCGTTCTTTGCCAATACGGCCAAATTCCAACCGATCATCACAAGGCTGTTCCGTGACAAAACAAAGATCCGTAATTTCGTTAATCAAATCATTGATTGATTCTAAGTTTGATCTAGCATGCATCTCAAAATTATAATTTGGATGCTTTTTTTTGACTTTATAAAGGACACAAGGCAACGAATAGTCAACAAGAGATAAAGACCCGTTGATTCGGACACTTTCTACATTTAACTGAAGCGCATCAAACTCTTCTCTCATCTTTTCATAGATACGCATCATGGTACCTGAATGTTTAAATAGGATTCTTCCCGCCTCAGTGGGAACAACACCTTTATTGCTCCGTTCAAGTAGAATCAAGCCAAGCTCATCTTCAAGCTTATGAATATTTTGACTCAACGCCGACTGAGAAAGATGACGGTTGGTCGCTACCTTTGATATGCTCTTTGTCTCAACGACTTCTCTAAAATATTCAAGCGCAGTTAAATTCATAAGCCACCTCTCTAAATATCATGCCTCAAAGTTTGAATAATTGGGTATTGGTTTTTCTTATACTGAAACAGAAATCCAATGGACTTTTTATATTGATAAAATGTTATCATATTCTAGTGAGATTGTTAAGAGTATAGCAAACTTTTTTTTAATTAGGAGTGTACAAAAATGGCTGAACAAACAAATGCAGCATCTTCTAGACGCTCTTCAGCAAATCGAAAACCGAAGAAAAATCAAATTCCATATGGTTTCTTAACGGTTGCTTTAATCGGTATCGTTGCAGTTTTATTGAATTTAAATTCATCTAATGTTGCTTTTTTCTGGTTAACAGGCTCAGCATTTGGGTTTATTCTTCAAAAGGGACGATTTTGCTTCACGGCTTCACTGCGTGATCCTTTACTGACGGGCAGTACTTCAGTTACACGTGCGGTCGTTGTGGCATTTGCCATTACAACGATTGGTTTCACTGCAATCAAATACGGCTATTCCGCTGCCGGTTTACCAATCCCTGGCATGAGTTATGTCGTACCAATTAGCCTAGCAACTATTATCGGCGCTTTTATTTTCGGCGTGGGTATGGTCATCGCAGGCGGCTGTGCTTCTGGCACCCTGATGCGCGTTGGTGAAGGTTTTGTGATGAACTTTCTCGCATTTATATTCTTTATCGTTGGCTCACTTTGGGGTGCGCACGATTTTGGCTGGTGGAAAGCAGTTTTTATCTCTAAAGGACCAAGTATTTTCTTACCCGATGTCTTTGGATGGATGGGCGCAGTGCTTTTACAGCTAGGTGTTTTACTAGCCATCTATATTATAGCAGAGCAATATGAAAAAAAACGCGGTGCAGCACATTAAATGTGTCTGTACACTCATATGACTATTATAACCGATTTATCAACGATACAGTGACTATTGATCACTATTTAATTTTAGGAGGAACTGAAAATGAAAGAAGTTATGTTAGATTGTTTCGGAGAAGCATGTCCAATACCGCTCGTAAAAGCTCAAAACAAGCTCGCTGAGCTCGAAATTGGCGATGTATTAATTGTACAAATCGACCACAGTTGTGCCATGAAAAACGTTCCAGAATGGGCAAGAAAAGAAGGTTACAACGTTGAAGTAGAAGAAGTGGATGACGGTGAGTGGGAAGTTATTATCGAAAAAACGAAGTAATAAAATCTTCGCACCAAGCATGGAGGTGTAACTCTTGGAAAAGAAAAAAGAAAAATTCTTTGACAAAATGAAGTCAAATGAGTATTACGTAAGATGGCTAAAAAATCCATTTACCTATATAACGGCTGCTGTACTACTTTCACTCTTTCAAATCGTGACACTCGCTGTAACAAAAAACCCTTGGGGTGTTTCAGGCCCTTTTGCGATTTGGGGTGCATGGCTCTTTGAAAC
>JBBRVO010000133.1:0-5678 GCA_038246775.1 Peptostreptococcales bacterium | reverse complement strand
TGCCACGCTCTAATTATTACTTAATATATAACCTCAATTTAAAATATAAATCAACTTTTTAAAAAACATAAAAAAACACCTCAAAAGCACGATGTCTTCTGAGGTGCTGATAATCATTTATTGATGCTTTTCAAGGTATAAGCCAACTTCATGACCGTTGAGCTGTTGTACATCAAATGGTTTGTCAGTGCAAGCCACAAGAGTGGTTGCCAACGTTTCAGACACGATGTATTCAGAATGCAATGTTACAGCATTTTTAAATACATCAGGCGCATTGTAGTAAATATCGATTTGATCCATCATGTCGTAATCATTTGATTTTCTCATCTGTTGGACACGAGAAATCAGTTCGCGTGCATAGCCTTCATTGATTAGGTCCTCCGTCAAATTGGTATCGAGGATGATGAATCGATTGTTTTCCATTTTGACTGTGAACCCTTCTTTTGCGTTTATGTTGATGAGAACGTGTTCTGCAGTCGCTTCGAAGGTCTCACCAGCAACGACCAGTTCAATCGTCTCACCCGCGTCAAATCGCATCGCATAAACTTGTGGATCAAGCGCCGATAATGCTTTACCGAATTCGCCCATTTTGTTACCCACCAACGGACCAAGTACTTTGAAGTTCGGCTTGAGTTGGAAATTCATATAATTTGGAAGATTTTGTGTAAATTCAACATGCTTCACGTTAAGCTCTTCCATGATGAGTGGCACGAGATCGCCGATTAGCGTTTCATATTTACCATCCACGATAACTTCTTGGATAGGTTGTCTTACTTTGATTTTAACCGATTCCCTTGCTGATCTTCCCAGTGTAACGAGTTCTCTGATGAGGTCCATTCTAGATTCGACGTGCTTGTCGATTAAGGCATCATCGGCTGTTGGATAGTAGCTGACATGTACAGATGCCTCACCCGTGAGATTTCTGTAGATTTCCTCTGTCAAAAATGGTGCAAATGGCGCTGCAAGTTGACAAACGGCGATAAGCACTTCATTTGTCGTATTATAAACTGATTTTTTGTCTTCAGTAAGGTCAGAACCCCAGAATCTACGTCTTGATCGTCTGATATACCAGTTTGAAAGATCTTCACTGACAAACTCTTGGATTTTTCTGACCGCTTTAGTCATATCGAAGACATCAAGGTCTTCTTTAACCGCTTTTGAGAGCGAATTGAGTTTAGAAAGGATCCAACGATCTAGTTCAGGACGATCTTTAGGTTGAACATAGAAACTATTGACATCAATATTATCTGTATTGGCATATAGAGTAAAGAAATTATAGACATTTTTGATCGTTCCAAAAAACTTGGAATTAACTTCGATTAAACCATCTTCATCGAATTTCGTCGGCGTCCATGCTGGTGATACAAAATAGAGATACCATCTGACGACGTCCGCACCGTATTTATCGAGCAGTTCAAATGCATCTACGCCATTGCCTCTGGATTTTGACATTTTCTTGCCAAATTTATCGAGAATTAAGTCGTTGACCAAGACGTTTTTATAAGGTGAAACGCCCATAACAAACGTACTGATGGCGATCAACGAATAGAACCAACCTCTGGTTTGGTCAATGCCTTCACAGATAAAATCAGCTGGAAATAGCGTATCAAAAATATCTTTGTTTTCAAACGGATAGTGATGTTGTGCAAATGGCATAGACCCACTGTCAAACCAACAATCGATAACCTCTGGTACACGGTGCATCACATCGCCGCATTTGTCGCATTTGAGGTGGACGTCATCCACATAAGGACGGTGAAGCTCAATATTAGTCGTGATATCTTCTATCGCACGATCTACAAGATCTTGTCTTGAGCTCACTGAAGTTGTATGACCACAATCACACCGCCAAATGTTTAATGGTGTGCCCCAGTATCTGCTTCTTGAAATCGCCCAGTCATTTAAGTTTTCGAGCCAGTTCCCAAAGCGTTTTTCTCCGACGTAGTCAGGGTACCAGTTGACTGAATTGTTATTTTTGATGAGCAAATCTTTTAACTTGGTCATCTCAATGTACCAACTTGGTTTTGCATAATATAATAGTGGTGTTCTACATCTCCAGCAGTGTGGATAGTTGTGGTCCATTCTCTGCTTTTTAAAGAGTTTGCCTTCTTCAGCGAGCCAAGTGACGATAAGTGGATCTGCATCGATAACGAAAGTGCCTTTCCATGGCGTTTCAGTGTACTTGCCTTCTTCGTCTACCGGCTGAAGCACAGGCAAATCATAACGTTTGCCAGTGTTGTAGTCGTCTTCGCCAAATGCAGGTGCCGTATGAACGATGCCCGTTCCGTCTTCAATCGTTACATAATCTGCGCAAGTTACATAAAACGCCTTTTTATCTGCCTTAACAAAAGGCATGAGTTGCTCGTATTCCATAAATTCCAAATCTTTGCCATTGAATGTTTCAATGACTTCATAGTCGCCGTCGAGTACTTTTGGTGCTAAAGTTTTTTCAAGGTAATAGACTTCATTATTAAATTTAACTTTTACGTACGTTTCATTGGGGTTTACAGTAAGTGCAACATTTGAAGCGAGTGTCCAAGGCGTTGTCGTCCAAACGAGGAAATACTCATCGACGTCTTTACGTTTAAATTTCACGTAAACGGTTACCGTTTTGATTTCTTGATAACCTTGCGCCACTTCATGTGAAGCGAGTCCCGTTCCACATCTTGGGCAATATGGCAATATTTTATGGCCTTCATAAATATAACCTTCTTTAAAAAACTTGTCCAAGATCCACCATTCAGTTTCAATGTAGTCGTTATCTAAAGTGACATACGGGTTATCTAAATCGATCAGATAAGCCATTTTTTTAGTCATTTCACGCCATGCATCTTCATATTCAAAAACCGACGAACGGCACTGATGGTTGAAGTTTTCGATACCATATGCTTCAATAGCCGATTTGTCGTTGAGGTTCAATCTTTTTTCAACTTCAATTTCAACCGGCAAGCCATGTGTGTCCCACCCTGCTTTTCTTTTCACTTGATAACCTTGCATCGTTTTGATACGACAAACAGAATCTTTAAGTGCACGTGCTAAAACATGGTGAATACCCGGTTTGCCATTTGCAGTTGGCGGTCCTTCATAAAAAATGTAGGATGGTTTTCCCTCTCTTGTATCAACGCTGAGTTTAAGAAGGTCAATGTTTTCCCAATAGTCTCTGACCAATTTTTCATTTTCAGCAACGGCGTGCTTTGTAAGTTCTTTATAGCTCATTTCTGCCATCCTTTCAATCTGAATTGATATTGATTAATGCTTCAAAAAATTAAAAAGTCCCCTAGCATAAGCTAAGGGACGGATAAACCGCGGTACCACCCAAATTACACCGCCTTTTGAAACGGTGTCACTCTTCCATTTTAACGGGTTCGAACCGATTTTGACTACTCTGCTCACGCATTTCGAAAAAATGACTATGGGTGATTTTCCAAGTATGCTAACGTATCAGTTCACACCAAACACTGACTCTCTTAACGTGCATACGTGTACTCGTTCCAATCTTTGTCTATCTCTTGTATATTGATATGTTCTAATTATATGTTTTAATTATATTTTTTAATTATAGCGGATGTTCTGCATCCTGTCAAATCAATCCAAATGCTCTTCAAAAGACTGTAATTGGGTTTCAACAAGCATTTTAAACTTCATCTGAAAGGTCTGTAAAGCGTGTTTAGCATCCTCGTGACGCTTTATAACGCTTAACACCTCATTATTGGCATCCCCGATAAGCTTTTTAGCTTGATCATCGGCGCGTTCGATGATATATGCTGCTCGGTCGTTTGTACTTTTGATCATATCCTCAGAAGTCTTTTGGGCGAGAATCATCGCGTCGTTGATCGTGCGTTCCATGGCGATATAATGTGATAGCTGTTTCTCATAGTCGCGAATTTTAGCTGTGGTTTCTATATTGACTTGAATGAGCGTCTCCATACTTTGAACGATTATCGCAAGGTATTCTTCAACCTCTGATTCATTGTAGCCTCTCAAGCTCTTGGTAAAATGTTTGTTTTGAATGTCAAGTGGTGTTAGCATTGGTTTTCCTCCATCTTTGTTTCTAACGCGTCACTACCGATAATACAACTCGAATTCTATCTTTTTTAGTCACGCCTAAGATTTCTTCAACAACAAGTCTACCATGACCACGCACCGAAATCAGATCACCCATTTTAGTTACATAATCCGTTCGGTTGACGATGCCGTGATTCACTTTTACATGTTCGGATTCAACGAGCTTTTGAGCATCGCTACGCGATAAAGAAAAACATAAGGCGATGATGCTATCTAATCTTATGGATTTCACCGTACCGCTGACGGCCCTTTTATTTTGAATAATTGCCTTGGCTTCATCGAAACTGATTTTTTTAACCTTAACACCTGCGCGTCCAATCTTGTCGACATTCTGCAAGAAATACGCACAAAGGCTACTGTCGAGGACAACTTGAAAACCACCCTCATAGACGACGATATCGCCGAGTTTGCTACGATTTATGCCTAGTGCCATCAATGCACCCAGAGCATCACTATGCCCCAATTCATTAAATTTTTGGTTATACTGAATATCGATCAAAGCCAAGTGGTCATTTGCATCAATGTCCTGTACATAATCAGGCGCTATAAATAATTTGACGCGTTCCGCCTCTGAAAAAACACCCCACCTTTGTATAATCAAGTCCGTTTGACTTTTTGCAATCTGTTCAATTGCAAAGGATAAATCGGGCGTTAAAAAATCGGTAATTTGAGGTTCATAATGGTTCTCAGCATAATAAAGAAGATCTAACGCTTTGATAAAAATGCCTTCTGAATCGACAAGTGCACCATATTGTTTTAATAGTGCCTGACGATCGATCATAAGATGGCTATGATCGCTGCTGACAGCATCTGAATCAGTAACAGCGCTGCAAGTGGGCTGAAATCAACCATGTTGCCACCAATTTTCAATCTAAATAGAAGATTTCTAATCGGGCTTAGAATTGGCTCCGTGAGCGTGATCAAGATCTTCATAATTGGATTGTTCGGATCTCTAATAAGCCATGACAACATAGCACGTCCGAAGATCATATACGTGACAACTTGAAGAAAATATAAGAGTGTAACTTTAATTGTGAGCATAACGTTCCTTTCTATTCCAGCATTTTAATTATTCTCTTAACCAGGTACTCACCGGAGAGTCCTGTTTCGCAATGACATCACCCGTGATATCTACATTTTGAGGTGCAAGGATAAAAATTCCCTTGGCAACTTGTTGAATGTGACCGTCTACGGCATATAATGCGCCTGAACAAAAATCGAATATCTTTCTTCCGAGGTCTTTATCTAACTCGGAGATATTCATGACGACTGGTTTTCTATTTTTGAGTGTATCGACGATGTTCGTTGATTCGTCAAATGTCTTGGGATTAAACAAAACGACGTTCATCGTTGAATTTGAATGGATATTCAAGATCTTGTTAGACGTTTTTATCGTGTTTACCGACTTTTGTCCTGCGTCATTTAAGGCACTTAACGTCATATTTGTATCCTCAGTTTCTAAATCCGTACGTTTCATATCTTCGTAAAAATCTTCAGTGTGATCTTCGTCATCATGAGAATCGACGCCCCAAAAAAATTTAATTTTGTCAATAAATTTGTCACCCATTTATAGGCCTCCTCTTAGGAAATAGTTATAGTCTCTTGCCATAAAT
>JBBRVO010000132.1:0-5702 GCA_038246775.1 Peptostreptococcales bacterium | reverse complement strand
GGAATATGATGAAGACATACTATCCATTATTAAAACGAATGCGCTTCATAAACTTTTGGATATGGACATGGCTCTTGTTGAAAATGCTAAACCTGATAGCCTTTGGCAAATGTTGATCTTATATGGTGCATTAAATATATTTCCCATGGTCGGTAACTTATTATCTTATGAAGTTCCCACCTACTTTGGAATGGCCGTAGCGTCATATGAGCCAGAACGAATAGATTGATATTTGAGTGCCAAGGCATCGAAACGACGCTCTAAATGAAAATGAACAAAAAATACAAAGCCCCAATCCTTTATAATTTTAAAGGATTGGGGCTTTCTCATTGTTCAGTATATTGAAAGTCCAACACGTTAAATTCTTTTAGACCATCTGGTGTCATGATTTTGTGATCCACCATGCAACGGACCATTTCGCCCCGTGCGATTTTGCAAAGGATTCCCTTCGAAATAAGTTTATCGTTTATGATTTCACTAAAATCACAGGTGACAAAAGAAACGCGTTTCGGTAAATGGGGCTTAATAATTTAACTATATTCTTTGGATGCTAGATTTAAAATGCAATCGGTTTCTTTGGAAAGATGGTCTGCTTGTTTTTTATCCCAAAAGGCATAAAGATTTTAAATACTGTTATGCGCTGATAATTAAGCTGTGCAATAGAGTCCTTGCAATGCCACATTTTTTTAAGTGTGCTATAATCCATAGTTTTTAGCATCGTTAGAATGTCAGAAGCCTCTGTTATAAATGATGACATTTGTAAAACTTACAGACTATCCGTATCAATTTTCATGGTTATCGTATAACAAATAAACCCTCCGCTTAATTGGTCACACGATAAATCGTGTTAACCTTGATCTTTTTAATGTTTAGGTATGTTTCTCTCAGTCGTTGCATTTGGTATATTAAAAATGATACTACACGTTTTAATCCAGCAACTCAACGAGACGCACATTTCCCTCAAGATTTTTCTCAATTTGAGTCTCTTCAACAGATGTTGAATGATCATCCATTAAGGCTATTACATGAGCTTCTATTGATATCATGTTATCTTTTGTGTACCTAAATCGATTCACATCGTAATGAAGTGTTTCAGCAAGTCGGTTTAAGTTATCACACGCTTCGTATATGCTTACAATCGCATCCGTTTGATTTTCAACAGAGTCAGCAATCTGATTCGTGAACGTACTGTTTTCTTTGCTTGTTTGAGCCGAAGCTTTGATACTTTCACTTAAATGGCCTTTGATTTTTTGAATCGCCATTGTAGAGTTAGATGTTTCTTCGATTAACTTATCAACTTTCTCAATTGTTTTCTTGATTTCCATATATTTCTCGTGGGTTTTTGAGACACTTGACTTTTGAAGATCCGAAATTTCTGTTAGCGATTTAATAGTACTTACAACCTCACTATGGCTGCTTTGAAGCTGATAAACAATCCTATTGATTTGCTGGGTCGATTCTTTGGATTGCTCTGCCAAACTTCTTATCTCGTTTGCTACAACTGCGAAACCCCTACCATGTTCACCTGCTCTTGCTGCTTCAATCGCCGCATTTAAAGCGAGTAGATTGGTACGGTTGGCAATATCCATTATAAATTTGCTCGCAAGTTCAATTTTTATGGAATCTTCTGAATTTCTTTCAACTTTTTCTCGCATATTTTGATTGGCATCGATGGATTTTTCATTAATTACCGCGAGTTCAGACATAAGTGACATGCCTTCATTGACTTTTTCTTTCATTTGGGTCATGTCGTTAATCATAGTACGATGCAAGGTCGCTTCGTGTTCGATTGCCCCATCTAAATTCATAAGTTCCGCATTACCATCATTTGCCTTCTCAACTTGCATTGCCGTACCCTCTGATATTTCATCAATGGCAACCGCAATTTTCTGAGCATTGATGGTCGCATTTTGCGTCTCGTTTTTTAACAATATAGAAGCATCTTTTAAATCGACTGATACTGTATCCACTTTACTAATGATGTTTTTCAAACTCATGACGATTGTCATAATTGCAGCGCTGAGATCGCCGAATTCATCATGGCGTTTTAACAGAGCTATATCAGGTTCAACGGTCAAATCGTAACCCGCAATCCGTACCGTTAAGTCTATCAAATTCGAGATCGGCTTAATAAAACTCTTTGCAGTAACTAATGCCATAAGCAAACTCATTATTACAACGCTTACAGAGACAATTAGGATAAGTTCTCCCAGCGCTTTTTGTCCGCCAAATACTTCATCGTGGGCAACCTCTATAACCATTCCAGCATAATTATTGCCCACTTTAACGACCGATAAATTAGCAACCGCTTTTGAGTTATCATAACTGTTAACCACCTGAACGTCTGTAAAACTCAAGTTGTTTGCCTCGATTTGTGAAGAAAGGGCTGTAATATATTCTGTTTCAATGGTCTCTTTTAGTGCACTATTTTCATTAAATGGCGCTCGAGACGTATTCGTCAAAAGAATCCCATCCTTATCCACTAGGTAGACGTCCGCTGTTGTGCCTAAAACATCTTGACCTTCCTTCACAATTTGATTTAAAGCATCTTGATTGATGACGATGTTGATCGTTCCAATCGATTCCGTTGATTGATTATCATAGCCTCCAATCGGTGTAGATAACACTAAGATGTTATCGTCGATAAAAGAATTTCGAAATAAATGCGACCAAGATTGTTCACCCTTCAGTGCTTTTAAACAATAATCACCAAGTGTTGCAAGCGGTGCAATATCCAGTGCATCGTAATTTAAAGAAAAGATGACTTCGTTATAAGCATTGGTTATAAATATATCTGTATAGCCGTAATAAGACGACGCTTGAGTCAGCAAATGCTTGAAATCTTCATATAATTGGGTCTTTTCCTCGGCGGTTGATTTATAAGTATTCAGTTTTTCAACGCCTTCTCTAACAATTCTTGACTTTGAAAGAATTAGTGCATCTCCTTCTCTTGCTGTAAAGTAAGTCTCGATGCGATCATTGGTCATCTTTGCAAATAGTGCCGTATTTTTCTCTACTTGGACCGCTACTTCTTCAGATGATTTGTTAATACTGATGGCGCTAAGTAATACGATAGGAAAAAAACCAATAAATAGTGCCATTAGTACTAACTTCACTTGAATACCAAATCTCATGATTAACCCCTATGTCATGCGTTTTATTTTCATACAGTCAGTTACTATATAAAATTAACATGAGAACGTTTGGTGCAAGTGTGCGTTTTGTTATATCTATGTAAATTGATTCATGATTGTTTATTCCACATTAACAACTCTTTTTTTAATAACGATGCTATATCGTATTTTTAAATCCAGTACGTCATTTCAATTTGGACCAATGAGCACTCTTACCACAGGTCTAAGCGGCATGAGGTCGTTGCTAGTAAGAACTAATGCAATACTGCCCTCAATGGTTCAAGCCGGCTAAGACAACGAAACAGCTGTGTTTAGCATGCCCCAAATATAGACTTTTACAAGAATTTAATCTAATGATAATACGACTCAAACACGTAGCGCATAAACTGTTCTTAGGTAACAATCCATCCTTAGGAGGCATGTATGATAAAGAACTATATTATCGATACCAATGTCATGATACACGATCCATTTTGTTTCTACAAATTTGACGACAACCACATTGTTATTCCGATTATCTGTATTGAAGAGCTAGACCATTTAAAAAAGCGTGAGGGCATCGTGGGTTATCACGCTAGAAGTGCTGCTCGGGAGCTCAGCAGTATAAGAAAGCTTGGAAGAGTATCAGATGGCGTTAAGCTTGAGTCAGGTGGTTTAGTGCTTCCAGAATTGCTCCAAGGTAATCTGTATCCAAATGAATTCGTGCATATTCGAAGTTCGGATCGAGATGGTCATGAGATCATCGCACGATATGATGGTGAAAGAATTGTGCCTCTAAAGTACTCAAATGAAGCATCCTGGGGTTTGTTGCCTATTAATAGAGAGCAAAAAATGGCCTATGAACTCCTCATGAATCCCGACATTCATTTCGTTACAATATCTGGAGGCGCAGGTTCTGGTAAAACGATTCTCGCTATCGCATTTGCGCTAAACTCATGTTGACACGGGCTGGATCTGGATCAAAATTTGTCTTTCTTGGTGATCCAAGCGACAATCAGATTGATAACATCTTAGTCGACTCAAAGTCAAATGGACTCGTCTATACCATAGAAAAAATGAAGCCCTATGCTTTGACAGGCCATGTTACTTTAAAACAGGTTGAAAGAAGTCCACTTGCGAAAATCGCCGAAAATGCAATGTAATTAGGAGGCCACATGAATGCGATGATTGAACGTCTACTTGTAAACGATAAACAGCTTTATCTAACGCTAAATGCCGCATCAAAAAGCGTCGTTTTCGCACGCATCATGCATGTAATCACACATATAGGTTCAACTACTACGGCGATACTCGCAACCTTTTTTGCTTTATACCTTGAATTTGCTCATCATATCCCGATTGGCATAGAGATGTTGCTCACACTCACAATTTCTCAAGTCATCGTTCAAACAATAAAGCGCCTTGTCAATCGACCTAGACCATACAAGAGCCTCTCCATCGCCAATGTCACGCAACCACCCACTTGTGCATACTCATTTCCATCAGGGCATACGGCATGCGCGTTTACGATTGCTTTATCATACGCAAACGGCATACCAGGACTCTTTCTGCCTTTTATGATTCTCGCCTTCATCGTTGGTATGTCCAGAATTATACTTGGGTATCACTATCCTACGGATGTGCTAATTGGAATGCTCATTGCTTATCTCTCCTATCAAGGCGCTATGATGTTGCTTTAATCAAATTGAATTTTTTTGAATCAACACTTTCATTTCAACGGCTATCTGTGCAAGACTATCGCTCGCATTTGCGATTTCTTCTAGAGCAGCCATCTTTTCTTCTATTGCTGCGGAAGCTTCTTCAGAACCCGAAGCATTTTCTTGTACAATGGCAGATAAGTTTTGCGTTAGAATCAAAAGCATATTTTTATTTGCATTCATTAAATCAGAAAATTCACTAATATTTTGAGTAATTATCCTGAAAAATCGATGGAAACAGCAATTTTTTCGAATTTTTCTTCAGTAAATTTAACGCTGTCAGATTGATTATTGACGCTTTCAATAACCTCTTGAACTTTTTCAACTGCTTTAGAAGAATTACATGTGCATTTGTTACCAAAACTAAATCTTCAGAACGCTTAGCATTTTGACCAGTTTGATAGTACTTGCAAGCTTTGACTTTATCCTCTTTACTGACACTACTATTTTTTTGACATAAAAAACCTCCAAAATAGATCATCTAATTTTAATTAATTAGTATGACTACTTTGGAGGCATCATATCAAATTGTCATGGACGTTTTGTTTGCGCAACATTAAATATAATTCAAATGGGTCATATGAGCTAATCAATCACAGGGCTTACCGCGATCAGTTCGATGCCCAAATCCTGTATGCGTCTTAGCACGCCATATAGTGCGGCTTGATCTTCAAATGTGCCACTCAGTTTGGTGGTGTAATCCTCTAGCTGAGTCATTTCAAGCGTTTCGAAAAAATGGTCCTTGATATAACCTTTTATGATAATCTCATAGTACATAGGTCGCCCCCTTGTCATCACTTTGTGATTTTATAAGAGTCCAAATGTCTTAGCTTTTGCGATTGCCTCCGTTCGACGCTTCACTTCAAGCTTG
>JBBRVO010000131.1:0-5734 GCA_038246775.1 Peptostreptococcales bacterium | reverse complement strand
TTTTGAGCATTACCTTCGGCACATTTGGTAACCTATCACAGGCGCAGGTCGTCTGGATGGACGGTGGACTTATTGGCGATCTCATGATTTCGGGCACGCATGAATATCAGGAGCTCTGCTTCATCACGGGCGAACCGGTCCTCTTAAAAGGCACTGTGAAATTGCCGATCATCCCCACTGACAAGGACACGTATACTTTAAAATACACCTTCTCACTTTCCAACACGGCAAAAAACATCACCCTCGCAAGAGATGTGACGTTCACTGTAACGAAGACCAAAAATGGCAGCTTGCTTCAGACGGATTACGTGAAGACTCTGCCAAATGGCGCTTATAAAGAGACCATCACCACGGCAGCTGGTGTATATACCTTAGGGAAATACACCTTTACAGACAGCCGGCTTGAGGACAACACCCCTGCAGTGGATTACTTCTCGGGCAATATCATCTCTGAGCGCACGTATTATTTAAATGGGGACTACCTCACCAACGCGGGCACCGTGACCTATGTCATAGACGCACGGCCGGTAGTGGGCTATAACCACCTGTTCGGCAACAACGAAACACTGGTGGTCAAGCAGGAGATTCAAAATGCCAAGGTAAACCCAAGCTATGACCCGAAAGTGCCTGGCTCTCAGGAGAACATCGTGTGGACTGGAACGGTGGATATTGGCATGGCGTCCAACAAGACCGTTAATTACGACTATCAATATACCGATCCCCAAAGCATCAGCTTTAGAGGCAACTACTTTAAAATCACCAGTGAGGAAAATGTGCTCACATACAAATATTCACTACCAGTATCTACAGATGGCGTGGTGGACATGGCCTCTACAAAACGAAATACAGGTGAAGTCAACCTGAGCAAAAACGTCATTTTGGAATCCAAAGCGCTTATCACGCCTAGGATCAGAGACATCGGCGGCCACTGGGCAGAGAAAGAGATTTTCCTTTTGACGTCCCTTGAGATTTTCGACGTCGAAAAAGAGTATTTCGTCCCATCTGCTACGATCTCGAGACTGGATTTTGGCAAGGCCATGGTCATCGCGATCCACGGTGTGCTCCCAGCATCGACACAGACCGACGTCATCAAACGCATGAGACCAGGTGTGGAAACGCCTTATCTAGACATTATGGTGGGTGACCCCGATTACAATTACATCCAGTTCATTAAGGACAACGACATCATGTCGGGCAAGAACTATTACTTTAAAGGTGGGGAACGCCTGACACGCGCCGAAGCCATCACCATTATGATCAAAGCCCTTGGCCTGCAGTATATGGCGCCAGCGCCACCGTATAGAACCGCTTTTGCCGACGATAAAGCCATCGCCGAGTGGGCGAAAGACTACATCTATATGGCAAACGAGATTGGCCTGGTGACAGGAACACCTGAAAACCGCATCAACCCCAACAGCTGGGTGCGTAAAGATGAAGCGGCAGCCATGATCAATAATTTTATTCACCATCTGAAAGATTCGATTACCTATGATTATAGGGAGAAGATTTTGAACAGGTAAACACTATAAAACGCCAACCGTCTCTCCTTCGAGCCGTTGGCGTTTGTTCGCTTTTTTCCTAGTATTAAAAGGCAGGTTCATGTATAATTAAAAAAATCCATTAAACCCATTAAAATCCAAAAAATCGAGGTGAGAAAGTGGTCTTTACAAATAAAATTGAAGAAAAAGATCTACACAAAGAACAGAAGCTTCAAATTCTAGTTGTATTCCCAGTGATATTCCTAATATTTGGCATCCTCTACACCATTTTTGAGACAAAAAACATCTCAGACGTTTCGGAGGGCTTGTGGCGTATCATGAGATCTCCAACGACGCTCATCACGGACTTCATGGCTGTAGGTGGCATTGGCCCTTCCTTTGTGAACGCAGCGCTCATAGGGTTTTACAACCTCTTTCTATTAAAACGCTATCGTATGAGGATCAACGGTTTGCTCATCGCGGCATTTTTCACAGTGCTTGGGTTTTCGTTTTTCGGCAAAAACATCTTAAATATCCTACCCATCTATCTCGGCGGGTACCTGTATGCCAGGTACCAACAAATGCCCATGAAAAATGTAATCCTGGTTATCATGTTCAGTACGGCTCTAGCACCGATTGTTAGTTTCATCACATTTGGAGGGATTTTCAACGAGGGCTTTAGTTACTTCATGGGGCTCTTGTCAGGTGTGGCCATCGGGTTTATTATCGTGCCGCTGGCGTCACATATGATTCGCTTTCACGACGGTTACAACCTTTACAACATTGGATTCACAGCAGGCGTAGTGGGTACGGTCATCACCTCGCTGCTTAGGAGCTTTGATGTGGAAATCGAACCCGTTAACATCATACATCTGGAAAACAGCCCGTGGATCATCGGTCTGTTGATCCTCTTGTTCCTCTACTTGATCGTGATCGCATTTTTGACAAATCCCAATGTGCTCAAGGACTACAAAGCCATTTACGGTTATAAAGGCAGAACCATCACAGACTTTACGTCACTGCTCGGTTACGGCGTCACCTTTTTAAATATGGGCATTTTGGGCTTTGCCAGTTTGGCATTCGTCCTCATCTTAGGTGGCATCGTCAATGGACCGGTCATGGCGGCCATTCTCACCATCGTCGGCTTCGGGGCATTTGGCAAGCACCCTAAAAACTGCGCGCCGCTTGTGGCTGGCGTTCTCATGGCTGGCGTCTTTTTTGGATACGACTTTTCCAGCACTACATTTATCATCTCAGCGCTGTTTGCGACGAGCATTGCGCCCATCGCAGGGGCTTACGGGCCGGTCATAGGGGTGATCGCCGGCATGTTGCACTTGACGCTTGTGACAAATATCGGTATTATTCATGGGGGAATCAACCTTTATAACAACGGGTTTTCTGGCGGCTTGGTCGCCGGATTTATGCTCCCGATCATAGACGCATTTAAGAGGGGGAACACAAAGATATGAGACACGAAATTAAAAAAATATGTAAAATCGTCGATGAACTCACGACGATATTTCTAAGTGAAGATACAGATGAGGTAGATTTTAAAATACTTACAAGTCCAGAAAAGACCGTGATCAAGATGGTGGATTATCACACGAACTTTAGCGATGCATTTCTAGACCACTTCAGAAAAACGCTCAACAACCAAAGACAGTCTGAAATTGAGGAATACTACTGGCAACTTGCGGGCGAAAATGACGACGAGAACGAACTGACGCTCATCGGCGCCATGGTGGACACAGCAATCGTGGAAAAACGCGACGGCAACCTCTATGTGGAGATTGTTAGACTCAACGGTTAACCCTCGTGTTCATAGTTTGTTAAAAAGTGTAACCTTGCAAACACCTATAAATAGACGTATAATAAACTTTATCGAAAAGGAGGGCGAACCATGGCAAAATTAAATGCAAAAGGGGACCCAAAAGCTCTTTTACTGGAGAAAAAGAAAAAGAAGCTAAGAAAAAAGAAACTGCTTAAGAGCACACTGGCGATCATCATGGCACTGATGTTAGTGGGTCTTGCATTAGCACCTGTCTTTTCACAGACTGAGGGCGGCGCATCATCTAGTGCCGCACCCGTCTCTAAACCAGATGCAGACTATCAGGGCTACATCGATTTTATGTTGAAATCGGTCTCTGAAAACTACTATAAAGATACCGACAAACAAAAGTTGATAGAAGGCGCCTATAAAGGAATCTTTCAGACGCTTGATCCCTATAGCACGTATTTCACACCTGAAGAATATAAAAATTTCAATACGAGTATAGAAGGTGAATTTAGCGGCATTGGCGCTTCCGTCACTGAAGGCAAAAACGGCTTCGTGGAAGTCGTCGCACCGATCAAAGGCACACCTGCTGATAAAGCGGGCCTCATGCCTGGCGATATGATCATCACCATTGACGGCATTGACGCAGCGGGATTTACCACAGAAAAAGCGGTTACGCTGATTCGCGGTGAAAAAGGCACACACGTAATACTCGGTATTAGAAGAGCGGGTTCTGAGGCCATTATCAAATTTGACATCATAAGAGACACCATCCTCATCAAATCTGTGAACTATAAACTCTTAGCGGGTAATATCGGATACATTGAACTCGTTGAATTTAGCGCTAAAACCAATGCGGAGTTTGATGCCGCTATGGCGTATATGGTCAACAAAAACGTTAAAAAACTCATTGTAGACGTACGCAATAACCCAGGTGGGCTTCTCAATACAGCGATACACGTCAGCGATTACTTTATCCCTGTGGGAAAAGAGATCGTAAAGATAGACTATAAAGGAACAAATGATAGAACGTATAGAGCCACTACTGAAAAAGCGCCTATGGATGTGGTCGTTTTGACAAACGGTGGATCGGCCAGTGCTTCTGAGATCTTTGCAGGCAGCATCCAGCAAACGGGCAGTGGCAAGGTCATCGGCGAGACCTCATATGGCAAAGGCACGGTTCAGACCATCAACGCCCTCACAAACGGCGGTGCAGTGAAGATGACCATCGCAGAGTACAAGCTTGCGGGCGATTATAAAGTCAACGGCATCGGCATCAAGCCAGACATCGAAGTGGTGTCCCCAACAAGCGTCACTGAAGAAATCCTAAAAAGTTTAGCCCCTATGACAGCGACAGCGGGCAATACTTCACTTAATATCTATGCTGCTCAGCAAAGGCTAGCGCTTCTTGGTTATAAAGTCACTGCAAACGGCGTGCTGGATGTGGCCACTAAAGCGGTCCTCAAAGCGTTTCAAGTGAATCAAAGTCTGTCTCAGACGGGCACTTTAAATAACGCCACCGTTTTGGAACTAGACAAAGTGATAAAGGCAACGCGCAACAGTACCTTTGATCCGCAGCTTAATCGGGCACTGGAATATTTTAAGTAAATTTAATAATTAGAAGGTCAAAGCCCGCTTGTTTAAGCACTTTGACCTTTTCTTTGTTTAATTATAGCACCGTGTGGTATATATGCCATGTCATCAAACTGTAATTATTTGTAATGGTACGGTAACAGACATTTGCGTTGAAAACCTGTATACTTAGGTTACTGTGATGGCTGTGAAGTTTACAGTTCTATTACAATAAAAAACATTGATTGACCTTGCTTGTTCAGAAATGGTATAATCAATAATAGGATTTTGCAATATCCCACGCGGGTTATGCGGTTCTGAGGCTGAGCTTATGCCTCAGAAGGGGGTTATTGATCAAAACTCTCTTCTGTAACAAGGAGCAAAAAACTAAACCTATTAAAGGGAGGATTCACAGATGAAAAAAGTATTATCATTAGTATTAGCTTTAGTGCTTGTACTAGGCATGATCCCTACTTTCGCTGCTGATGCAACCGGAGCTCAAGCTCTTTACGACAACGGTTTCATTACTGGTAAAGATGGCGCGGATCTAGACGCAAAACTCGACGTTAATGCACAATTAACGAGAGCACAATTAGCAGCTTTAATCGCTGAACTTAACGGCGCTAAAGAAGAAGCTGCAGCATTTGAACAACCTGCTGATTTCACAGATTTTTCTATGATCGCTGGTTGGGCTAAGAACTACGTTTCATATGCAGCTGTAAACGGCTGGATGAACGGTTTCACAGATGGCACTTTCAGAGCTGACGCATCTGTACCTGCACAACAATTAGTTGCTGTTCTTATGAACGCACTTGGTTACCCTGTTGTTTGGAATACAGTTGTAGCTGACGCTGCTGCACTTGGTATCGTTGCTGAAGGCGCTGCTTTAACAAGAGGCGAAGCATTCGAA
>JBBRVO010000130.1:0-5763 GCA_038246775.1 Peptostreptococcales bacterium | reverse complement strand
TTAAAAGTTAAATTGAAACCTTTAAAGGTTAAATTGAAAACCTAAATTGATTGACATAATGTTATCTTAGAATAGAAAATAAATAGAATGAAGTGAGTGTGTATCAGAGCACGGAGGTATAATATGGATGTTTTTTTGGCGCGGCAGCCCATCTTTAATAGAAGTAGGCATGTCGTCGCATATGAAATTCTTTACAGAAGTAGTGCGAAAAATACATATGATTTGAATATGGATGGCGATAAGGCAACGGCTTCCGTCGTCGTCGACGCCCTCATCAATTTTGGTATCAAAAAATTGACTGGCGGTAAGATGGCGTATATTAATTTCACAAGAAAACTCTTATTGGATGATTTACATACACTTTTTGAAACGGATGCTTTGACGATCGAGATTCTAGAAACGCAAGATGTGGATCAGCTGCTCATAGAAAAATGTAAAGTGATGAAGGCGCAGGGCTATGTGCTTGCCCTAGATGATTTTATAGGCGGAGATAAATTTGATCAGATTATCCCTTATGTGGATATCATCAAGGTCGATTTCATCGTACTTGATTCCATAGAAAGAAAAGAGATGGCCGAAAAATATTTACCCTTTGGCATCAAGCTCCTCGCCGAAAAAGTAGAAACGCAAGAGGATTTTGAAGAGGCAAAACTTTATGGCTATCACCTGTTCCAAGGGTATTTTTTTGAAAGGCCAGTTATTTGTAAAACAAAGAGCATCAATGTTTCCACTTACCGCTATATGGAGATTTTGAAGGAAACCACAGGAGACGTTCCCGATTTTAAGCGTATGTCGGAGACGATAAAGAAAGACTTCTCATTAACCTACAAACTCCTTAGACTGATCAATTCCCCTGCTTTTTATACGGTGAGCGAAATAACGTCCATAAATCACGCATTGACGCTACTTGGAATTAACGAAATTCGTAAGTGGACGACGCTGATTATGCTTAGAGACATTAGCTCTGACAAACCGGACGAACTCGTGAGGGTATCCCTAGTGCGTGCGATATTCGCAGAAAAATTGGCAAAACACTTCAAGCTTGAAGCGCGCAAGACGGAAGCCTTTTTATTGGGTTTGTTTTCTCTGATTGATACAATCATGGAAAAACCTCTCTTTGATATCATCGAACCATTGCCACTGAAGGAGGACCTCAAAGGCGCCTTGATGGGCTTTTCCAATCACTTTCATACGATTTTATGCGTTTTGCAATACTATGAAACGGGCAATTGGGATAAGATCATTGAGATAACTCAACGCAATGAATTGGACCCTTTAGCGCTCAATGAATTGTATTTGGAAGCAATTGATGAGGCGACAAAATTATTCATAGAAATGTAGGTAGGTAAAAGATAGCAAGTTGTTTTAGCACTCGTTAATAGAGAGTGCTAAAACAACTTGATTTTTTTGCGCAAGTATAATATGATAGTGGATAGAAAGCATTATGCTAAAACGCCCAAAAGAGGCTGAACCAAATAAGGAAATTATGCAATTTCCATAAGTATTAAAACAGGAGGAAATTAAAAATGTTGAGACCGATAGGTAAACGCGTCGTCATTAAAAGACTTGAAGCGGAAGAAAAAACAGCAAGCGGCATCGTATTGCCGGGCCAAGCAAAAGAAAAACCACAGATGGCAGAAGTTATTGCGGTAAGCACTGAGGTAGAAGAACTGAAAGTCGGAGACAAAGTCGTCTTTAGTAAGTACAAAGGCGCTGAGATCAAAGTTGAAGGCGAAGAACTCATTATCTGTGATATTGTAGATATTTTGGCGGTTATGGAATAAAACATTTAAATAGGAGGCACATTAAAATGGCAAAGGAAATTATGTTCGGCGAAGATGTCAGAAAGAAACTAGAAACTGGCGTCAATAAATTGGCAAATACGGTAAAAGTGACATTGGGACCAAAAGGTAGAAATGTCATTCTCGATAAAAAATTTGGCGCACCACTCATCACAAATGACGGTGTAACCATCGCAAGAGAAATCGATCTTGAAGACCCATACGAGAATATGGGCGCGCAACTCGTTAAAGAAGTGGCAACACGTACCAACGACGTGGCAGGTGATGGTACAACGACTGCAACACTTCTTGCTCAAGCCATCATCAGAGAAGGCATCAAGAACGTGGCAGCAGGTGCTAACCCAATGATCTTAAAGACGGGTATCGAAAAAGCAGTCGTAGTTGCCGTCGATATGATCAAGAGCGAGAGCGTATTGATTGACAACAAAAAAGACATCGCAGACGTTGCCTCTATCTCGGCTGCAGATCGTGAAATCGGCGAACTTATCTCAGAAGCGATGGAACGCGTTGGCAAAGATGGCGTTATCACGGTTGAAGAGTCAAAAACATTTGGCACACAACTTGAAGTGGTTGAAGGTATGGAATTCGATCGCGGATTCGTATCACATTACATGGTGACGGACTCTGAGAAAATGGAAGCGCTTTTAGACAATCCATATATTTTGATTACCGATAAAAAAATCAACAACATTCAAGAAATCTTACCGATACTCGAGCAAATCGTTCAAAGCGCAGGCAAACTCTTGATTATCGCCGATGACATTGAAGGCGAAGCCCTTACGACGTTGATCGTGAACAAACTCAGAGGCACTTTTGAATGCATCGCAGTTAAAGCGCCAGGTTTTGGCGACAGAAGAAAAGCAATGCTTCAAGACATCGCAATCTTAACAGGTGGCGTCATGATCTCAGAAGAACTCGGTTATGACCTTAAAACGGCGACGATGGATATGCTTGGCCGTGCAAAATCAGTTAAAATCAACAAAGACAACACGACAATCATCGATGGTTTGGGCGACAAAGCACTGATCAGCGACCGCGTACGTCAAATCAAAGTACAAATGGAAGAAACCTCTTCTGAATTCGATAAAGAAAAATTGCAAGAACGCCTCGCTAAAATCGGTGGTGGTGTCGCTGTGATCCAAGTGGGCGCTGCAACTGAAGTTGAAATGAAAGAGAAAAAACTCAGAATCGAAGACGCACTCAACGCGACGAGAGCCGCTGTTGAAGAGGGCATCGTTCCCGGTGGTGGCACGGCATATATCGCGGCAATCAGCAAAGTCCTCGCCCTTGTAGAAACCCTTGATGGGGATGAAAAAACAGGCGCACTCATCATCGCAAGAGCGCTTGAAGAACCAGTAAGACAAATCGCTATCAACGCTGGCATGGAAGGTTCGGTCGTCGTTGAAAAAGTTAAAAATTCGGTTGCCGGTATCGGTTATGACGTGCTTAAAGGCGTCTATGTCAACATGATCGAAGCGGGCATCGTGGACCCTACAAAAGTAACGCGCTCTGCGCTCCAAAATGCAGCGTCTATCTCCGCCATGTTCCTGACAACTGAAGCAGCTGTCGTGGATGTGAAGGAAGAAGGCGTGATTAATGGGATGAATATGGGCGGGGGTATGAATGGGATGATGTAGGAATCATTTTTGGCATAACGTTTGGCGCAGTTGTCGCGCATTGGTACACTTCCACTTTTTATTCTCGGGACTTCTTCTTATTCCGACTTTGTCGGATAGAAGTCCCTGCGAAACCGTTCCAGTGTACCTATGCGCGACACCTGCGCTCAATCATTAACGCTGTTTGGATGATTTTGGTATCAAAACCTTCAAAACCCCTCAACCTTTAAACATTTTGCGTTACAATTATTAACATTGACCCCCGCTCTTGGAATTGCATTCCAAGTTGCGTGGGTTTTTTACATTTGCTCATTTGTATAGATTTAGAATTATTATATATTGTTGTAAGATGGAAATGCAAATGTTAGAATGGTCGAGTAACAGTGCGTTATGTTATAAATAAAAGTAAAATTAGGGGGATGCATGAGTCATTTAATGAAGAAATTATTGTTTTTGAGTTTTGTAATGGTGATTGGGTTTGCACTTTCAAGTGGGGGATTTGCTGGAGAAGCTTCAAAATACACCGATCAAGCCGAAATACTTAAGAAGTTGGGACTATTTAGTGGCACAGATGCGGGTTTCGAACTCGATAGAGCGCCTAAGCGTGTGGAAGCGGCCGCAATGCTAGTAAAGTTTTTAGGGGCAGAAGATGAAGCTAAAAAAATGAAATATGCACATCCTTTTACTGATGTGCCATCTTGGGCCAATGACCTAGTTGGCTATATGTATGAAAAAGGCTTAACGACAGGTATCTGAAATGGTCTCTTTGGCTCATCTAAAACTGCTAGTGCTAAGGATTACACGGTGTTTTTATTAAAAGCTTTAGGATATGAAATGACTGATTTTGCTTATAATGACACACTAAATTTTGCTGTAAATAAAGGACTGATTAGCTTATCAGATAAAGGAATGGTTGAATCTAGCGCTTTCAAGAGAGATGAGATGGTTTTCCTATCTTATAAGTCGTTATCTACGATGTTAAAAGGCGGCAATGACGTTTTAAGCAAAAAACTTGGCCTCACAGATGTCCCTAAAGTAGTATTGCCATCAACAGTCACTATAAAGAGAGTCTTTTCTGAGGATGGAAAAAGTTGTAAATATATCATAGACAAAAAAACGCTGCCTGATGCATTTAAAAACTTCACTTATTTGAGTACAAGTGGTATTGATTGGTTTTTTCCAACAACCAATCAAATGATACATTATTTGATTCCAAATTTGACTTATACTTCTAACTCTGAAGAAATGTATGATCAAGATGCTGCTATATTTCATTATGTGTATGCACATACCATTGTTAATTTATTTGATCAAGAGAAGAAGTTGATTGGATATTTTGACATTATGGACAAAACAAGTAAAAATATACAAGTTACTATAATGCCTGTTAAAGCTTTCGATTTGGGTTATCCAGAAATTAAAACAGGTTTAACTACGAACGTGAAAGGCGAGTTGATAATTGATAGAAATTTATTGCCTTCAGCAGTAAAGAATTATTCTAAAGTGGCCATCGATATCTATACACCTTCCGATGAAAGCGGTGTTTACTTTACGGGAGAATTGCTGAGGACTAATCGTAATACAAAATACTATACCACTTCTGTAATTGATATATTAAATACGGGTAGTTATTTGACAGATAAGCTCTGTATCCATTTTTTTAACAATGAAGGACAAGTGATTGGCTATGCTAAAACGGATGCCAAAAATATTTTGCAAGCTATGAAAGCTAAACTGGATGCCGCAAATATTAAAGAGATAACAAAAGGTGTAGTGGTTTCGAAGTCAGATGGATTTACTAACACTGTATATGTAATTATGAGTGAAGTAGACTATGCATCTCCAAGTGACTTTGCTTTTATGTCTTTTGGAGCATTAGATAATGATGCCAATCAAATTTCATTTGCCTATTTAGAAAGCAATAAAAAGCCGGGCAATAATACACCTTTTTCTCCATCTGGATTTGCATCAATGATACCTAAAGATCAAAATTTTGCCGGATTCATGAAGTTGTATAATAAGGATAATAAATTTATTGCATATTCTAAAATAGATCCTAAGTTTTTTGGAAGTAGAACGGATGTCTTTAAAAGTATTGAAGTTTCAATTGAGAAGGATATAGAAGGTGGATTTAGCAATTCATATTTTTCAATTGACTACTATAAAGATGGAAAACTAATAGCCTCGCAGCAACCAGGTCCTTTCGAGAGAAGTATGATTCCAGGAAATGTTGTAATCACTTTCAAAGAAATATTTATAGATCCAAATGAAAATTATGAGGTTAAAGTATCAACAAATAGAGCTGATATAAAAATTAAAGGAATAACGATTAAATAGTAAAAGAT
>JBBRVO010000129.1:0-5837 GCA_038246775.1 Peptostreptococcales bacterium | reverse complement strand
CTAATAAGAACGTGAATTTCATTTTCCACGACACCTGAAGCATCAACAGAGGCAATACCCTCTACGCTCTCAAGTTCAGGGATTATTTTCGTCTCTAAAAATGAAGAAGATTCAGAGATGTCTTGGCCTTCCATAGCTGCCGAGACTACCATGATCGGCATCATATCTGGATTGATTTTCATGATTGTGGACGTTCCAACACCGTCAGGCATGTAGCCGTTAATCATATCCAGGCTTTCACGCATTTCAATAATCGCAGAATCCATATTGGTACTCTCAGTGAATTCCAATATGACAATAGACATATTTTCTCTAGAAATGGATTGAATATTTTTAATGTTGCTGATAGAGGCCATGCCCTGTTCAATTGACTTTGTAACAATAAGTTCCACTTCTTCTGGACTTGCCCCTTGATAGGATGTGATGACAACTGAATAAGGCAGATTAATACTTGGCAATAAATCCGTATGGATATTCATAAATGAAACGACGCCTAATATAATAACTAATATTACAGCAACGATCACGGTATAAGGTTTTTTGACGCTATATGACGATAACATGTTGGTCTCCTTCTAATTTTGCGCATATTTTTGTGATTTCTTTTACATTTTACCATAGTTGTCGATATGTCGCTATCTTCACAACTTGTACGTCTCGCCCTATGTTGCCATTAAATTTTAGTGTATAATGTAAGTAGCAAAACTTTGGAGGTAATTATGAGAGTCATAATGGGAATTCAAATTGGTGACAGAGATCATGAAGCATTAAGGGTTCAAGAGTTATTAACTAAATATGGATGTAACATCAAAACACGACTAGGACTTCATGAAGCAGCGATTGAAGGTCAATGCAGTTCTAAGGGGCTTATTGTATTGGAGTTTTTAGCAGATAAAGAAAAAGAAATAGCAAATTTTGAAAATGAACTGAGCGTTTTAGAATCCATCACTGTGAGACAAATGACATTTTAAAATCATAGCAACCCTAAATTAAACCACTAAAATATGAAGCCACTAAAATCTTAAACATGTCAAAAAGCATAGTTTTGGACTTTAGTGGCTTTAGTTATCATAGCATTTATTGATTACAATAATGTAATATTTTTATATTTATTGTATAATAGATATTAAGTGTAATGAGTCAGTTCAATGTAGCATAAATAAATTGACCGGGGGGCAATATGATTTATTTGTTAGTGGGTTCTGTTGCAATTAATGTTTGTTTATTAGGGCTTATACTGATAAAAAGCCAAAAAAATAAAAGGATACGTCCTGAAGTATCAATTGCGAATCATGTAATTAGTAAACAATCAAAGCTTGTGGCGATTAGCGATACCTATCTAAAACTTACCAGTATATTTTCGTTTTCTGCTGAGAAAATAACGACGGAAATGGAAGTGATTTCAGAACGCATTTCAAATCTATCCGCACTTACTGAGGAGCAAACTTCAGGACTTGTGACCTTTTCACATATGATTGATGAAGTGGATAGAGGGCTTGATAAAACAAAATCATATCTACATGAGACGACAAAAATTTTAACTGAAAACCATCTAGATTTAGGTATTGCAACCAAGCAAATCAATGATAGTATTAAAACATTTGATGCTTTAAGTTCTCGCTTGGAACTTTTGGTTAATCAATCGGAAGTTTTAGAGAAACAAACCTCAGAAGCCGAAAAATTCACTCAAAACATCTCTAAAATAGCAGCTCAGACAAATTTGTTAGCTTTAAATGCTTCAATAGAAGCGGCAAGAGCGGGAGACTCGGGTCGTGGCTTTGCAGTGGTAGCGGATGAAGTCAGAAAGCTTGCAGAAGAGTCGGATCGAATTTCAAAAGAAATTAACTTGTTGATTCATTTGATGCAAGCGCATGCAATTGAGTCAAAGAAAGAATTGTCGGTCTTCAGTGAAACGATGCAAATTGAAAACGATAAATTGAATGTGGGCATTAAATCATTAAATGCAGTTGAAAACAAGTCGAGTAAGGCAAGTGAAGATTCTAAGGTGCTCTCGATTGATTTAAATACGCTTTATGAAAGCTTTAAAACTACCAATCTTTTGCTTGAGGATTTAAATATTTCTTCAAATGAAGTGGCTAGCCATACTGAGAAAATCAATGCAACCATACAGCTAGAAACTAAAATTATACAAGACCTAAACCAAAGCACTGAAAAACTTGAATCGGAAAATTTAAAACTTATGGACTATTTATCAGAAGAAAAACTGATGAATGACTCGGAAATCGTCATCGTATCATCACCATATGCCCCTTTTGTTATGGAAGATGCGTCTGGAGAAATGACGGGAATAGATATTGATATCTTAAAAGAAATTTTCAAAGGTCAAAAAGATCAGCTTAGATTTAAATTGGTGCCATGGGATACGTCTCTCGCGATGATTAAACACGGCTATGCGCATATTATCCCGACATTATCCAAATCAGATGCGCGCAATAAAATCATGAATTTTTCTGAGGGGTTTAGAAAAGTGAGCAAATATGCGGTTTATACGTATGTTGAAAATAATGAAAAAATTGATAAACTGCAAGCCTTAAATGGGCATAAACTTGGTTTTATTAGTGCCTATGATTATTATCCCGAATTCGACTCAAATAAAAAAATAGATAAAATTGATTGTAAGACGGAGGAAATTCTTTTTGATCGCGTCGTTAAAAAGCAATTAAAGTATGGTATATCAAATGAAATAATCGGCGATTATTATATTAAAAAAGCGAACTTAGATAAAGAAATCAAAAAAGTCGATTACAGATATATTATTGAGAATCCAATGGATACCCTCTATGGTATTAGTAAAGAAGGTGACAACACAATGATTTGCAACACATTGTCAGAAGGTCTTAAACGCATAGTAAACGATGGGACACTCGATGCAATTGAGAAACGCTATATGTAAATGTTTATGTGAAAATCTAATATGTAAAAAACATGAGGCCAGTATCTGTTAAGATACTGGCCTCGCTTGGGCAAGCGTTCATGTTATGACTTATTATATCATAGAATGGCGAAAATAGAAGTGACGTTTTTGTAAGATCAAGGTCAAGGGCAAGAGCAAGGTCAAGGGCAAAATCAAGCCCATAGCAGTTGATAGTTGCCCCTGAAAGGTTTATCATAATAAATAGATGATAATAGATATAAATAGATATCAGGAGGGCATTATGCTTTATTTCATGAATGATTACTCAGAAGGCGCACACGATAAGGTAATGGAAGCGCTGATTAAAACCAACAGGGAGCAGCATGTGGGTTATGGCGTAGACGACATCACCAGTGAAGCCATTATGCTTATAAAGAAAAGAATCAATAGGCCAGATGCAGATGTCCATCTGCTCGTGGCAGGCACTCAGACGAACACCATTGCGATTGCGCATTTTTTAAGACCTTATGAGGCGGTTATAGCAACGGATCTTGGACATATATCGGTGCACGAAACGGGGGCTATCGAAGCGACGGGACACAAAATTATAGAAATGGCATCTAAAGATGGTTTATTGACCACACCAATGATAGATGCCGCCATTTTAAAGCATGCAGATGAACACTGGGTATTACCAAGATTAGTGTATATATCCAATGCCACTGAAACAGGCACGATCTACACGAAATCAATGCTTGAAGACTTAAGAAAAACGTGTGATAAATACGGCCTATTTCTTTACCTCGATGGCGCAAGACTTGCAAATGCACTCACCTGTGCGGACAATGACATGACGATAGAAGACGTTGCTAACTTAACGGATGCCTTCACGATCGGCGGTACAAAAAACGGCATTCTTTTTGGAGAAGCATTAGTGATACTCAATGACCATTTAAAGGCACATATGCGTTTTACAATTAAACAAAGAGGCGCGCTCCTTGCAAAAGGTAGACTTTTAGGCGTCCAGTTTAAAGCATTATTTGAAGAGAATCTATATTTTGAAATTGCAAAGCACACCAATGAAATGGCGACGCTTTTAAAAAATGGTATTTTAGAACTTGGCTATAAACTAGTCACGCAGCCATCGACAAACTTAATATTCACGATTCTCCCAAATGACGTTCATAGCGAACTTTCAAAGCATTGCCACTATGAAGCAGAGCATCCTTATGATGCAAACAGCATGGAAGCGAGATTTGTAACGTCATGGGCGACGCCAAAAGAAGACGTTTTAGAATTACTAAAATTATTGAAAGCATTTAAAAAATAGGGAAAAAGGTGCCCGGCACCGATTTATTCCGATTTAAAAGGAGGACACTATGTCAATTGAACTTGTTCATGTTTATAGAGGCAGCTGTATAGAGAGCATTCACCGCGGTGATATTGTAGGTGTGGATCAGAGTGGCGCTATATTATTTCAGTACGGCGACCCGTACAAGCGTACCTTTTGGCGATCATCTGCTAAGCCATTTCAAATTATTCCGTTAGTGGAAAGTGGTGGCCTCGAGGCGTTTGATTTATCGACGAGGGAACTCGCCCTTATGACGGCATCACACGGCGGGGAAGAGGAACACATACGCATTTTAGCATCCATTTTAAACAAAATAGGCAAAACAGTTGATGATCTAGATTGTGGCGTCGCTCGCCCAATGTATGAGGGCGCATATAGTCGTTTACTCTCTGAGAAGATTCCATTTACCCAGGGCAATAATCCCTGCTCTGGCAAGCACTCTGGGATGCTGGCATTAGGGGTTCATAAAGCCATTAGCTTGCATGATTACATCTTGATCGAGCATCCTATTCAACAGATTATGCACAGCGTTATTGCTGAAATGACTGAGCTAGAGCCGGATCGGATCGATATTGCCATCGATGGCTGTGGTGTGCCGGTCTTTGGGATGCCCATTTATAATATGGCCCTCGCTTACACAAAACTCTCAGGACCATTTGATTTAGAGACAAAACGCGGTGAGGCACTGAGTAAGATTAGTCATGCCATGACGCATGAACCCTATTATGTAGCTGGTACCAAGCGACTTGATACAATAATAATGGAAGAGACTAAGGGTAAAGTACTGGCCAAACTGGGTGCTGAATCCGTTTACTGCATGTCGATTATTTCCAAAGGGGTTGGCATCGCAATGAAGACAGAAGATGGTGGCTACCGTGCGCTCGATAGTGTTGTGCCAAATTTACTTTTAAGGCATGGTTATATCGATGAAGATGAATATAAGGCGATCAATCTGCGTTTGCCTTTAAATGTTTATAACCATCGCAAGCAAATAGTAGGCGTACTCAAGAGTGTATTCTAGAGGAGCAAACAATGAAAAAACATATCTATATTTTATTATTTATTCTTATAATTTTCATTACAATTACTGGGTGTAATGCATCAAACGTCACTGAAAATAAAGAAGGATTCATTTTACGTGAAACCCCACAGACCTATGTGCTAGCAGGTGAAGATTCAATGATGCTTATGCCAACCGTCACGCTATTTGAAAATGGGAATGCACAATTATCGCAGCCCATGATAAGCAGCTATTATCTCGAAGGAACAGGGCATTATGAGGTCAATGGCGACGCGTTAACTATCACATATGACAACATGATCAGTGCTGAATTTGCAATTTCTGATGATGGTGATACACTGACACTAAAATCAGCGGATTTAAATTTTACGAAAAGCGGATCGGTTTATCAATACCGCTCAAACACAAATTAGCTAATTGGATTTGGCTTCTAAAAATGGTGCCTGGCTTCTAAAAATGGTGCCTGGCACCGTTTTATGGAACTTCTCACGCAATCATTACGTCTAATGCGTATGAGGTTAAGGAGGACAATATGAACTATTTGAAAGTGAGTTTATCCATCGTCATTAGTCTTGCGCTTTTAGCGGGGT
>JBBRVO010000128.1:0-5847 GCA_038246775.1 Peptostreptococcales bacterium | reverse complement strand
TATACGGGCACACATGATAACGAAACGGTATCAGGCTGGATGGACAGTGTGGCGAAAGACGACCGAGAATTTGCCATCGACTACCTTAAACTAGATCGTGGAGAAGGCTACAACTGGGGCTTTATGAGAGGGGTATGGGGTTCAACCGCCTATCTCGCAGTGGCTCAGATGCAAGATTTTCTCGGTCTCGACAACAAAGCGCGCATGAACTTCCCGTCGACACTTGGTGGCAACTGGGTATGGCGTATCACGATGCACGATTTGTCACCGGCACTTGCCAAAAAAATGCATTATATGACCAAATTGTACGGACGATTGTAAATCTTTTTAGACGCTAATAGAAAAAAATGAAAGAGCTAAGAATGACTTCTTAGCTCTTATTTAATAGTTATTAGTACATTCAATTACTCGCATCTAACAGAAGGGTAAAGTTAAAAGAGCTTTGACTCGTGTCACGGGCATTGACATAAGAAAAGTTGATTTTCGAATCTTCTGTAGTGTTAATTTTAAAGGTGAACTGCTTTTGATCGTGGATTGCACCGTCAGAAATGACTTGAAATGGATTAAAGGTGGAAGAACTGATTTTTTCTTCGGATACCAATAGGAGTGAAGACGCCTCATCAAAAATGTCGAGACTGGTGGGCACCCACTTATAGGTAATCGTTGTATTTTCAAGCATGATTAAATTGATTGCATCATTTTCTTTCACTTTAAGGGTTATAACGTCATTTGAATGGATTGGATGTCGTATGTATTTACTGTCATTTAATTGTATGTAGACGTTTTGGATGCCCTCAGTGCGATTGACCTTGAAATCGTCTTTCTCAAGAGTATATTTTATGGCGAATGAAACGGCCACAATCATAAAAAGTACGGTCAGTTTGCGTAGTATCAAAGCTCGTTTCAATAATTGCTCCTCAAAGGTGACGCCATAGATGGGGAATTAAAGACGGTTGGATAAACGATAAAAAATACTATTTGATAAAAATGTAACTATCTTAAGTATACCACAAAAGGAAGCGCTTAAACGCACTTGTAATAATTATGTAAAAGTACAAATGAGGAGATATTATGAATATCCATGCAATTTATCACGAAGCCAAGAGCAAATACGCCTATGCATTTGACGCAAACACTTTGCATATCAGACTGCGCACAGCAAAAGACGACGTAACAGGCGTGACGATGGTCTGGGGTGATCCGTTTAATTTATCACACCACACCTGGGTGCACGCTCCAGAAGCACCAATGGCCATGAAAAAGGACTACAGCGATCAGCATTTCGACTACTGGTTTATCGAGGTCGTTCCGGAGTATAAGCGCACGCGGTATGCATTTTTATTAGAAGATGCTAAGGCCCAATTATTTTTCGGTGCACATGGCGCTATAGATATGAAAAAGCATCCAGAGATCGTGAAATCGCTGAGCGACTATTTCAACTTTCCTTATATTAACGAAGAAGATGTATTCAAAGCGCCAGCCTGGGTAAAGGATACCGTTTGGTATCAAATCTTTCCAGAGCGGTTTGCAAATGGCGACGCCACAATCAACAAAGCGCAAACTTTGCCGTGGGGCAGCAAGCATGAGGTGACAAATGACATGCACTTTGGAGGTGACCTTCAAGGGGTAATCGACCACCTCAATTACATCGTTGATCTCGGTGCAACGGGGATTTATTTTACGCCGATTTTTGAGGCACCCACGACGCACAAATATGACACGATAGACTATTTCAAAATCGATCCAGAGTTTGGTACCAACGAGACCTTTAAAACGCTCGTGCAAGAAGCACACAAAAGGGGCATTAAGGTGATGCTAGATGCCGTGTTCAACCATTGTGGGTTTAAGCACCCCTATTTTCAAGATGTGGTAAAGCATGGGTTTGAATCCCCATATGCTCAGTGTTTCCATCTGCTGCGTGAGCCTGTGATCAATTTCCCGATTGGCGATTCAGGTTTTCCCGCACCCAAAGGTTACATGAAAGCGGGAGCTCTAAACTATGAAACGTTTGCCTTTACACCGAACATGCCAAAATGGCGGACAGAAAATCCAGTGGCCGAGAAGCAACTGCTAGATGCCGCAAGTTATTGGATTCGCGAGTATGACATTGATGGTTGGCGGCTAGATGTCTCCAATGAAGTGTCGCATACATTTTGGCGTAAATTCAAAAACGTCGTTCGCGCCATCAAACCAGATGTTTTTATACTCGGTGAAAACTGGGACGATTCGAGCCCTTGGCTCCGTGGTGACCAGTTCGATTCAGTGATGAATTATGCCTTCACTTACCCCGTATGGCATCTCCTCAGCAGAGCACCAGAGCACGCAGATTTTGACGCACAGGCGTTTAAAAACAGCATCAGCCGTCTACTAGTGAGTTATCCAAAGCACATAGCGGCCAATATGTTCAACCTACTGGATAGCCATGATACGTCGAGACTTAGGACCATGCTTGATGGCGACGACCGCCTCGTTAAACTGGCGTTCGCTTTGCAGATGTCCTTCGGGGGATCGCCAAGTGTCTATTATGGCAGTGAAGTGGGACTCTTTGGCGTACATGATGGCAACAGACAATGTATGATTTGGGATGAAACGAAACAAAATCTCGACTTAAAAGTACACGTCAAACGCATGATTGCGCTTAGACGCGAGTACGCCCAACTGAGGTCAATGGACATCGAGTGGCTAGAAACAGATCTCGATGCCCAGGTTATGGCCTATAGAAAAACCAGTGATGACAAAAGTTTAACATTCGTTTTCAATTTTTCAGGCGAATCTAAAGAAATCAATATTTTGGAGACTATAGGGGCCGTCGATTATGACGTGTTTAGCGGGATAAAATTGACACCATTCGCGCAAACTCATACGGTTCTCGAAGCATTTTCCTTTAGAATCTACGCATAATATGTTAAAATGAACCTGACTAATCATGCAGCAACGCGCTGTATAGACGCATCTAAATCGAGTAATCGTGAAAGGGGATTTTCATATGGAGAACCTATTAAAAGGACTTGAGCCTGAAAGTGTTTTTAGAAATTTCGAAGCGTTAACACAGATTCCTAGAGAATCGGGCAATGAAGCAAAGGTTGCCGCGTATCTTGAACAATTCGCAAAAAACTTGGGCCTTGAGGTCATCAAGGAAGCGTCAAATAACATCATCATCACAAAACCGGCAACGCCAGGTTATGAAAATGCGCCAACTGTGATTCTTCAGGGCCATACCGATATGGTTTGTGTGAAACTCGATACGCTATCATTCGATTTTAATACACAACCCATTCCACTTGTCATCGACGGCGACTGGATTAAAACAGAAGGCACAACGCTCGGCGCAGACAATGGTATCGCAGTCGCTATGGCCATGAGCGTTATTGAGAGCCAAACCCTTCAGCACCCAAAACTCATCGCACTTTTCACAACCTGTGAAGAGACGGGTATGGACGGCGTCATGTCACTTGATCCTGAGCACGTTAAAGGCGACATTCTCATCAACCTCGACTCAGAGGAAGAAGGCACACTGCTTGCATCTTGTGCTGGTGGCGTCAACAATATTACAGAACTCGACATAAACTATGTAGATAATAAACTTGAGAGCGCTTACCAACTGGTCATCTCAGGCCTTGCAGGTGGCCACTCAGGTATTGAAATCGGAAAGAACCGCGCAAACGCCATCAAACTCATGGGTAGAACGCTGTCATCATTCAAAGGCCATTTTCCAGTTGCTTTATTTGAAATCGCTGGTGGTGAAAAGATGAACGCCATCGCAAAACGCTGTGTGATGAAATTTGCCATCTCAGCAGATGACAAATATCTTATGGAAGAACTCGTAGAATCCCTTGAAGCGACGTTCAAAAGCGAATATGAAATCGCCGATCCAGGTATCAAACTTGAGCTTTCTGTTTGTGATGTGCCGGCAAAAGTATTTGCTCACGACTCGGCACATGCCCTTGAAACCCTTCTTCGCTTGACGCCGTTTGGCGTATATACTATGAGCGCAGGGATTCCAGGACTTGTTGAAACATCTAACAACCTCGGTGTGCTTGAACAAAAGGATGGCGTCATCAAATTGACGAATGCCGTACGTAGCTCTGTCGCTTCAAAAAAACAGGAAGTCAACGAAGTGATGGCGCTGATCTGCGAAGCAGTAGGCGGTAAAAATTACTTGGTTTCAGATTATCCTGAATGGTCATACAAAGTAGAATCCAAAGTACGCGACTTGATGAAGGCAACGTACATGGAACTTTACGGCAAAGAGCTTTTAGTAGATGCCATCCATGCAGGCCTCGAATGTGGTTTCCTTAAAGAAAAAGTAGGCGATATCGATATGATCTCCCTCGGACCAAACATGCACGATGTGCACACGCCATTTGAAAGACTCAGCATCAGCTCGGTAGCAAGAACGTATAGCTTCCTTTGTGAAGTGCTTAAGCGCATGAAGTAGGCAATATTACGTATGTAATAATCATTTAGTAGTGAAATAAAACAAGAAATAAGATAGCGGACTAAGCCAAATCGAACGTGATTTGGCTTAGTCCGCTTTTTCGTCTTATTTGTTAACCAACCATATTCCGCAAGGGCAATGCGTCCACTATTTTGGGGTATTCGGCGTGTATGGCTTTGATAAAGGTGAGGACATTTTTTTCGCCAAGGTATTTAAATCGGCCCATCAGGTCCTTACTCATTTTCATCAATCGTTCTTGTGGCTCGAGTGTATCAAATCCAGAAAAATACATTTCCATAGACCCATAAGTGCCACAAATCATGGCGATTTCACGTGCGTTGTAGATACAAGCCTCAATTTTTCCCATGTTGCGTAGCATGGTTTCATCGCGATAAATGTCAAAGCACTCCGTCTCAGTGTAACCAGCAACAGTGAAAAAATCAGAAAAGTGTTTTTCCAGGGCTGGCTTGTATTTATTGAGAATATTTGGACTGATTCCAGAGCAAATCACGATCTCAACCAGCTTTTCAAAGTACCCTTGATCCGTTAACAATAGTCGATTTTCCAAATCCATAAATGAACCTCCCAAAGTGTATTGAAAAGAGCATATCATAAATGGGAATAAATGTAAATATATGGAAATTTAAATGTTGCATTCAATAAAGAAATGCCCCATACAATTCATATGGGGCATTTCTTGTAAAAATTTATTCTTCATTCATCAAAGAATCAAGTTGATTCTTCAGTTTCGGAATCTCAATAATAACTGTGTGCCAAACATCCTCCATTCTAAGTGTTTGGTATTTATGAGCAGTCACATCTCTCATTCCAGAGATGCCCCTCCACGAAATATATGCAGTTTCAGATCTAAGTTCATCAGTAATACTCTTTGCCAACTCTCCAATATTGATAAGTGTCATGCACACTGCACGTTTAGTTTTTTCATCTTCAAAGAATAATTCTTGAGTGTAATCCACAATTAGGTTATCTATAACATCAATCTCCGAAAGGATTTTCTTAACAATTTGTTCGTCTCTAATTTTCATATAAAGTCACTACCTTGTTAATTTTTATTATAGAATTTGGAGGTATCGGCAAATGTACGAGATCAACATTTTTTTTTAGCTCAGTTTCAACATCCAATTTTAACTCATATAACATGAACAATGATACTGTTGGTGTCAAAAACTCAACTAATAAATCAACATCACTATCCTCATTCGCATTTCCATCGGCATAAGATCCAAATAATGAAACGGATTTGATTGGATATTTATTTGCTGTTTTAATCAAAGCATCTCTTATTTGATTTTGAGAAAGCATCATGACACCTCCAATTATCGTAATCACTTCATATAGACATTATACTACATTGATGTTTTAATCTAGAACATTTATTTTTCAACATT
>JBBRVO010000127.1:0-5873 GCA_038246775.1 Peptostreptococcales bacterium | reverse complement strand
TTGAGGTCTCCAGCATGAAATATCACTTTCCCATCAGTTTTGACAAGAAAAGCGACACCTTCATCTGTGGACGCATATGTTAAGATTTCCATTTCACCTAATTGATAGATTTTATTGGGCTTAACAAACATTATATTTTGCGCAGGCTCGCAGTTAACATCATCCGATAGGATGTAGTTTGTCCGATTGCTCTGATATAAGAAAATCTCTGGAATATAATGATCGGCATGCGCATGAGTCACAAAGAAAAACACGTTTTTAGATCTATCAATTATATTTTTTACATCAGATATTACATCGAAAAACAGTTGATTTTCTTCAGTTTCAATTAAAATCCCACTATGGTATAAATGAATGATCTTCACTATCTTCATTCTCTTCTCCTTTACCTTACAACTCTAATTAGATTCTTGCATTTGTTCATATCACTGAGTTACAGACTTGTAAAAATAGTTTCGCCATTTAGACGTATCCGCTCTTCTATATGCCTTTCGCCCAAGCGTATAGGGTGTTTGATAGCCTTTATAAATGGTAAATATCAGTACAGTTCTATTTTCCATAACGCTTGATTCAATGTCATGATTTTGCCATCATGGTAATTTGAAAAAGCAGCTACCGTTTTCGAAATTGACTTAGAATATTTCTCCTTAAATTCAACATATTTAGTTTCCCCATTCACCAGTATCGCTAAAATTTTAGACACCTAATCACCTCATCAATCGAACGCGGTCGAATGGTTCAGAAGGGTATGCTACTACGGATATTGCGACGACCATTCAAAGAGAGCTTGACTTTGGGCCAAGTCAAATCTGGTATGTCGTTGATTTTAGGCAAAACTTGCATTTTAACCAAGAATTTCAGATGAAACAGATGAAGCAACTAAAAGGGCTGTTGCAGAGAAAATAGGTATCGCAGCGATAAAATTTGGAGATCTCATCAACCACTATTCAAAGGATTGTATATTTGATAGTGATAAATTTATGGCATCAGAGGGGAAAACGGGTGTGTATCTGTTATACATGGTTGCCCGAATCAACTCAATACTCAAAAAGTCTGAAGATATCACTTCGGTAGAACTGATGTAGTCATCTAAGTACAATCTCCTTGGTTGCAATGTTCTCTAAAAAAGCCTGATCATGCTCAACGAAGAGCATGGTGGGTTGATAGTTCAGGAGCATTTCTTCAATCTGAATGCGCGAGAGAATATCCACGTAGTTCAGCGGCTCATCCCAGATATAGACATGTGCGCGTTCGCAGATACTACTCGCCATGAGGACTTTTTTCTTTTGCCCTTCACTGAAGCGTGACAGATCCTTTTCAAACTGGATCGGTCCAAGGTCGAGCTTGGTCAACATGGATTTGAGAAGCACCACGTCGACGCCATGCGCTTTAGCGTAGTCATCTAAGGAACCAGACAGCCCACTTGTGTCTTGAGAGACATATGAGACGATCAAGTTTCTGGAAGGTCTTATGTTGCCTGCTGTGAGGCAGGTATCTGCGGTGGTGCTGCGGATGGCATTTAACACGGCCTTTAGGAGTGTGGATTTGCCAGTGCCGTTGCCACCGACGACCGCAATGCGATCCCCTTGCTCAAGCGTAAAGTTCAGATCTTCAAGGACCACGCGTTCATCATAGGCCGCGGTCAGCCCTTCGACGCGGAGCAATACGTCTGCGGGATGTGCTTCGTGCTTGATTTCAAGGGCATCAGCCCGTTCTATATCTTTGAGCAGTTTCTTTTTTTCTGCCACTGCATTTTCTCGTCTTTGATGGATGGCTTTTGCGCGCTTCATCATCTTTGCGGCTTTATGGCCCACAAATCCACGGTCGGAAACATCAGAGCCAAACTTGCTCTTTTCAGTTAACGCTGACCAGCCTGCAGTGCGTTTCGCAGCCTCACCGAGCCTGTCGATCTCCTTGATGAGTTTCTGATTTTCTGCCAGTTCGAACTGATCTTGATATGTTTTATTGTGTATCCATGAGGAAAAAGTGCCCTTTTGTATGTCGATGTGTGTCTTGTTGATGGAGAGCACGTGGTCGATACAGCGGTCAAGGAAGAGTCGATCGTGTGAAACGAGGATATATCCCATCTTGCGCTTCAAATAGTTGGCAACGCAGGTTCTGCCATCAAGATCTAGGTGATTTGTCGGCTCATCGATGAGTAGAAAGTTGTTCTCCTTCAGAAATAGGATCGCCAAAAGAACCTTGGTGCGTTCGCCCTGGCTCAGTGTATCAAAGGGTCTTTCGAGAATGTCCGCGTCCAAATCGAGGAGTGATAGTTCTTTGCAGATGGCCCAGTATTCATACGGTGGGTAGATCTCGGCCACAATCTCAAGTCCCGTTCGATTGAGCGATGTCACAGGAAATGGAAAGTAGTCAAAGTGAACAGAAGCGTTGATGGTGCCTTGATACGTGTATGCCCCCATAAGGAGCTTTAAAAACGTCGTTTTACCCCGACCGTTTCGTCCTGTGAAGCCGAGTTTCCAGTCCGTATCGATTTGAAATGAAACATTTTCGAATACAAAGTCGTAACTGCCGTCATAGGCAAACGATAAATTTGAGATTTTGATTTGCGACATGGTTACCCTCCAAAAAGTAGTATAGGATGCAAGAAAGTCTCTTGCGCCCTAATAATGGTTGATAAGCATCAAATGAGCAGAACTTCTTTCTTGCTGAGTATGATCAATAAACGTGCATTCCAACCGGAAGCAGAGTCGCTGATAGGTTTCAGATCTATTGATTATCTATTTTTAGTCAAATATTCCGTAAATGAATTCGCACCTAATTTCCGACGCTTAGCCAACATGGAAGCCCAAATTGTATTTCCTTCGGCTTCGCTAATATGCCCTTTTTCCAATGCTTCAATTAAAATATCACCAGTAGTTATATGTCTTAGTTCAATTTTACGACCCTGATCAGGCGATGTGGTGAGTTTGCGATACAAATCAAATTCATACGTACCCAAATTAATTGTTGCTAAGTTTGCAGCACCACTTTGAAGCAGTTGATCAATACGTTCCTTGAGTTGAGGCGTCGTAGGATAAGACAATTCGTCATATGCAGCTTTCGGTATGATAATTTTACCCGGATAAAGCAGCGTCAATAGGTTTTGCTCTCTAACCCATAAAAAAGCCGAAATACAATCACTATCGAAAAAGAGCGAATCAGTCATTTAATTCGCCCCCTTCGAATTCTTCCCCATATACAAGATCCGCTCTAAAAGCTGTTAGTAACAACTGTTCGTATTTTCCTGTTGATACAAGATCTTTCTCATAAAGTTCTTCTGCTTTTTCAATATAGTGACCATAAGTCTTGTATTGTTTGTTTTCAGGGAGTGGTTTATAAAGGGCGTAATCATAGCCCAAATTCACTGCTGAGATGATAACGCCTTCTCTAAACTTTTCTGCATCTTCAAGTAATAGTTTGTGATCGCCAACTAATCTATATAATAGAGTTTGTCTACTGACGCCAAAATACTGCTCAAGCATCACAATTTCCTTAATACCGATTTTCTCCACTGAGTCACTTTTGAATTTCTTTATAAATGATTCTAAAGCAACTGATGGCATGAGAAAATACGATGCAAACTGATCCGCACTTTTTTCAATGTCATTACCAACACCAATCTTCTTAGCACAAACAACAGAGTGTTCACTGTCATCAAAATACAAATGATATAACTCATGTGCTAAAGAGAATCGTTGTCTGCCAATAGACATGGCTGAGTTGATGGCAATTACAGGATATCCATCATTTTTAATGCACATCCCACTAATTCTTTCACCCATAGGATAGTAAACCAACGTCAGTTTAGGGATTGTATGCGCTAATGAAAAAATATCAATCGATGATTCTAAGTCTTCACCCAATTCACGTCTTAAAGATTGGGATTTTGTATTAATATCTAGTTTATCTATCATCACAATCACCTAACACTTCAGTCATAAAATTTAAGTTCAAAGTAATTCTATTTATGGCACTGATCATTTCCAAATCGTTTTCATTGATCTCACTTGCTCTCAAAGCGATCATAATGCGTTTCTCCGAAAGTGTATCCGCATATAAACTAACTGGAGTTATTCCAAAAAGTGAAGATAGCCTATCCAACATATCCGACGTAATCACACGCTCATTTTTTTCGATTTTTGATATGAGACTCTGATCTACCTTTAAGTATTTCGCAAGATTCATTTGTGTGAAGCCACTTTGCTCTCTTAGTGCTTTTATTGTATCTCCAATGGGATTTGATAAATTATTCATAAAGACACCTCCTTATAAGTTGATTATATACTCATTTTGTCATAATTTCAACTGTTAAACAATCTATTTGTATGACAAAATTCATTTGAGCGTATGCACCTAAAAAGATACCCTTAGGTGACGGGTGATAGTCACTTTTGAGGTGAGTACTTGAAAGCAAATCCAAGAATTGTGTCATAAATCAAAAAAATCAGAGATACAACAAAGGATCAAGTTGGCGTTGAAGCGCAACTTGATCCTTTTTTTTCTAAAGAGGTTAAATTATATAATTTTGGAAAAAACGCGCATGAAGTTGCCATAACAGATTTTATCGATATCTTCCATTGAAAATGATCTGTTCAGAAGAGCCTCTACAATGCCTTGTGCTTTTGTACAATTTTCAAGATCTCTCGTGTACTCAAGGCCACCGGTTGCAAATGTGCCCATGGCTTCTTCATCTAGGTAGTCTACAAAATCAAAACCCAATCCGACATGGTCGATTCCAGCCAAATTAACCATATACACGATGTGATCAACAAAAGATGAAAGCGTTTGCTTGGATTCACTTGTGTTGATAAATTCACGGAAAGCATTTAAACCAATAAGACCCCCAACATTCTTTATCGCTAAGATTTGTTTGTCTGTGAGATTTCGTGGTACGTCGCAAAGTATAATGTGCACGCTTGTCAAGGCACGAAATTTATTTTCTTAGTTATGAACTCCTTTCGCGAATTTTATGCTGCTGCTTGATTACTTGTGTTGAAATAAATATATGCAGGTGTTAGATATTTATAACTTTGATGCCCTCTGTGAAAATTGTATCTTTCCATGTACTCATCAGTGATTTTTTTCACCTCTTGAATGGTTTCAGGGTACATCAAATAGAGGCGTTCCCATTTATAGGATCTGAAAAACCTTTCAATTGCTATATTATCTGTCGCACGACCTTTACCATCCATGCTGATTCTTGTTGTTTTATAGCTCTTTATTAGTTCGATGTATTCGGTTGAAGTGAACTGGCTGCCTTGATCACTATTGATGATCTCAGGCATGCCATAGCGCTCTACTGCCTTTTTTACTGTTCTCGTTACCATATCTGCTTGCAAGGTATTGCTGATGGTGTAGCCTACAATAAAACGTGAATGCCAATCTATGATGGCGGTTATATATACAAATCCAGTTGGGGTGCCAATATACGAAATATCGATAGACCAAACTTGATTTGAGCGATTGATTATCAAGTTTCTCAAAAGGTATGGGTACAACTTTGCAGCCTTTGCTCTTTTACTCAAATTTGGTCCAGGATAGAACGCATAAATGTCCATTTCTCTCATATATCGTTTCACAAGCCTTCTGCCGACTGTTGTGAATCCGAGTTTATGAAGCTCATGTTTAATTCTGCGAACGCCGTAAGCGGGTTCCTTATAGTGAATTCTGTCTATCTCATTTTTTATGTTTATTTCATGCTCAGACGGGTTAATAGGCATAGGGGTATGTATTAAGTCCCCTTTGTCAAGACAAGAGAATCCGATTTCTTAGTGTACCTTATATTTCCAATACGATTGTGTAATTCAGATGGTTACGCCGCTTTTACTCCTATGTATATTTCTTTAGGAGTCAGGTAGCCATGTGATTGA
>JBBRVO010000126.1:0-5961 GCA_038246775.1 Peptostreptococcales bacterium | reverse complement strand
GCTGACGGTGAAACCGAGCTCTTTTTTAATGCGCTCTCGAATGATATTCGCCACCACGAGTGGGTCGCCAAACAGATGCGTCATATCCGTGAAATCCACGAAACACTCATCGATGCTATAGCGCTGAATTTGAGCAGAATACTCGCCAATGAGTGCCATAAGGGCGTTGCTCGAGCGCAGGTATAAATCGTAGTGAGGGGGCACGACAGTGAGCGTGGGACACTTCTGAAACGCAGCCATGAGGCTCTCCCCCGTCTGAATTTTATAGGGTTTTGCCGCGTAACTCTTGGCGAGTATGATTCCGTGGCGCTTCACAGGATCACCTCCAACCGCTGACGGAATCGTCCGAAGGTCGATCGTCTCTCCGTGCTGCAAGCGGTGCACAGCCTCCCAGGACAAATACGCACTGTTGACATCTATGTGAAAAATGACTTTGGACATTGTAACACCCTCTTACTATAGAAAAATAAAAAAAAGAACATGTGTTCTTTTTAAGTATACAGAACATACGTTCTAAAGTAAAGTGGTATAAATTAAAAAAATGTGTGCGGTTTATTTTTGGTGCAAGATATCGGTGTAAAAACCATAGACGCCTAAATTTTTCAGTTTAGAAACGGAATCAAAAGTATTGATTGTATGGACATAAGTTGAGAGACCAAGGTCTGACAGTTTCTGCGCAAGACCTGTGTAGACGCGCTCCTCGGCCATGGTCACTGCATATAAATCGCTTACGTGTGTTTTTGCAAATTCTAAGATGGACGCATCCGATCTGTAATAGACATAAAGGCTGTAGATGATGGTATCAAAGCCGCGCTTTTTAGCCAGCATGTACTGATATTCACTAAAGACTTGTGGGTAGAACCTACTTTGATAGTCGGGATACTGCTCGGCTATGTACGTGAAAAAATCGATATTATTGCTCTTGGTGTCCGTGATGATCTTGAGTTTTGGGTTCTCGATTAAGAGATCGATGAGTCCAGAGAGATCTAGTGGTGTCAAACCGTACTTGGATTCAGCGGCCATGAATTGCTCAAGTGTTGGTAGACTGCCGCCCATATAGGTGAACAGATTTCGGACGGAAGCCCAATCATGGGCAAGGACATAGTGTCCGTCACGCGTCTTGAGAAAATCGAGTTCCATCATGTAAGTGCCATCGGCAATTGACGCTTCTATGGCCTCTTTTGAATTGGAAACCATGAGACCGTTCCATTCACCACCTGCATGCGCAATAAAAGTGGGCTTTGTCTCATGCCAATCGCTACCGTTTTGGAAGCTCAAAAGAATGCCGTTTTCCACAAAAGTGAACTTGACGCCCCAATAGGTGCTCAGTGCATTGAGCGACAAATAGGTACATCCATCTATAACAGAGAGTTTACCTTCTGCTGGATAAGAGAGGTTGCCAACCATGAATGTATTTAAGTCAAGAGAGTATGTGACGATTTTTTTGTTTAGCAAAATGTGCGTCAAACCAAGGTTGGTATTGTAAGTCACAATGCCACCAAAACTGGGAATGACATCGTCGATGGGCACCTGGATATCCCCGTTTAACGATTCAATATAATTTTCTTTTTTGATGAGAACCTCTTGTTTTGTAAGCATGGGTAGCGTTTCTGCGGCGAAATTGACATTTCCATTGAGTCCAATGATTGCAGTGGTTATAAGCAGTGTGAGAACTAGCGACATTATCTTTTGAGCTGTCATAAAACCTCCTGTTTTGAAAGTAAAAAAGCACCCATGAATGAGTGCTGTCATCTATCTTTTCTTATCAGTAATGTGCATTTTTATGCGGTTTTTATCGTCATCGTGATGGCTTTCAGAGCTATCAGACGTCTTTAGCCCTTCTATTTTCATCCTACAACGGTCGCAATATTTTCCGAATCCGATTTTTGTGCCACAGCTAAGGCAGTGATTGCCATTTTTTTCTGTGTTGAGGGAGAGCCTACCTTCATTGACGTATTTCATGATTTCTCGAATCGTAATCGTGAAGCCCATCTCTTCCATGATTTCGATAATGCCTTGAGGGGAAATATCTGGGTTATCATATACGAGCTCTCGAGTTGCAGTGAATTTATCTCTTTCTGGATCGCCAGTGCTTTTAAAGCTTCTAGTGGATAGTCGACAGGCCGTACAAACGCTGTTGCTATCTTCATCACCAAAAAATCTGCCACATTTTTCGCATTTTTTTAGCATTTTTTCCTCCTGAAGTATTTCAATTCTCGTATTTTTAAAATGGTTTCTTATTCCATTATATATAATAAGTAGGCATTTGTGAATGCATAATTCAAATATTAATCTTTACATAGTCAAAAAGACTTAAAACTTCGTCAATCACTTTTGTGCCAGTGTGTTTATAGCCAAGGCTTTCATAAAAATGGTGATTTCTCAAATTTTTGAACGGCGTATCCAGTGACCAACGCTTGGCATTTGGATAAAGGGATTCAAGCATTATCATGACTTTCTTTCCAATGCCTAGGTTCTGATACCTCGGATCGATAAAGATCCTCGCCAGATGGCAGGTGTTCTCGGTTTCATTTGTACGCACATCGGCTGCGCCAATCAACTTGTCATTTTCATAGATGCCATAATAATCATGCATCTGAATCTTTAAGCGGATGCTTTCCATATTTTCGTTGGCAGGACAATCCGTGCGATCGCCATACCTTATGATATCCTCATCAAAGGCCTTTTTCTCGATGTATTGAATGGCAGAGGCGTCGTGTACATTGGCCTTTTTGATGTCGAGTTTGATGTGGTTTCGGTGATCGTGAAGGGCAAGCCACTGAGAACGTAAAAGCCCATAGTAACCGAGGTCATGAAAAGTCCCGTCTTTATAGATAGCCTCTTTCAAAATGCCTTCAAAATCCATGCCGCATTTTGCCATGATTTTTCCCGAGGCAGGATTGACGGCAAAGTATCTGCCAATCACTTTATTGACGCCAAGCGCTTTGAAAGCGAAATCTATCGCGAGCATTGTGCCTTCGGTGCCATACCCGTTGTTCCAATGTTCTTTGCCAATCCAGTATCCGACTTCTGCAATGTGCTGAGTGAGATTTTGCCCAATTGAGAGACACCCCACCAGTGTACCCGTTTCAGAAACTTCAATCGCCCATGTATAGAAACTGTGTTCATGTAGGTGTGCCTCGTGTAAGTCAATCCAATTTTGGGCATCAGATAATGCATAAGGATGCGGCAAATTGAGGGTTGTGCGGTACAGGTCGTAGTCGCCTGCCATTTGGGCCACCTGCGGCGCATCTGAACGTCTAAAAGGTCTAAGAAGCAGTCTTTGGGACCTCAGTACTGGGATCATAGCGTCTCCTCCAATCGTTTTTATAAAGCCATTTAATTAGCTATAGTATACAACCTACGTCTATCGTCTTAACATCTTAAAATACTCAATTGCTTCAATTATTTTTGATTCAGGGACTTCACCATAAGCGTCACCAAGGGTCATTTCAGACTTGACACCGCCGTTTTCAAGCGACATGAGTCCCCCTAGAAGCGCCACATCACAGGTGGTCATTACTTGAATTAACTGGTCTCTAATCACCGCTTCAGACTCTGTGAAGTGAACGTGAAACATGTTGCAGACAGGCACCGCTGGCAATATTGAAACGCCTTCGACCTGCGAGAGTAAGGCCGCATATTTGACGGCATTTTTATAATAAGCGGTCATGCGGTTTTTTCGAAGTTCGAACGCAGTATCTGCAGAGATAATATAAGGATAAAGACGATAAAGGTCTCCCCCATATCGGCGCTTCCAAATTTTTGCCTGGTTCATAAAATCTTTTGGTCCTGCGAGCATCGCCCCAGTGACACCGCCAAAGCCCTTGTAAAATGAAAGATACGCCGAATCAAACAGATCCGCGACTTCTTTGGCTGTTTTGCCATAATACGGCAAGCATTCATAAAGCCGTGCACCATCTAGATGTGTATGAATGCCTCGTGCTTTGCAGGCGCTAACCATTTCAACTAAATGATCCCAGCTCGGGAGTTGCCCACCAATTTCACGCTGAGGCAGCTCAAACAAAACAACAGCCATATCGGGCATGCCCATCATATCTTCTATTGTAAACAGCCGATCTTTATCGCCAAGAAGAAACGACTCAATATAATGAAGTTCTTTTAGCCCATCTTGTTCGTGTATTTCCAGGTGGCATAGTGGATGGTATGCCACGCGTTTGTTATTTTTTTCATCGCACCATAGTCTAAGGGCAATCTGCTGGGCCATTGTGCCACTTGGAAAAAATATAGCGTTTTCTTTGCCGAGTTCAGCGGCGATTTTGTCTTCAAAGCACTTGATAACGTCCCCTGCCCCATATAAATCTGGCATGATGGTATTATCCAAAGTTGCAAATAATGACATTTCTTCTTTGACGGATTGGATTTTATGTCCACGCAGTTTGTAAGTGGTTGTCTTGTAGGTATTGATATAATCGTTCATGTGACGCCTCCTTTGTTCTTAAGATAACCATTGCAAACACCAACGTATCCCATTTCCAATCGCATAGTAAACAAGCCCTAAAACGAAACCGATAAGGGCCATATTTAGAGGCCCCATGATGACAACAAATAAAATGCCTACAAAACCAGTCAATTCAGTGTGCCCTACTAACACGGAGAAATCACCGTTAAATGCGCTGTTGACCAATAAGAAGAGGGTAAAAACGCAGCCGATGATGAAACCACCTCGAATAAAGTTCATTAAATATTTTTTGAAACTGTCCTGAGCATATAAGTTAAACATGGTTACCTCCCAGTTTTCTCACTTATCACCATTATACATCTGTGATACCGGCATAACAACCCATTGATAACTAGGTAGTAAGTTTAGAGGCGTAATGACAAAAAAAGAAAAGAACTAAGGTGTCTCTAGATTGGATTCTAGAGTTGCCATAGCTCTTTTTTTTATTTAAACTTTTCTTTGTATAAAATCGAAAATAAACACGATGGCAGCCACAACTAAAAGAATATGAACAAGTCCTCCACCAACCTTAAATAACAGACCAAGTAGCCAAAAGAATACAACGATTCCTCCAAGCCATCTTAAAAATCCCATAAAAAACTCCTTTCAAATCTAAAATTCATTATAAGATGATAACAATGATCATCTTAACTTTCATTTTATATTCATACCCGAAGAGCGCTCTATCAAACATTACTTATACCATCTACCATCTCTAGTGCATCAAAGACTGCTTAATCTGCCTCATAAACAAGCCCGATTTCTTTGCGAATTCGGTCAAGTGTGGTCATGAGTGACAGAGTAAACGACGGGTTCACAACGGGATGGGTTAATGCGCCATGAGTAATAGCCTCACAGACTGCCCTCGCCTCATACTGATAACCTTGTGTTTCATTTTCGCTTGCTTTAAAATGTTCTGTCCCATTTTCACCAATGCAAATGGCCTCATCTGCCATCCAAAAGGAAGGCACCTCAATTCTACCTTTATCACCGTAGATGAACAGTGTGTTGACCATCTGCGTCTCAATAGAGGCATTCAGTGAAGCCAATACGCCATTTGGGTAAGTACAAGTCACAAATACAGTTCCATCAACACCTGTAACCGTTTCATGCGCCACAGCTTTAATGGTATTTGGCACGCAGTGCGTTAAGTAATTTGCCATTAAAACGGGATAGATCCCAACATCTAAGAGTGCACCACCGCCGAGTTTCGGATTTAGGAGTCGCCCTTCTGGCGCGTGATTACCTTCAAATCCAAAATTAGCCTCAATCGCCTTTATTTCACCGATTTTGCCCGCTTCCACCCAAGAGATGGCTTTGAGAACGGCCGGTAAGAAAAGGGTCCAAAGTGCTTCCATAACGAAGCGTTTTTCGGCTTTTGCCACTTCGAACACTTCTTCTGATTGTTTCGCATTGAGCGTAAAAGGTTTTTCACATAGAACATGCTTACCTGCTTTTAGCGCTTTGATTGCCGCCTCTGCGTGAAGTGCATGCGGCGT
>JBBRVO010000125.1:0-6115 GCA_038246775.1 Peptostreptococcales bacterium | reverse complement strand
TTGATTTTAAAAATGTATCTGCAATTGGACTTGAATCTTCCACAGTAGTCGATGCACTAGCAGGCTTACGCGCAAATGAGGCGCGTTACTTCATGAATAAATATAAGCACGAATTTAGTGTTACACCAGCAAGTGAGAGCCAAGAGACCTTGGACTATGTGAACCATATTTTGAAAGAAGAACGCAATATCGAATTTGCTGCAAAACCACTGGAGACGTCAAGTTTTCAAGTTGAAAATATTAAATATACGTATGTTTTTTATGAAGATGGGCTTGTAATTAACATTATGTACACAGTGGATAACCCTAAAAAGCGAGCAGTGGGTTTAAAACTTTCTGAGGGCATGGATGTTCCAAGTGAACTTGAAGGGAAATTCAAATTTGCAACGCAAAAATCTATATTAGCTGGTACTATTCGTGGTTCGTTCTTTGTAATTAAGGGCGAATATGATTACTGATTATTTAAAGCCCCTACGTATTTAAAAACGCAGGGGCTTTTGAGTGTTTGAATCATTCTTTTTTCTCTTCGCGATATAAAAGTAGTAATAATAGGGCAATTAGAGAAGCGGTAAATACCGTGAGATAAACTTGCTTAAATCCTTTGTTCAACGTAGTTTGAAAGACATCTTCTAATGCGAGGCTTTTGTTGTCAATTTGGAGAAGATAACTCAATTTTGCCTGTTCGAAGGATTGAGGGATGGCATCTCTCAATATTGTCATTTTCCGTACAGTCTCGGTCATTTGATCTTTTGTAGTGGTGAGTTGCGTGATGACCGCTGGTCCTGGGCCAACCCTAATAGGCATTTTACCCATATCAATAATCGTTTGAGTGAGAGAGTCAATCCCTTTATTCAGTCCTGAAAGCCCACTATCGATTCCTGTTGTGACTTTTAAGACAATTCCAGGGGTCATTTCGTCAAACATCCTGCTAGCAAGGATCTTTGAATTTTGGGTGATAGTTGTAACATCTGAGGTTTTCATCAGATTGACAAGATCACTTGGCATTTTGTCGCCGCTTGTTGAATTCATATTTATTTGAATGGTTTGCATAGAAGTGAGGTCTGGTAAGGTAAGGTCAGAAAATTGAGCTTTAGTTACTGGATCCGTTTTTAGTTTATTAAATGTATCCGTCAATTCTTGAGCATAAGGAAGAGGCGGGATACTCACTTCCTTTGGTAGCATATTCATAACATTGGTTTGAATGCCAATGCCTGCATGTGCAATAAATCCGATCATAATAGCAGGGGCAATCGCGGTACCGATGGACCTTATCAGCGAAAGTGTCGCAAGTGCGGAATTCGATTCTTCTTTTTTTGTATTATCGAGCATCATATAATTTAGAGGCGTTCCAATTGTAAAGCCCATGCCGATTCCTATAAGGATCAAACTGAGGATGACATTCGATAAAGTTGGATAGGTGGTCGCAATAACAACTAGATAGAGCGCACCTATGATGGTTGCGACAAATCCGAAACCGAGAACGATTTTCACGCCGAATTTATCTATTAGTTTGCCTGAAAGGGGAGCACCTATACCTGCAAATACGGCAAGAATCAAGACAAAATAGCCACCGCTACCAGATGCTATCTTAAGTGCATTTTCAGAAAATTGTGGTACGAAAATCATGCCCATCATAGCGATTCCAGTTACGAAGGATAGAACAAGTGTTATCACTATTTTGCGGTTTTTAAAGTAGGATAAGTTGATGACTGGATCTTGAACCTTTTTTTCGACAACAATGAATAGGGGGAGTAATATTATAAAGATGAGTAGAAACGGATAGACGGATACGCTTGAAAATGAAGGTACAAAATTGAAGAAATCGACATTTCTAAGCCCATACAATAATGACAGCACCATGATGGTCAGAATCGTGATACCGGTAAAATCTATAGGCTTCACATTTTTCTCTTTTGTATTTGGAAGGGTTAACAGTCCCGCAATCAATATAAAAAATGTAATTGGAAGATTTACATAGAAGATAAACTGCCAATTGTTTTTTCCAAATAAATCTAAAATCGCACTGCCTGCCGATGCGCCGAAAATATTTGCAATCCCAAAAACACCACCGACCAATCCGAGTGCCATGCCGCGTTTTTCCTTTGGAAAAGTTGTGCCAAATTCTGCGGTTGCAACGGGTAAAATGCCACCACCACCAATCGCTTGAATGGACCTGGCAATCAATAAAACGGTAAAACTTTCAAAACTCTGTGCCAAACCACAAAACAGTGAGCCCAAGCCAAATAGAAAGATACTAGTTAAGTAGATTGTTTTTCTGCCGTACTTATCAGCTAACTTGCCCATAATGGGAATACTCGCCGCATAAGCAAGGGTATAAATTGTAATCATCCAAATGCCTGTTTTTTCGTCCACTGATAAATTATTCTGAATAATCGTTCTAGCAGGTGTGACAATCCCAGTATCCAGTGCGCCCATGAAAATGCCCAACAGATAAACGGCTAAGATTAGTCCAAAATTCTTTTTCTTAGTTTGTTCCATAAAAATGGCCTCTTCTATTCATATTTTTAATCGGGTGTATTGGTAACATTATCTGCCATGATTTTAGAAATTCTTATAAATTGCTCAATATCATCTAAACTTAAACCCATCAGAACGTATTGGTTCCATTCTTCAAGGATGGTTGCCATATAGTCGAGAATGAGATCGCCTTTTGAGGACAATGTAATCAATTTAACGCGTTTATCAAATGGATTTTCTTTCCTGATTACATAGTCTTTTAACTCTAATTTGCTCAAAGATTTTGCGATAGCCCCTTTGTCGATCATAAAATGCTTTACAATATCATCTTGGCTGATAGTCTTGTTTACTGAAAGATACATCAATATAACTTGTTCAGGAAATCCAAGATCATAGTCACGGAGTCTGCGTTCACAGAATGTTCGGCTGTGCCGCATAATAATGGATAGGTTGTTCATTAGCATAAGTCACGTCCTCACATCGGTTGTTTAGCGTTTTAAAAAAACAGTGCTTCTAATATAGTTGTCGCTACAACTATATTAACGTTAATTATTCTACCTGTCAAATAAACTCAAAATAATTTGACTAACAAGTATAGAGCATGTTACTATTATCGTAATTCGAAATCGTAATTCGAAAACAAAAAATGATATCGAATTACGGAATCATAAAAGGAGAATAATGATGTCTGAAAAAGTGTTAAGAAAGCTATTTCTAGGCTTTATTCATATGCATATACTACATCATGCATCGAAAGAGCCCATTTATGGTCTATGGATGATGGAAGAACTTGAGCACCATGGGTATGCGATCAGCTCAGGCACTCTTTATCCAATTCTAAATAGCATGGAGAAAGATGGCTTACTTGTGTCATCTGAAGAAAATGTAGAGGGTAAAATTCGAAAGTATTATAGCATCACTGAACATGGTGAAATTGTCTTAAAAGAGGCACGCGCCAAAGCCTATGAATTATTTAAAGAGATGAAAGACTAATAATCGTTTTACATGAGTTGTTAGTCAGTAAAGGAGGGGAAAATGACACACGCAGTCAGTTGGCGCACGTTCTTAAAAGATGCCTTTATATGTTCATTAGGTGCCTATGGAGGACCAGAGGCTCATATTGGCGTCTTTATGGATCAACTCGTCACCAAAAAAAAATATCTCACGGAGGAAGAGCTTATTGAGCTCGTAGCACTTTGTAGTATTTTACCAGGTCCAACCAGCACACAAGCCCTTGTCGCAGTTGGGCACAAAATGGGGGGGCCAATGCTTGCACTATTAACGATGCTCGTATGGTCACTACCTGTTCTCGTCGTAATGACGATACTGTCATTTGTTTATCAAATATTTGAGACATTAAATATATCCGCTGGCGGACTCAGATATATCGGTCCAATGGCAGTTGGCTTTATCGTCGTTGCAGCCTTTAAGATATCACGTAAAGTCGTCACAAACTCGATGACAGCAATGCTCATGATTTCTGCAGCCTTTATCACCTATTTTATTCACGCACCCTGGATTTTTCCATTGCTACTTGTCATAGGTGGCATTGTGAGTATCGTCTCATCAGGCGAGAAAAATCTTTGGAATAAAGTGAAGCTATCACCGCCTTGGGTGTATCTCATTGCATTCGTGGTTTTTGCACTTGGCGGCGTTATTTTGACTCAATTGTTTGACAACCGATTAGTGACACTATTTGAAAGTTTTTATAGATACGGTTATCTCGTCTTTGGTGGCGGGCAAGTTGTCGTACCAGTGATGTACAGCGAGCTTGTAGATGTTAGAGCTTTTATGACGCATCAAGAATTTCTAACGGGTTATGGACTCGTACAGGGGTTGCCCGGACCGATGTTTAGCTTCAGCGCATACGCAGGCGGTATGTCTTACAGAGAGGGTGGTGTGTTTAACCAGGTCATTGCTGCAATTATTGGCGGCATAGGCATATTTTTACCTGGACTTTTGCTCATTTATTTTGTCTATCCAGTGTGGGAAAAATTAAAGCAGATTAAAGCAATCAAAGTATCTCTAAAGGGAATCAACGCAGTCGCTGGTGGTTTGATTGCTGTAGCCGCAGTAATGCTCATGCAAAAGAGTGGTTTTTCATTAGATAATCTAGCGGTTACAGCTTTGACGATACTTCTTTTATCCTTTAAGAAAGTACCCGCACCACTTATTGTCATTATGGCGTTGGTGTTAGGTTTCCTATAAAAATCATAATTAAAGGCAGTGTCTTGGGCCGTATTTATCGATCTAGGGACACTGCCAACAAAATTAATTGTTGGGCGTTTATTCATGATTACGTATTAATAAGTGGGTATATAGGTAGAAGAGATCAAAACTTTGTCGCTTGAATCTATTGAGAACAAGAGGAGACGGATATGAATGGTTTTATTTATGACATACCCACACGTGTCTATTTTGGTGAAAACCAATTGGAACACTTAGGTGAAGCATTGAGCAAGTATGGCAAACGCGTTTTATTGACATATGGCGGTGGATCAATTAAAGAATCAGGGCTTTATGACAAGGTAGTTGTAGAAGTCGAAAAGGCTGGGCTCAAGTTATTTGAACTGTCAGGAATTGAACCAAATCCTAAAGTGGCTTCTGTCAATCAAGGTGCAGCCATCTGCAAGAAAGAAAAAATTGATGTGCTCCTTGCCGTTGGTGGGGGCTCAGTCATCGATTGCACTAAATTTATAGGTGCTGCCGCTTTTTATGATGGCGATGCATGGGACATTCTTATTGAAAAGGTAACTGTGACACAGTGTCTACCCATTATCGATATTTTGACATTGGCCGCTACGGGTTCAGAAATGGATAGCGCGGGTGTAATAAGCAACCCTGAAACGAAAGATAAAATTGGCCTCATGTTTCCAGTGATGCGACCAAAAGTATCTTTTTTGGACCCTACAAACACATACAGTGTCAGTCGATATCAAACCGCCTGTGGCGCAGCCGACATGTTAAGTCATATTATTGAAGTATATTTCAATATGGATCAAGATCTGTATATGCTGGATACCGTTATGGAAGGCCTCATGAAAACCATTATCAAATTTGCACCAATTGCAATGGAACAGCCCACGAATTATGAAGCGAGAGCCAACTTAATGTGGACCGCGTCTTGGGCGATCAATGGGTTTGTAATGGGTGGGAAGAGACAAGCATGGAGCTGCCATCCGATTGAACATGAACTTTCGGCCATTTATGATATTACACATGGCCTTGGACTCGCCATATTAACGCCACGTTGGATGACCTATACCTTAGATGAGACAACCGCTTCAAAATTTTATCAGTTTGGTGTAAATGTATTTGGCATTGATCCATCACTTGAACCTATGGAGGTGGGCATAAAAAGCATAGAAATGTTAGCGTCATTTTTATTTAAGACCTTGGAACTTCAAAGTACCTTAACAGAAATTGATATTGATGAAACACATTTTACACATATGGCCCAAAAGGCATGTGGTGGCACAGAAATTAAAGGCTTTACTAAGCTGAATCAAGCAGATATAGAAAACATTTTAAAAATGTGTTTATAAAATGACGCAATGTGTAGTTCGTGTCATGCATTTGTCTGATAGGCATCCTATTTGATGGGTATAATAGAATTAGACATGACGCTGGGCGACTT
>JBBRVO010000124.1:0-6204 GCA_038246775.1 Peptostreptococcales bacterium | reverse complement strand
TTCATATCTTCGTAAAAATCTTCAGTGTGATCTTCGTCATCATGAGAATCGACGCCCCAAAAAAATTTAATTTTGTCAATAAATTTGTCACCCATTTATAGGCCTCCTCTTAGGAAATAGTTATAGTCTCTTGCCATAAATTTTTGTTCCAATTCTTACCATGTTCGAACCTTCTTCTATGGCAATATCATAATCATTGGACATACCCATCGACAATACTTGTGCGTCGACATTGGCATATGCACAATGTTTAAGTCTTTCATATAGAGCATTCATCGCTTTAAAATCAATTCTTAAACTTTCAGGGTCATCTACAAGAGGTGCGATGTTCATAAGACCGAGCACTCTGATATTGGCAAGTTCAGAAATTTGTTCAAGAAGTTCATCTAGTGCTTCTGGAGATATGCCATATTTTTGAGTTTCATCTGCGATGTTAATTTGAATGAGAATATCTTGAACTTTTCCAATTCTACCCGCTCTTGAATCAATCTCTACAGCAAGCTTAATACTGTCGACAGAATGAATTAAATCCACTTTGTCAATTATATATTTTACTTTATTTGTCTGCAAATGTCCAATAAGATGCCATTTAACACCCTTTTGAACGGCATCGTATTTTCTAATAATTTCCTGAACTTTGTTCTCGGCGATATCCGTGATGCCAAACGCTATAGATGCATTGATTACATCTGGTTCATACGTTTTTGTGACACCAAGTAATGTGACCTTTTTCGAAGGCATGTTCATCTTTTCACAGACTCTTTCAATAGCCTGTATTACAAAAGCAATTTGTTCTTTCAGGTAATCATATGACATACTCTCACCTCTCATGAATCTATTCTGTCTCCAGGTTTGTACTTGCTCGCATCGGTGACGACTTCCTGATTAACTTTTATACTTCTGACGATCCCAACTGCGGCATCGTAAAATTGTTCATTGTAGACAATAGCAAAAGCGTCGTCGTATCCTAAGATTTTAACAGGTACAAAGGAAAGCTTACGTTCTTTACCAACAACATAAACCCCTATAACACCCTCTTTGTTCACAATGGACGTCATAGCAATTTTTAGCCCTCGATAATTTTCTCTGACAATGCTGCAGTTTACGACTCTGCGGTTGAAAAAACCTTCAAAGCCTTCTCTCAACTGAATGATGGCAACGGCATTTTCCTTGTTGGTAAACACGTCGTACACTTCGCCTTTTAGCGTCTTGTCACCTATGACTGCAGAAATGCTCTGAATATTTTTATAAGTATCTATTTCATCATTGGATACGATGGCCGCTATAAAGTAGTTTGCATTGTCGACAATTTTAAAAAGTTTGTCTTTCGCATTGACCGAATTTCTGACCAATGACGTTTCATCAAATGCAAAATTGCTAATCTCATCATAGTTGATGTTGTACAGGTTATCAATAGTCAAGAAGTCCTCATAACCGTCTATTTTATAGGTGAGAATTCCACTTGCCGGCGCATAAATGGCCTGTTTTTGCCCCTCCATCAAAATGCCTTCTCCAATCGTTTTTTCCGAATAGGAGGCGGTTCGGTTTGATAGAAATTTATTTTCTTCCTGTAATTTATCAAGGCGTTCCAACTTCTGAACGAGTTCTTCTTTTAAAACGGGAATCTGATCATAATGCTTAGCAGACATCTGAAATAAGATTTCATTTCTGAGTGTTGTTATGTCATATTCAAGCAAATTGTAATCAAATTCAATTTTTTTGCGATTGAGTTCGCGTTCAGTCGCTTCAAATGTTGTAACAGACTCAGTTCCGTCATTGAAAATCTCGGCAATTTGATGGTTTTTTTCGATGACTTCGCCTTCGTTTGCAAAATAAGTGATTTTTCCACTTAAATTCGTATCGACGATCATTTCATTTCGAAGTACCAAAGCATCATACTGATTTTCTATATTTAGATTGCCAACCGTTACAAGATAGGTCGACTGTTCTTTGTAAAATAGGTCAAGGCCCAAGTTGACTATAAAATAGATAAAGAGACCGAAAATTGACAAACTAAATACAATACGGCCGTATCTTGGTCTCCTTTTTTTTCGAATAGTTTTAGCCATAGTTGACCTCACATTAGTTTAAACCCAATTTTCTAAAGGGGTTGCATACTCATCCATTTCATGTTTTCTTTGACGCGTCATAAGATAGTTCACGGCTTCTCTTGCACTTTTGTCTTCATAAAGTACCTTGTAGAGTTCTGTGGTAATTGGGAGCTCCAAATCGTATTTCGACTTAAGCGCATATGCCGCCTTAACGGTATACGCCCCTTCGACCACCATACCCACAGACTCGATAGATTCAGTCAATGTATGTCCCTGACCAATCAAAATACCACAGCGTCTGTTTCTACTATGCATGCTCGTACAGGTTACAATGAGGTCGCCAACACCTGCAAGTCCTTTAAACGTCTCTTGATCAGCGCCCATCGCCATGCCTAGTATGGCAATTTCGCGAATACCTCTCGTGATAAGTGCAGCTTTGGCGTTATCGCCATAACCGAGTCCGTCGCTGATACCCGCACCAAGTGCGATAATATTCTTCAGCGCGCCACTGATTTCAACGCCGATTACATCTGGATTCGTATAGACGCGGATATAATCGTTAGAAAATAGATCTTGGACCAGTTCAGCTGCCTCTCGTGATTTCGATGCGGATACGAGTGCTGTTGGCAATTTTTGTGCCACTTCTTCTGCATGTGAGGGGCCTGATAAGACGACAAATGTAGCGGTTGGTAGAATTCTAGATGTAATTTGCGAAACCGTTTCTAGGGTATCCATATCAATACCCTTGGAAACATTGACCAATATAGCTGATTCAGGCAACAAACCTTCAGAAACAAAATCCATTAAAATTGATTTGTATTGTTGAGAAGGTGCTGAAAACAAAATGAGTTCCGCACCATTTAATGCATATTTTTTGTCCGATGTAAATTCTATGTTCTCTGAAATTTCAATTTCAGGTAAATACTTCTCATTTCTGTGTGTTCGATTGATTGCGTCGATTTGTTCACTGCCCCTAGCCCATACTTTGACGTCGTGACCGTTTTCATTTAAAACCATTGAAAGTGCAGTTCCCCAGCTTCCTGCTGCAATAACTGTTATTTTCAAATTCTACCTCCTTGATGCCTCACATTATTAGACTCCAATGGTCATTATACCATATTCTGAGCCTCTAGACCATCCTCAGAGACACTAAAGACGCTCTAATCCATCTTAGAAAAAAGACACAGAGTTGACCTGTGTCTTTGACACTTGGCGTGTCTAATCTTCGCCACGCGCTTTAACTTTAAACACAATTGGCGTACCTTCATAGTTAAAGTTCTTGCGTATCTGATTTTCTAAATAGCGCACATAAGAGAAATGCGCCAAATCTGCAATATTTACAAACAACACAAAAGTAGGCGGTTTAACCGATACTTGGGTCGCATAATAGATTTTAAGTCGCTTGCCTTTGTCAGATGGTACTTGATTGAGTGCGATTGCCTCATTGATAATATCATTCAAAACACCCGTTGAGATTCTAAGGGCATTGTTGTTAGACACGTAAACAGCTTGTTCAAGAAGTTGCATAATGCGCTGACCGGTTACAGCAGAAACGAACATCGATGGTGCGTAGGCCATAAACGGGAATTCCTCTCGGATACGCTTTTTAAATTCGTTGAATGTATCGTTGTCTTTCTCGATCAAGTCCCATTTGTTGACGACGAAAATTGATGCTTTCCCCGCTTCGTGGGCATACCCAGCCACTTTTTTATCCTGTTCCGTGATGCCTTCAGATGCATCAATCAAAATAAAACAAACATCTGAACGTTCAATCGCAGTAAGGGTTCTGATGACACTATACTTTTCAATATTCTCGTTGACTTTTGATTGACGTCTTAAACCTGCGGTATCAATGAGCACGAACTTTTGATTGTTGTACTCAAATGGCGTATCAATAGCGTCGCGTGTGGTTCCGGCAATTTCAGACACGATGACTCTATTTTCTCCAATTATTTTATTGACCATAGAAGATTTTCCAACATTTGGCTTACCGATGAGACAAATCTTAATAGTCTCATCGTCTTCTTCTAATGCGTCATTTGGTGGAAATAATTTGCAGATGTCGTCAAGCAAATCGCCAAGACCCATTGCATTTACAGATGAAATCATAACAGGTTCGCCAAGACCAAGGGAAAAATAATCGTAAAAGTGATCGGGTTGCTTAAACTGATCTATTTTGTTAAGAACCAAAATCACCGGTTTCTTTGATCGTCTTAGCATTAATGAGATTTCTTCATCCGCTGATGTAAAGCTCGCTTTACCATCACAAACAAAGACGATAACGTCCGCCGTGTCAATGGCAATTTGAGCTTGATCTCTCATTTGTGATAAGATCACATCTGTTGAAGAAGGCTCAATACCGCCTGTGTCAATCATGATAAATTTATGGGTCAGCCATTCGCAATCCGCATAAATTCTATCGCGTGTTACGCCTGGTGTGTCTTCAACGATGGATATTCTAGATCCGGCAATTCTATTAAAAAAAGTTGATTTGCCAACATTTGGTCGTCCGACGACCGCCACTATGGGTTTTCTATACATTTGTGCCTCCATATAATAAATGCCACATGAGCTGCTTGCCTTCCGGTTCGACTTTTTTAACAGCTACACCAAAATGCGCTTCAAGTTCAAAGCGCGTCATATCATCCAACAAAACTTCTTCATTTGCCCTAAACATGGCACTTGGAAGCAGAACCAGACTGTTCTTACCCGTCACTTTCAAATCTTTGGTTTGTTCAACGATATCTTGGCCTGTTATTAAGCCTGCTACTGTGATTTTTTCTCCAAAAAAGTGATTGACGATTGGAACAATTTCAATTTCAATATTCGGATAAACCGAATGTATGCGTTTGGCTAAAATTTCAAGGTACGGTGCGGCTGCAGTACCTGTGATCATTGTAACGCGTCTTTGTATGCCATCTCCCTTTTCTGGTTTGGCAAGCAGTGCTTCAATCTCGGTGACGAGTTTTCGAATCATGCCTACCCCATCTTCCAGTTGAATATAACTTTCGTAGGTTTCATCTAAAGGGAAATCCAGTTTTGCCAATATATAAAACTCATCTGCCAAAAAGGCAAATCGTGTTTTCATTTTTTTGAGTGCATCCTTTTGAAAATCGTGAACGATCTTTATGGTCGCTTTTGCCGTCACTTCATCAAAGCCATGCATCTCAATAAGACCGTCGCGATGTTTGGTAAGTCCTATCGGTACGATGGCGATGCTGTTAAGCATAGGATGAAACGCAACGAGATCACCAAGTGTGCGTTTGAGGGCATCGCCGTCATTATAACCTGGACATAGAACGATCTGTACGTTAACCGTAATCCCACCATCAATGAGTTGCTTAAGCCGTTCGAGAATATTGCCTGCAAATCGATTGCCTAACATCTTGACACGTAGCTCCGGATCGGTCGTATGCACCGATACGTTGATTGGACTGATTCTATATCTTATGATTCGGTCGATGTCAGCGTCCTTCAAATTGGTCAAAGTCACAAAATTGCCTTGTAAAAAAGAAAGGCGCGAATCGTCATCTTTAAAATACAGCGATTCTCTCATCCCCTTAGGCAACTGATCAACAAAACAAAAGACGCAGTTGTTTGTACAACGTTTGGCTTCATCAATGATTGGGTTTTCAAATACGATCCCCAGTGATTCATCATAATCTTTATCTATCTCAATCGCCCAAATTTCGCCATCGGGTTTTTGTATTTCAATTTCTATTGTCTCATCATTTGTTAGAAACATATAATCAATAATGTCGACAACTGGTTGATCATTGATCGAAAGTAGAATATCGCCGACTTCAATTTCGAGTTCTTCAGCAATCGAACCCTTATCAACGGTTTTAATGCGGTTCATGTTCGTCCCTTTCTTGACACTTAAACATAAAAAAGTACAACTGAACAAAATTGGCCAGTCAATATTTAATTGTAATACACCCTCGGTTTAATTACAACTTTTTTATTTGAGCTGAATAAAGGCACTCATTGTCCCACGTGGATATCCAGTACGTCTATGTGAGTGATATAAATGTGCATCACAGATGGTGCAGTCTTGATTGATTTCAATATGTGCCTCAAGAACGCCATTTTTTTTAAAGAGGATTTTATTGGCTGTTTTCAAATCTAGCATATACTTCCCATTTTCTTTTGG
>JBBRVO010000123.1:0-6234 GCA_038246775.1 Peptostreptococcales bacterium | reverse complement strand
TGAGAATGGCTCAACTGTTCATTTGCTTCTATGAGTGCTTTTGTCTTTGACGCAACTAGGTAATTGAGCGCTGCAATCCAAAGTGTACCAAAAATCATAACGAGACCGATTCCTATCATCCAATATCGGTAACGATAGATGACGCTATTGGGATTTTGAAGGGTTTCTGTGTTGCTTTCAAGCACAACAAATGAGCTGAGTTGCACAGTTCCACCTTCAACCTTCTCCGCGTTACTAATATTGCCGCTATCTGATTCATTTGCGACGGGGCCGTCATAGACCGTGCTCATAAAAACACTGTGAACACCAAGTGCTAAGATTACCACGGCTATAAGGTAAATTATTACGGGTCCGAGTTTTTTTTGCACGAATACCCTCCAATTATAAGGTTATTACGCACTTCATACCCATTAAATCACTATTAATTCTTACATTTTCAAAAGCTATTTTCAAAGAGCCATCTTAAAGCTTCAGGAAAGCGTCTCGCCCAAGCTGTTTCAAAGTGTGTTGCGCCTTCTTCGATGACGACCTTGACATCTTTTCTTAAAACACCAAGTTCTAAAAGTTTTTTTTCAACTGCCAAAGTGCCGTCGACATAAAGCGCGTTGAAGCCTTCAATATTTTTATTGCTAGTCTCTTCCGTGCCAATATCCAGGTACCACCTTGTTTTATAGTTTGGGTTAAGCTTTGACACGTGTTTAAAAAGTGCTTTGTCAGCAAACCAAACCGCTGTTGAGAAGGCACCTATTTTACTATAAATTTCTGGATACGCGACGCCTAGGTAAAGAGAAATGAAACCACCCATAGAGCTGCCGGCAACGCCAGTATTTTCACGATCTGGAAGTGATCTGTAATGGCTGTCGATGTACGGTTTCAGTGTGTCAACTAAAAACTGGCCATACTCTATGCCTTGACCACCAAAGTCCCTCTCATACTCACCGAGTTCTTTTAAATCGTCAATGCGCTCCGTTATCCATGGTGAGTATTCATCTAACCGTTCGAGCCCAGGTGCATTGTCTATACCCACCACGATAGCACCACCAAAGTCCCCATTTTCCATGAGGGCTTCGATGGCTGTATGCACATCCCATATTTCGCCATAAGCCGCTGTTTCTCGGTCAAACAGGTTTTGTCCATCGTGCATGTAGAGCACAGGATAGTGTTTGTCTAACCTCGACTGATAGTCCGATGGCGTCCATACGCGAATGATTCGCGACTTTTCAAGCTGCGGCATAGAAAGTGTAAAAATTTCTGGAGCGTTCATTTCTTTTTCCCCCACGCTATTATTTTTTAAACAGGTGTATTGGTCTATCCACAGCGCCATGTGCGGCTTCCATGACGATTTCTGAAAGTGTCGGATGCGGATGCACCGTTTTAGCGATGTCGTAAATGGTACCTTCTAGTTCCATCGTGATAGCCGCTTCTGCGATCATATCCGTCGCATGTGAGGCGACGATGTGCACGCCGATGACTTCACCGTATTTCTTGTCGTGTACGATTTTGACAAAACCCGTCGTCTCACCTTCCGCCACTGCTTTACCATTTGCCGTCAGTGGAAACATGCTCGTTCCCACGTCGTATCCTGCTAAAATAGCCGCCTCCTCAGAATAGCCGATGACACCGACTTCTGGGAAACTGTAGATACACGCTGGCACTTTGTTATAGTCAATGACACTTTGTGACCCGTGAATCGCTTCGGCTGCGACGATGCCTTCTGCGGAAGCCACATGCGCCAACATCATTTTACCGCACATATCCCCTATGGCGTACACGCCTTTGACGCTGGTCTCCATGTGACTGTCCACGACGACACCTCTTTTGTCCACCTTGAGATTGAGGGCTTCAAACCCTTTGAGATTTGGTACGCGACCAAGGCTGGAGAGAATTTTGTCCGATGTAACCGTCTTGCTTTCACCATCCACTGTATAATGGACCGTGTTACCATCTACTTTTGTAACCTGTGCATTTAAGAGAATATCGACGCCCGTACTAATTAGATGCTTCTGAATGGTACTGCGCACATCGCCATCGAGCATCTTGAGGATGACATCCGAGCGTTGAATAATAGTCACTTTTGTACCAAGATTGTTAAAAAGCGTTGCAAATTCTATTGAAATGACGCCTCCGCCCAATATGGTGATAGACTCTGGCTGCTTTTCAAGTTTGATGGCACCGGTGCTATCTATGACAATGCCTTGATCTGTAGCGGCTTTTAAGCCTTCAATCTCCGGTACCATGACATGGGAGCCCGTGGCTAAAATTAAATGCTTAGCCCTAAGTACCTCTCCCTCTACATCCACCGTGTTTGCATCAATAGCACGTCCATATCCGGAAAAAACGTCGATCTTGTTGAGTTTAACCAATTGCTCCACCCCACCGACGATCTTGCTAACGACGGCATCTTTACGCTTCATGAGATTGCCCCAATTCACATGTACATTGCCAGGAATATCGATGTCAATGCCAAAAGATTCAGCTTGCAACAAATCCTGGTAGAGCTTTGCGCTACGAAGAAGCGTCTTTGTGGGAATACAACCGTAGTTGAGGCAAACACCCCCGATTCGGTCTCCTTCCACTAGCGCTACTTTTGATCCGAGCTGTGACGCTTTGATAGCGGCGACGTAACCGCCCGGTCCGCCGCCTATCACGATGATGTCATAATCTTTCATGGTTTCCTCCTTACTGCATCAAAAGAAGATTCGGGTTTGAAAGGAGTCTTTTGATATGGCCGATAAATCGCCCTGCGTCTGCACCATCGATGATTCTGTGGTCAAACGAAAGAGACACTGGCAAAATAGATCTGATCACGATGGCATCGTCTATAACCACTGGTTTCTTCACAATTGAACCCACGCCGAGAATGCCCGCTTCAGGATGCTTGATGACTGGAACGCCAAAACTTGCGCCTACCGATCCATAATTTGTGATTGTAAAAGTGCCCCCCGACAAATCGTCGAGTTTAAGCGTTTTGGAATGGGCACGTTCACTAAGGTCCTCTATGACCTTTGCAAGTTCGAAAATGCCTTTTCCGTCGGCGTCTTTGATAACGGGTACAGTCAGCCCTTCCGGTGTATCTACAGCCAGCCCAATATTGTAGAAATGCTTGTATACGATTTCTTCAGCCACTTCATCAAGTGACGCATTCATGCCAGGATATTGCTTAAGTCCAGAAACCACTGCTTTTATGAAGAAGGCGAGATAGGTGAGTTTTATGCCATCTTCTGCCGCTAACGCTTTTGAAGACGTTCTTAATGTCACAAGATCGGTCACATCGATTTCATCCATCACAGCTGTATGTGGAATCGTGAATTTGGAGAGCGTCATATTGTTTGCGATGGCTTTTCGGTGCATTGACATTGGCACGCGCTGCGAACGGTCTAGGATCGGAACGGCGTGTTTCCCATAATTTGCTACACTACTATAAGTTTTTTCAGCCATCGATGTATTGTCTGAGTGGTTTGTTGTGGCACTTGTTGCGGCACCTGTTGTCCCGATTGCTGCGAGTTTTGCCGCTTCCGCAATGTCCGCTTTCATGATACGCCCTTGTGGGCCAGTGCCTACAATTTTGTGAATATCCACGCCAAGGTCTTTGGCCATGTTTCTGGCAACGGGTGTGGCTAGAACCCTTGCACCAACCTCGGTTACTTTTGCAACTGCCATGCCTTCTCCGCTAGAAGGAATCATATTGGAAGAAACTTCGATCTGTCCGACGACTGCTGTGCTGCCTTTTTCTTCGACGGAAGCCATTTGTACTGAATCAACCGCCGGTTCTTTCGCCGCAGTTGGTTCCTGAGAAGGTTCTGTCGTTTGTGCTTGCGCAATAAGCCCTTCGCCTTCTTCAATGAGCGGTTCTCCGGGCATATTGGAACGTGCACCGGGCATGCCGTCATCCACGATGACGATGACGTCACCAACGTGGACTTTTGCCCCAACTTTAAATTTATTGGCCTTTAAAATCCCCGTCACTGGGGATGGAATTTCTGCATTGACCTTATCGGTTTCTAGTGTAAATAGCGAGTCTCCGTCTTTGACGGCATCGCCTTCATTGAAAAATAATTTGAGTAGCACCCCTTCATGGATGCCTTCACCGATGTCTGCAAATCTTACATGAAACATACGTTTACCTCCTAGAATTCAAGTACCGACTTAAGTTGGCTGGCGATGTAGTCGACTTCAGGCACATAGTGATGTTCCCCTTTAGGTAGCGGTACAATAGTGTCATTGCTCGCGATGCGTTTTGGCGGTGCTTCGAGATAAAGGAAAGCCCCTTCATTCACTGTTGTGATCAGCTCTGCACCAGGTCCATAACTCGTAGCGGCTTCATGAACCACAGCAAAACGGCCCGTCTTTTGAACAGAATTGATGATCGTTTCTTTGTCAATTGGTGAGATCGTTCTAAGGTCGATGAGTTCGACGCTGAAACCTTGTTCTTCAAGTATTTTGACGGCCTTTTGCGTTTCGCGGACCATAGCGCCCCATGCGACGACGGTAATGTCTTTGCCCTCTTGCACCACCTTAGCCTTGCCAATCGGTATCGTATAATATTCTTCTGGCACTTCCTGTTTAAAGGCACGGTATTCCCGCTTTGGCTCCATGAAAATGACGGGGTCTGGATCTGCGATCGCCGCTAGCAATAACCCTTTGGCATCATAGGGGGTAGATGGCACAACGATTTTAAGACCAGCTGTATGTGCAAAGAGTACTTCGAGACTTTCTGAATGGTGCTCAAGTGCTCTAACGCCGCCGCCGTATGGCATACGGATAACCATAGGCACCGTGTAGAGGCCTCTTGAACGGTTGCGCATACGCGCAGCATGTGTGACAATCTGGTTGTAGCCCGGGAACATGAACCCTGAAAATTGAATTTCCACCACCGGCTTAAGACCGTTGATTGCCATACCAATACCAGAACCTATGATAGATGACTCAGCAAGAATGCTGTCAAAGCAACGCGCCTCGCCGTATTTTTCTTGAAGGCCTTTTGTGGCTCTGAATACGCCACCTTCTACACCGACATCCTCGCCGAAAACCACGACGTTGGCATCATTTGCCATGGCGACATCCAGTGCATTTGTTACTGCTTCGAGTAAATTGAGTACTAACATTTATTTGCCCTCCTTTGCGTAAAATGCCTTTTTCGCTTGATATTGTGCTTCAAGGATCGGCGTCTTTTGTGCGTAGACGTAATCAAAGGTGTCTTCAAGAGAAGTCAATCCTGTTTTTTCAACCTCTTCAAAAGTCTCTTTGACAAATTTTTCTTTTTCTTCACTATATTGCGCTTCTTGATTCTCATCCCATAACCCTTGTGCAATGAGATATTTTCTAAGTCTGTCAATAGGGTCTTTATCTTTCCATGCGTCCACTTCAGAATCGTCACGATAGACCGTTGGATCGTCAGACGTCGTATGTGCACCCATTCGGAAGGTATAGGCTTCTATCAAAGTAGGTCCATCCCCTCTACGTGCGCGTTCTACCGCTTCTTTTGTCACCGCATACATGGCGAATACGTCGTTTCCATCTACTTGAATCCCAGGCATACCATAAGCCAGTGCCTTTTGGGCAATGGTGCTAGACTTTGTTTGAATTTTACGTCTTGTAGAGATGGCAAATTGATTATTTTGAACGATGAAAACGTTTGGTAAGCTTTGTACGGCGGCAAAGTTCATCGCCTCATGAAAATCACCTTGTGAAGTACCACCATCTCCGACATAGGCGATGGCAATATCATCGAGCCCTCTATAGCGCGCCGCAAAGGCAAGCCCTGTGGCATGTTGCATTTGGGAGGCAATCGGTATACTGACCGGCAATATACGCACTTCTTCAGGCATATGCATGCCCATTTCATTGCCAAACCAATACAAAAATATACTTTTTAGAGGGGCACCTTTATAGAGCCAAATACCCAGTTCTCTAAACGATGGTGCCACCCAGTCCGTTTGTCTGGCAGCCGCGATAGAAGCAACCTGAGTGGCTTCCTGGCCGAGATTTGGCGCATACGTCAGCATACGTCCCTGCCTTTGATATTGAAGTGTCTTTTCGTCAATAATCCTGCTAAGTCGCATTGTCTTGTAGATTCTAATCAAGTCCTCGTTGGATATTTCCGGCATCCATTCCGGTTTGACGATGTTACCGTCTTTGTCCATAATTTGAATCATTGCATCTTTTAGTGGATCAAAATTCTCTAAAAACATAATTGCCCTCCTTGAAAAGTTGTATGGATGGTACATAAATTAT
>JBBRVO010000122.1:0-6294 GCA_038246775.1 Peptostreptococcales bacterium | reverse complement strand
GCAATGGAAATTTCGATATGGTGCCTTGGTTTGTATGGGCCATCGTGGGTACTTACTTCGTAGCCTTTAATACATTCCCAGTAAACATGGTGTTACAATATATGAAAATTGGCAAATGGAAAGATTATATCTACGGTGAAAAGTTTTATATTACTTTAAGTTTAGTCGCAAAATCAATTTTAGCATGGCTCGTCTTATTTGGAGCAATGCAACCATAAGGTACAATCATAATTGTAGATATCGGCATTGAAAAACGGGTCTGTTATTTATCTAGTGCAATAAACTAAATAAATAACGGACCCTTTTTTCTTATAAATCATTAGTTTGAGCTTCGATTAGGCCTATCAGTGCATTTAACTCTGATATATTTGAGCCATAGTAATCCGCTTTCAACCTATTTATTGCATGTTCAGCATCTTCAATAGCGCGTCCGCCAATCAGTAGTTTGGGATTGTGTCTCATATTTTGCATTTTTAGTGATTGAATCAAGTCTTCTGAGCTGTTCAAATGTGATGTTATGGATACAGACATGACGACGAGATTTATTTTATTTAATGCAATAAAAGCATTTAAACTTGAGAATGGGATGCTATTTCCAAGAAAGTATGTCTTCCAATTATTTAGTCTAAAGTACTCCTTGATCATCTTTAGGATTAGCACGTGTTCTTCTCCATTTGGCACAATAAAAACAGCAGAGAATGACTTTTTGGCCGACTGTGTCTCAGGACTGGTCATGGCTAACCAACGGTCAATTAAATTTGAGATAAAGTGTTCACTAGCAATGGATATCTCACCCTTTTGCCAGAGTAGACCAGTTGTCTTTAGTATGGGGATATAGACACGTTCGATAAGTCTTAGTGTCACATTGCCTTGATGATAGGCAGTCATGACTAAGTCAGTTGAGGTCGTTTCATCACCTGCTAAAAGCAGATCAATGAGTTGTAAATGCAAAGCTTCAAGCTGGGCATCATTTAAAACAGCCACATCATTTTGTTCCTGACCATCATTGGGCTCAATTGTAGATTGAATATCTAGAAGGTAATCGACACTGACATTTAAAGTTTCAGAAAGCTGCCTCAATTGAAGCTCACCCGGAAATCTAATGTTGTTTTCATAATTGGCAATTGCTGATTGTGAAAGACTGAGCGCAGCAGCAAGCTGCTTTTGTGTAATATTTTGTTTTCTTCTAATACGTTTCAAACTTAGGCCAAAATTACTCACTTTATCACCTTCTTTCGTTACTTTAATTATACGGTATTAAATGATAATGCCAACAAAAATATTTCATTATGCAATAATATATGTTGAAAATCCATTTCACAAATGCCTTTGCAAGGATACTTATATTATAACTTTATTTAGGGGGGGCAAGCAATTTGTTCCCTTGATTATTTTTTGTTATAATGTGTATAAATGGAATAGCATAAATTCCCAATCAAAGACATAGATGGCAGAGGAGCAATACGATGATGACGATTTTAAGAAAAGCTGAAAACAAAGATTTGAATAGGATTTTAGAACTCAATGATGAATCCGTACATTTTTTATCCCCACTAAATATGGAGAAACTTGAACATTTAGTATCTAAGTCTGAAGTTTTTGAAGTTGTGGAAGTGGATGGTGAAGTGGAAGCATTTGTCCTCACGATCACAGAAGGAAAAGACTATGATAGCATCAACTATTTATGGTTTGCTAAGCATTATGAGCGTTTCTTATACATCGACCGAGTCGTTGTATCGGTTAAAATGAATGGAAAAGGCCTTGGCAGCATGCTATACAAATCTGTTTTCGAGTATGCTAAGCAAAACAATTTTCCGTTTGTAACAGCTGAGATTGACATTGATCCTCCAAATCCTGGGTCTTTAAGCTTTCATGAAAAATACGGATTCAATGAAGTTGGCAAACAGATTGTTGCAGGTGGCAAGAAGATTGTTTCACTTCAGGCGGTGAAGCTTTAGTGGTTTATTTTGAATCAGAGCGATTGATTTTTAGGGACTGGAAATAAGACGACTTACCTGAATTCCGCAGAATGAATGCAGACCCCATCGTCATGGCATATTTTCCGAGCACTTTAACACATGACGATACAGATGCATTTGTCGAGAGAATCAAAGATAACATGAAACTTTTAGGATATGGCCTATTTGCGGTTGAGCTTAAGGAGACAGGTGCCTTTTTAGGCTTTATCGGATTTCATACCGCAAGTCTAAATTTGGGATTTGATCCTTTTATCGAGATTGGATGGCGCTTTAAAAATGAAGTCATTCGATTTTACGGAGGTAAAATTATGAAAAGTGCATTAATCATTATTGATGTTCAAGAAGCGTTTATTGGAAGCAGACGTGAAGAGAAGTCTTACAAAGAAACCTTTGAGTACATCAATGCCACAGCAGAATTGTTTAGAAATGCGGGAAAACCTGTGATCGTCGTCAGGGATATTGAAGAGGGCGACGGTGAAGCTTACATGAGTGTAAAAGAGTTAAATGCAAATGACAATGATATAGAAGTTCTCAAGACGTTTAGCAATTCATTTTGGCAAACAGAACTTGAGGCAATCCTCAAAAAGCTTGATGTGGACTTTGTTGTGATATGCGGCAGTGCGGCTGAGTATTGCGTACTCGCAACTTATAATGGTGCAAATGAAAGAGGTTTTACTGCTGCGATGCTTCAACATGGCATTTTTGCGAATCACAAAGAGGGTTTAATTGATCTTTATAATAACAGGGCGTTGATTTCTTATCAGGTGCTTTCATATTTGCTTAAACAATAGTTGTTACTCAATCATATTCTAAGGAGGTTTTGATATGGATACAAATACAAGTGCAAATTCTATTTTATTTAAGCGATTACAAGCTGGCGATGCGTCTTTATTTGAAGAGCTAGTCAAGCTATTTAACGTTGAATTCGAAAAGTCAGATTTGGATTATGTCAATGTTGAAAATATCAAAAGCCTCTTAACAAAACCCGATTTTGTTTGTTTCGTGGCTTTAAGTGAGAACCAAGTGGTCGGTGGGTTAACTGGCTATGCGCTAAAAATGTACGGTTATGTGGGTTCAACCATGTACCTATATGATATGGCAGTAGCAAACGCCTATCAACGTAAAGGCATTGGATCAAAGCTTGTTTCTGAACTTAAGACGTTTTGTACACAGCATGGCATCAGGGATATGTATGTTCAAGCGGATGTTATCGATGACCATGCGATCGCGTTTTATAAAAACCTTGGTGGCGAACCGGCTGATGTGGTTCACTTTACGTTTGATATTTCTGAATGAGGCTCTGAAAAAGCGGTGAATATAATGGATGATAGTGAGGCAATCATGATAAAAATAGATAAGGCAAATCACATTTTTAAAATGTCCATATCCAATGCACCAGCGCAATATTGCCATTCAGGGGACACCGTAAAATTTGAAACGATGGACTGTTTCAGCAATGTGTTGATTCCAGAAGGCACTGAGTTTGAAGTAGACTTACTTAAGAACACAAATCCTGCGACGGGTCCGCTTTACATTTGCGATTGAAAGGAAGGTGATACATTAAAGATCGAGATCTTGGATATTGAAGTAGGCGATGTTGGGATATTTGTTACTGGTCCTGTAAACGCGCTCTTTGAGAACTATTTTGAGAAATTTACGATCAACCGGATAAAAGTGCAAAATGGAGTCGTTAAGCTATCAAATAATGTGGACGTTCCAACAAGACCGATGATCGGTGTGATTGGTGTTGCGACCGAAGGGGCATTGTCCACGGGTTTACCAGGTATCCACGGTGGCAATCTCGACTGCAACGATATATGTAAGGGCAGCACGCTTTATTTACCTGTGTTTACGGAAGGCGGATTATTGGCGATTGGCGATTTGCACGCACTAATGGGCGATGGCGAAATCGGCGAGTGTGGGCTGGAAATTGAAGGAATGGTCACCATCAGAGTGACTGTTTTAATAGGCAGGCGTATCGCAGCACCCATCCTTGAGACCGAAGACTTTATCGAGATTATCGGTCTCGGAAGTACACTAGAAGAAGCCTCACAAAATGCCTCAAGGCACATGCTCGATTATATGATCCAAGAGCTGAACATGAGTGAAAATGATGCGGCTGTGAGACTGTGTTTATGTGGTAATTTGAAGATCTGTCAGCATGTGAATAGCGTTAAGACGGTGGCTATGAGGATTGATAAGGGTGTGATCATGTAAATAGGGAGCGAATATAATGAGTGAAATGGTCAGGAAAGCACAACTATCAGATGCAGAGAGAATCTGCGAAATCATCATTTATGGCTGGCGAACCGCATACATCGATTTTCTCGGTGAAGAAGCTTTGTACAAGGACATGAGCGTCGTGAAACGCCACAAAACCCTATGTTCGACATTGGAAGCGGATCATGGTTTTTATGTTTATGAAGAAAATGGCATCGTCAAAGGGTTCATGCGACTTGAAAAATGCACAGAGGAAATAGAAGGGGAAGATGTAGGGGAATTGGTTGCGATCTACGTGGAACCATACTTTAAAGGCCATGGCATCGGTTCGAAGCTCATAAAAGAAGCGGAAAAGATTGCGGCATCGCAAAGTCAATCTGAGATTAGGCTATGGGTACTTGAAAACAACCATTCGAGTCGCAAATTTTACGAGAAAAACGGCTTTGCAGCGACGGATCAAGTGAAATGGCTCGAGAAATTTGGTCAGAATGAAGTGCGGTACGCGAAGAGAGTTTTGGGTGTGTCAATCAATAATGAGTAAACGTGTTGCTGATACTATCAAATAGTATTAGTATAGTGTTAGAAGGTGATAGAATAGTGTTAGAAAGGTGTTAGAAGGTGAGTACATGATAAAGGAAGGTTTGAATGTTGAATTTTAAAGGCAATATACTAAAGAAATCAACAAAACAATTGTTGCTTTTGTAAACACAAATGGGGGCAAAATTTATATTGGCATTGATGATAATGGCAACATTGTAGGCATTGAAAATCCGGATAAAGATTTGCGCCCATCGGGTGTATATGTTAGACAAGGCGCATCCTCAGTACCTGCTACAGATTCAACAATCCAAAAATGATCAAAGATTCCGATGGTGAAAATTTTGAAGACCTGAGGTCATTAAATCAAGAACTGGTTTTTAACACACTTAAAAAAGAATTTAATGAGGCTTCTATTAAGCTTGAAGATTCTCAAATAAAAACGCTACATATCATAGATGATTCTGGATTATATTCAAATTTATGCCTCCTTTTGTCCGAACAATGTCAGCATACTATTTGAAGCTTACGGAACTGGTATTCTTAAAACGATTGAGAGTTATGAGCGATTTGGACTCAAACCGATCATTGAAATTTCAAGTAATGCTTTTAAGATTACATTGCCCAATGCTACGATTTCTAGTCGAAAAAATAATGATGTAACATCATTAAATGAAAAAGAAAAGGTTACCATATCAATGTTCGATAAAACTGAAACGATTAGTAGAACTGACGTGGAAAAGGAACTTTCTATTTCTCAAACTATGGCAGTAAAATTACTTAAGCAACTCTTAGATAAATCGATAATTAATCGATTTGGACAAGGAAAGAACGTAAGGTATATAAAGAAAACTTTGTAATGTGACAATCAATATTGAGTAAACGTGTGCCAGACATTGATAAAGTGTCTGGCATTGTTTTGTCTATTTTTACAATTATGCTATTTAATCACATACGCCGCTGAATATGAACATCTACTGAAAATGTGATCTAAACCAATTTGTTCAGCCAGTTCAATCCAATATTTTAAGGACTAAGGTCCCTAAAAATAGTGACTTCTAGTAATGTAAAACTTTGCCTTTTAATAATAAAATTATATTGTAAAAATACAATATATGGAGGATTCATGATGAAAACCACAGGTGGTAAAGTATTAAGTATTTTTCTGTGTTTTTCGATGTTATTTACAAGTTTCCCAATTACTTTTTCTAATCGTTTGGGAAACGATAGTTATGAGAATTTTAAAAGTGAAAAAGTTGAAAAAGGTCTTGAGGCTTTAGAAAATCAACAAGAGAGCAAAATTGAATATGAATCATTGACAAACAATTTTAATTTTATTCCCAATATTGGAAAATATGATGACTCTGTGTTATGGTATGGAAGTTTTGGCACCAATATGGTTTTTGTTGACGATACAAATACAATTACATATTTGTTGCCTGAAGAAAACACAACCGACAATCAACGTGAAGATATTTTTTACTCCGAAATGGGTATTTCTGAAGAGGCAGATAAACCATTTAAAGCTTGGGTGTTAAAAGAACAGTTCATTAATTCG
>JBBRVO010000121.1:0-6332 GCA_038246775.1 Peptostreptococcales bacterium | reverse complement strand
GTACAAGTTACCATGATACAATCTGCGCCGTTTGACTCTGCAGCTAGTGCGTAATGCATGATGCGTTTTGCAACACTGTTTGTCAAATGACCTGCTGCTCTTGTTTCCGGCAGCAAACTATCATCACAGATATTAAAAATCTCTAGTTCATCTGCATGGGCTTCCAAAAAAGATTTTGCAAATGGGTTGTAAATCATGTCCATAAATTGATTGATCGTGTGAATTAGATATAGTTTTTTCTTCATTTTACGGTCTCCTCAAATAATAATTCATGCGCAACTTTTACCACATATTCTGCATCCATGTTGAATTTATGCAATAGATCATGGTAAGGCCCACTTTCACCAAACCGATCGCGTATGCCCACGATTCTAAGGATTCCTTCACCTTGTTGCGCAATCACTTCAGCGACGGCGCTTCCTAGGCCATTATATATGTTATGATCTTCAATCGTAATCATTTTTTTAGTAACACCTAAAGTTTTCTTGATTAAATCTACATCCAGTGGCTTAATTGTATGCATATCGATTAACCCGACTGACACACCTTCTGCTTCTAATATTTTTACCGCTTTAAGTGCTTCGTGTAGCATATCGCCATTGCTGATCAGCGTAATGTCTGTGCCTTCTTGTATCACTTTACCTTTACCGAGTTCAAAAGTTTCATCTTCACTGTAAAAAAATGGCAATGCATCTCTAGTAAATCGTATATAGACCGGTCCATAATAGTCAATTGTTTTGCGCATCAATGCTTTGCAAGATGCATAATCTGCAGGCATTACCACCGTCATATTGGGAATCGTTCGATAGATGCCCATATCTTCAATGGCTTGATGGGTTGGTCCGTCACTGGCTGGCGTAAGACCGCCATGGCTACAACAAATTTTAACATTTTGTTCTGCATAACATACTGACGTTCTAATTTGTTCTAAAATTCTCATGCTTCCAAACACTGCATACGTACTTACAATAGGAATTTTTCCTAGTGTGGATAGTCCTGCGGCAACCCCTGCAGCATTTTGTTCTGCAATACCCACGTTGATATGTTGATTGGGAAATTGCTTTTGGAACTCAACTGTTTTCATTGATTTGCCAATGTCACAGTCAATCACATAAAGGGCAGGATTTGTTTTTGCGATTTCAACGATCACATCTCCATATGCCTCTCTGGTGGCTTTTCCTTCCATTATTTCAGTCCTCCTTTTACGTCTTCCATTGCCTTGGCATATTCTTCTTTATTTGGGGCAACACCATGCCATGCTGGCACATTTTCCATAAAAGAAACACCATTGCCTTTTGTGGTATTGGCAACGATACAAATCGGTTGATTACTAATCGTCTTCATCTCTTCAAATGCTCTTAAGATATCGGCCATATCATGTCCATCGCACGTTATCACATGCCATCCAAATGCCAACCATTTGGCCTCTATATTTTGAAGCGGCATAATATCTTCGGTAAATCCGTCATTTTGAATTCTGTTATTGTCGATAATTGCAATCAATTTGTCCAGTTTATATTTAGCAGCTGTTTCAGCAGCTTCCCAAACTTGACCTTCTTGTATCTCACCATCACCCATAGCAACAAAAACCCTTGATGCAATGCCATCTCTTTTTAGGCCGATGGCCATCCCAACACCAATAGACAAACCTTGACCTAAAGATCCAGTGGTCATATCAATCCCAGGCACTTTGTTCATGTCTGGATGTCCTTGAAGGATTGACCCCATTTTCCTTAGTGTATGGATAATTTCATAATCGAAATATCCTTTTAATGCCAACACCGAGTACCATACTGGACACGCATGCCCTTTTGATAAAATAAATCGATCGCGATCATACATTTTGGGACTTTGTGGATCTATGTTCATTTCATCAAAATAGAGTGCCGTCACATAATCTGCTGCTGACAATGAACCCCCTGGGTGACCTGAGCCTGCTTCATGAATCATCGTCAAAATCGTACTGCGTAACTCAATTGCCTTTTCTTCTAGAAATTGCACTTTATTAGTTTCCATAGTTTACCGCCTTATTCGTCCTACGTAGGATGTATTCGAGCTAAAGAAAAACGCATTAATCGAATGTCATTATTACTGCGAAAAATACGTAGGATGTAGTATGTTTTTATTGTAGGCGATGATTGTTTTTCTGTCAATACATAAAATACATAAAAAATAAAATTTTCTAGAAAGTCTAATCGGTTTTCCATTCATCTTTCCACTCAGCCAATGATTTTTCAGTGATCTCCATGACCTTTTGAGTGTCTTTATCTCTAATTATCGCTAAGATATCTGAATGGTTCTTGATACTTCTTTCAATGCCATGCACTTGCATAATCGATCTTTTAATATATTCTGGAAACAAGCCAAGAATCGTTTGACCAATTCGAATAATTAACGGATTATCCGTAAGTTCCAAAAGCGTTTCATGAAATGCTATATCTTTTTCCACAAAAAAATCATAATCTTCATCTCTCAAATGCGTTTCATATACTTTTTTAGCTTCTAGAATACAATTTTCCAATTTTAAACAATCTTCTGCGGTTGCTTTTGTCAGCACATTATAAATCACCATTGAATCAAACAAATATCTGAGTTCGTACAGATTTTCATTAGACTTAGGTTCAATAATCAAACTAAACACTAGAGGGTCTAAAAAAGTTGGTTTAATCGTCGTGGCGACAAAAGTCCCTTGTCCCCTTCTAACTTCCAAAACACCAAGTGCTACCAACATCTTTATCGCTTCACGCACAGAATTTCTGCCAACACCCAGTTGCTCTATCAGCTCGACTTCTGTATGTATTTTTTCCCCTGGTTTTAATTCATTATTCATTATAGATTCTTTAATTTGCTTCAAGACGGCATCAACAACGGACCCATTTCCTATTTTTTCGAATTTCATTTTTTCTCTCCTTGCTAAGATGCATTACATACGACATCCCATCTATTATATTTAAGTATTATATACCTTCGATGTTTTTTGAGCAATCCTTATTATAAACATTTCAAAAAGAGTCATTTCTTCGCTTGACAGGTCAAATGAATCAAATTATATTAGTAATATAAATTTGAAAGGTAGGACGTATAATGTATAATGTAAATCAAGAGGATTATTTAACGATTTCCGTTGTTATTGAAGAACATATAGAAATAATTTCAATTGAACGCACAGAAAATCAAAACAAATTAAACGTTGCTTGTATGGATGAAATAATATCCGCTATAAAAGTTGCAGATTCAAAAGCGGATTGTCGCGCCATCATTCTCACAGGCTCAGGTGACTATTTCTGTGGCGGTGGTGAACTCGGTGATTACAGAACGATGACTTCATCACAAATCGCTCATTTTGGGAAAACTCTTTCAGAGCTTATCTCATTGATCAAAAGGGTATCAATACCTATTATTGCCGCTGTAAATGGCCCTGCACTTGGAGGCGGCCTTAGCCTCGTTGAAGCTTGTGATTTGTCTGTTTCCAGTTCTGATGCGATCTTCGGTATCCCTGAAATTACTGGAGGCTTTTGTCCAGCAATAGCCTTAATCAGCGTTGCCAATGTATTTAGTGCTAAAAAAACCATGCAAATGGCACTCCTTGGCCAACCAGTATCCGCTGAAGAAGCACTTCATGCTGGATTAGTTAACAAAATTGCTAAAAAAGAAAATGTCTTAAATGAGGCAAAAGATATGGCAATAAAAATATCAAACAGCAACCCTACTTCAATCTCAATCACAAAACAACTTTATAATAAATCAAATGCCTTTAGAATGGAGAATCAGTTGCAGTATGCCGTTGGCTCACTTGTTGAATTTTTAAAAACGGATGATGCCAAAGAAGCACTGGACTCAAAAGAAGAAAATCGAGTACCACACTGGGTATAAATTAGGAGGTGACCTATGATTAAACTATTATATTCATTTTTCATTATTATTTTTGGCTTAGTCACCGGATATTTATTACAGTTAGTTATTAAGGAACCAAAAGAAAAACTCATCAAGACCATTCAGAAAATTGCTTTGTTGATTTTAAATCCAATTGCTTTGATTGGTGCACTTTGGCAAGTCAACTTAGATGATATTGGGTTAGTTTTATTGCCTTTCCTAGGAATGATTGCCATACTTTTGGGCGGTGGCTTGTCATGGCTGTATGCAAATAAAATGAAATTTTCAAAGGCACAAAAAGGGACCTTGGCTATTTCTGGCGGGTTCACGAATATTGGAAATATCGGTGGTGTAATAACTTTTATTTTTCTAGGAGAATCAGGTTTCGCATTGGTTCCGCTTTATAAATTATTTGAAGAATTACTATATTACGGAATTGGTTTTCCCATAGCGAGAGCGCACAGTGATGAGAAATATCAAAAGGGATCATTGTTCAAAAGACTCTTTAAAGACATCTTTATTATAGTTGCCATTTCAAGTGTCGTGATTGGAATGACGCTTAACTTAAGTCAATTGGTACGACCTGAATTTTATAAAAATATCAACCAAGTAATTATACCAATATCTACGTATTTGTTGCTCATAACAATTGGACTCAATATAAAGCTCACAAGAATAAAAAAATACTTAGTACCCGCACTTATGATCTCGATAATTAAGAGCATTTGCACACCAATTTTAGTAACTCTGATTGCTTATTTATTAGGACTAGGTCGATACAACGATGGCTTGGCATTAAAAACAGTCTTCATATTATCCAGTATGCCTTCGGGGTTTTTATCCCTTGTACCCCCAACTTTATATCAATTAGATGTCGATTTGGCAAATGCCGTTTGGATAGTTACAACGGTTGGCTTGCTTTGGATCATACCTGTACTGAACGTCATCATAACCTAATCAAGCCACTCGGCATCGCTGCTGAGTGGCTTTTTCTAATTGGTTATGGCCTTTTTTATTTCCCTAAATATGTCCCCATAAAGAGCGCCGCTCCAGTGGTAACGTCTTCTATGACATAGAAGAACGGTTTGTTGCAGTTGAACACTATTGGCTCATCAACCATTGGCATGCTTGTGACGCCAAACTCTACAACAGTGACAGCTGCAGCTTCCGTGCCACCTTCATCATTGATTATTTTTGCATTTTGAAAGATGTTACTTATGAACACATTTTCATTTTGAAGCTCAATCATATTGCTAAAATTAGCTTTTTCTTTGTCAAATGGAAGTGTCATGCCCATTTCTACAAGTGGTGTTTTCAATGGATTGCTCACGCTGTATTCGAATTTTGGCATGGATACCGATAATCGTTTATTGATCATATGTTCATCCGATGTGAGTGTTGCTAAATCGTCGTAATTATGACTTTTGATAAAATCATTGAGTGACTCTTTCGGTAGGTAAATCACCATACGTGTGTTGTCTTTATATGGAAATGCAGCCACCTGTACGACATTATTTTCAACGTATTGAAAAGATTTGGTTTGCGCCATCATTGGCACGGGACTTGTTAAGCCATCTTCTAAATAGAAGGGTAAAGAAAGTGTCGCCTCTTCAGAAAATGTATTTAACCATTTGCCCTTAAAATAAACGGTGTTCATGAGGTACGCAATCGTTGAAGCGTCAATTTCTTTTATGGTATCTTTTAATAGACCATTTGTTTTTTCCTCAACCCAAGCATTCATGATACCAACCGTATTTTTATCTGCAAAGTCTGCGCTGTGAACGTCTGCATTAAACTCTTTTGATAACGTGTCTACAAAAGGCTGCTTCGCCTCTAAAGTGTCGCGAATCCAAAAACTATTCCCAATCTGAATCTTATCTGAGTCATTCTCGCGATTCAGGTGAGTGATTAAAGCATTATAATTTGGGTTAATCATTGACGGGTCTGCATCGCCCATTGTCTGAGCAATATTGGCAGCTGTATCGGAAGATGCGGCATTATAAGCCATGGCAAGTGCCATAGACAAACTTATTGGTGATAAAAGTGTATTTTCGCCATCTTGCATGTTAATCAGCAGGTTGTAGCCCAAATGATTTGATGCTGCAACACTGTCACGAAACGTGCTTGATACTTTTTCAATGCTCGTCCCAGCAAAAGAAACATTTGACGCGATGGGTAGCTTTGGTTGATTCATGGTACACCCCGCTAAAAGCGCAAGACTAATGACGATGGATAAACTCACTTTCAAATAGTTCATATTGTCCTCCTTAACCTCATACGCATTAGACGTAATGATTGCGTGAGAAGTTCCATAAAACGGGTCGAGTAGGCGGAGCCTCACGGCCCCAACCCCTCACAGAACCGGACTTGCCCTATTAAGGCATCCGGCTCTTCGTTTCATCATTCACAGAGATAAGAAGCACCTGCTCCCAGTTCCCACAAGGGTTTTATTTTGCCCT
>JBBRVO010000120.1:0-6352 GCA_038246775.1 Peptostreptococcales bacterium | reverse complement strand
GCACAGTCGAATACTGCGGTAATTTGTGGAACGCCAATCCCTGCCACAACGCGCGTTGTACAGATAGAGCCAGGGCCGATACCGACTTTGATACAGTCAGCGCCTGCTTCAATAAGGTCCACCGTGGCTTCAGCTGTTGCTACGTTGCCTGCGATCACGTCCACATCTGGGTAAGCGGCTTTGATTTTTCTAACTGCTTCGATGACGTTGATGCTGTGGCCATGTGCCGAGTCGAGGCCTAAAACGTCTACGCCAGCTTTAACCAGTGCGTCGACGCGCTGCATCATGTCCGAGCCGATGCCAACCGCTGCGCCTACAAGGAGTCTGCCTCTAAAGTCAGTGGCGCGGTTTGGGTATTTGATTTGTTTTTCGATGTCTTTAATCGTGATGAGCCCTTTCAAAATGCCGTTTTCATCCACGAGCGGTAATTTTTCAATTTTATACGTTCTGAGGATTTTGCCTGCATCTTCTAGAGAAATATCGGCAGGACCTGTCACGAGCTTGTCTTTCGTCATAACGTCGCCGATAAGTGCTTCCATATCGGATTCAAATCGAATGTCACGGTTAGTGATGATGCCCACAAGCTTGTTGCCCTTGTCAACCACTGGAACGCCTGAGATTCTATAACGCGCCATCAGTTGCTCAGCGTCCTTCACTTGATGCTGTGGCGATAATGAAAATGGATCCACGATCACGCCGTGCTCACACCTTTTGACTTTGTCGACTTCCAGGGCTTGTTGCTCGATGCTCATATTCTTATGAATGATGCCGATGCCGCCTTCACGGGCGATGGCGATGGCAAGTTTTGCTTCTGTGACGGTGTCCATACCCGCACTGACGATGGGTAAGTTGAGCATAATTTTCTTTGTGAGGTACGTCTTTACACTGACTTCGTGCGGGAGCACTTCTGATTTTTGCGGAATAAGTAAAACGTCGTCATACGTAAAGCCTTCTTTGATCAATTTGCCTTCCATTTTTCCTCCTATTATAGTGACCGTAAAACTAAAAAAAGACAACCTCTAGGTTGTCCTTAATAATCCTTTCAAAACGCCAAATGAGGGCGGCATGAAAAATCATAAGAGTCAACCCATAGTGCGATATTATGGCCATCGCGTAGAGACTTCCAAGCCGTTACATTTGGAATTATATGAGTGCATTGTCTTTAAAAAATGTGCAGTTGTCGTTGCTGATTTTGCGACTGTTATTGTTGATATTAATAATCAAAATACCACTTTTACAGTGTTTTGTCAACCGAACGGGCGCATATTAACATGGACAATTTGTTAATTTTTATTAAAACTTCGTATAAAATACACGTCAAATTGGTGTCTTATGTGATAAAATAATACATAGTGTCCCTAAACTTTAACGGAGGCTTTTTAAATGGGCGATTTTAGATACATCTCGGATTTTTTGAAAAAAAATATTGGTTGGTATGTGTTTGGCGTGCTACTTCTCATGGCCATAGATGCCCTTCAACTCATCACCCCGCTGATCATCGGCGATTTTACGGATGCACTGACAAGTGGGGTCCTCACACCAGCCCTTATAGGCAAATATATTTTTTATATCCTTGCCATTGCTGTGGGCGTTGCTATTGGACGCTACGGCTGGCGCATGACCATCGTCGCGACGGCCAAGAAACTGGAATACTGGCTTAGAGGGCGCGTGTTTCAGCACCTCGAGCGCATGTCACTCAACTATTTTAACCACCACAAGACAGGCGACCTCATGGCGCATTGCACCAACGACATCTCCGCTATTCGCAACGCTTTTGGCGGTGGCGTCATCATGCTCGTCGACGCCTTATTTATGGGCATCATGACCGTCGTCATCATGATCATAAAAGTCGATCTTAAATTGACACTGATTGCACTGATCCCCTTGCCGCTCATCGCACTCTTCATCATCGTGCTTGGCAAGCAGGTCAGCCATCGTTTTCAAAAGGTACAAGAAGCGTTCTCTGATCTGACGGATGTCGCACAGGAGAACTTCTCTGGCGTGCGTATTATCAAGTCATTCGTTCAAGAACGTGCCTCGCTGGCCCATTTCAATACTAAAAATCAAAACAATTTCGATCGAAACATCTCCATGGCCAAGCTCTTCGGCATCGTACACCCACTGGTAGGCTTCATCGCCATGCTCAGCACGCTCATCGCCATGATCTACGGTGGCAACCTCGTCATAGACGGCGCTATCACCATTGGTGAATTTGTTGCCTTTCTCACCTTCGTCGGCATGCTCTCCTGGCCAATGATGGCGCTGGGCTTTGTCTACAACATGCTTCAACGTGGGCAGGTGTCACTTAAGCGCATCAACATCATCCTTGAAACGCCGCCTGAAATCATCGACGTCAACGTCCTCGATGCATTAAACGCCGCTTATGCAGTCACACCCGAAATCGAAATCAAGAATTTATCCTTTAGATACCCGCGCACGGATACAGACGTGCTGAAAAATATCAGCTTAACCGTAAAAGCCGGTGAAACGCTGGCCATCGTAGGCAAGACGGGCACTGGCAAAACGACGCTCGTCAACCTTCTATTGAAACTCTATAATGTAGAAAGCGGCACCATCATGATCGGCGGCGTGGACATTAACCGCATTCCACTGCAAAAGCTCAGAACCATGATGGGCTACGTCCCACAGGACAACTTCCTGTTCTCAAAGACTATCAAATACAACGTCGGCTTTGGACGCGATGCCATCACGGACGAGGAGGTCGCGCACTATACAAAAATCGCGCAGATTTACGACGAGATACAAGGCTTCCCAAAAGGCTTTGCCACTGAGCTCGGCGAGCGTGGTGTCAACATGTCCGGCGGCCAAAAGCAGCGCGTCTCCATCGCAAGGGCACTGGCCAAGAAACCCGAGATCATCATCCTTGACGACTCACTGTCGGCGGTGGATACCAAAACCGAGGAGAGCATCTTGTCTCACCTTAAAGAAACGCTCAGCGAAACGACGAGCCTCTTGATTGCGCATAGGCTATCCACTATCAAACACGCCGATCAGATCATCGTCTTATCGGAAGGGACGATTGCAGAGCGCGGGTCGCATGAGTCGCTCATCGCCCTGGATGGCATTTATGCCGATATGTACCGCAAGCAGCTGCTCGAAGAAAAACTCTCGGAAGCTTAGGAGGCACTATGTCAGAGAACATACACCACGAACGGGAAATAGAAAAATCATTTGACGCAAATATCATGAAGCGTCTGTTCAAATATGCAAAGCCACAATTTATCTTACTCATCATCAGCATCGTGCTTATGCTCCTCGTCACCGCGCTAGACCTTGCAATCCCATACTTTACCAAAGTCGCCATCGACGATTACATCTCACCGGTTCAGCAATTGGTCTACAAAGATGTCACAAAATCCGATTCTAATGATACCGCGCCCCAATTAATCCTCCCAACCATCGCAGAAAAGTGGTCCAGTAAATACGATCTGCCAACCCTTGAGCCAGCGACACTCTATACGCAGGACAATGAAGTCTATCTCATACCTGGCATGAAGCCAGCCAAATCACTTGAAAATTTTAGTCTAGATCTTATAAATGAAACCGCTACACTAGACGGCACCTCGTATGACCTACGCAAATTAACCCCCACTATTTTGAGCGCCGTTAAAACCCACAATAAAAAACAAGTCATGACGCTGACCCTTTCACTTGGTGCGCTGCTGGTCATCAGCTTTTTCTTTACCTTTGGCCACACGTACCTGCTCAACTATGCCAGCCAAAAGATCGTCTACAGCATGCGCGAGGAACTGTTCTCGCACATTCAGGGCATGAGCCTCAGCTTCTTCGATAAAAACCCCGTGGGGCGGCTTGTCACGCGCGTTTCAAATGACATGGACAACATCAACGAGATGTTCACCAACGTCGTCGTCAGTTCCATCAAGGACTTTCTCTTACTGGCAGGCACCGTCGTCGTCATGTCCATGATCAATCTCAAACTCACCTTGATCTGCTTCGCCACCATGCCGCTGGTCCTCCTCTCCGCCTCTCTTTTCAGGCGCAAAGCGAGACGTGTACAACGGGATGTCAAAATCAAAATTGCCCGCATCAATGCCACCCTCGCCGAGAACATCAACGGCATGAAAATCATCCAGATTTTCAACAAGGAAAAGGGCATCAATGACGACTTCGACACCATCAACAAAGATTTTCTCGACACGTCCATCGAAGAGACACACGTCTACGCCGTCTTTAGACCGACGATGAACCTCGCTTACTCGCTCTCACTGGCACTTCTCCTGTGGTTTGGCGGCGGTGATGCCATCCAAAGGTCTGTCGAACTCGGCGTCCTGGTCGCATTTATCGCGTATACCCAGCAATTCTTCAGGCCGATCATGGACCTGAGCGAAAAATTCAATATTCTACAGTCCTCCATGGCAAGTGCCGAACGGATCTTCATGCTCCTGGATGAAAAATCCGTCATCACCAATCCCACGGTGGCCAAAAAACTCGATCCCGACCATTTTAAAGGGGAAATTGCCTTTGAGGACGTCTGGTTCAGCTATGCAAATAACCCACAAACGGATGACGATTATGTCTTAAAAGGCGTTTCTTTTTCTGCTAAAGAGGGCGAAGCCATTGCACTCGTGGGTGCCACAGGATCCGGCAAAACTACCATTATCAGCCTTCTCAACCGTTTCTACGACATACAAAAGGGCCGAATCACCATTGACGGCATCGACATTCGGGAACTGGACATGCACGATCTCAGACACCACATCGGCATCGTCCTGCAAGACGTCTTCTTGTTCTCTGGCGACATCAAGAGCAACATCAGGCTGTACAACCAAGACATCACCGATGCACACATCAAAGAGATTGCGACTTACGTCAATGCGGACCATTTCATCAGCAAACTTCCCAAAGCCTACAACGAACCCGTGGTAGAACGCGGTGCCACACTCTCCGCTGGCCAGCGCCAACTCCTCTCCTTTGCCAGAGCACTGGTCTTTGACCCGGGCATCTTAATCCTAGATGAGGCCACCTCCAACATCGACACCGAGACGGAGCTGCTCATCCAGGATGCCATCGACCGGATCATCAAAGGCCGCACCACCCTCATCGTCGCCCACCGCCTCTCCACCATCCAGCACGCCGACAAAATCATCGTCATGAGCAAGGGCGAAATCAAAGAAATCGGCAACCACCAAGAACTCCTCACCAAGCAAGGCATGTACTACGACCTCTATCAACTACAATATGGTGAGCGCGAATCATAAATCTTTTTATACGTTTACAAATGGCACGCATTATGTTAATATAGCGATGTAACTAATTGCATAGAATGATTCACCTAGGGGTGCTTTAAGCTGAGAGCGCGCATGCGTAACCCTTTGAACCTGAACTAGTTAACCCTAGCGGAGGAAAGTGTGGAAAAAATGAAAATTTTGCCATGTTTGGACCCCCAAGCATGGTTTTTTGTTTTACACTGTCGAATCATTTAGATTTGCCGTGACGAGCGCTTTTATAGCGCACAACGCACGCACACATTTAAATGGAGGTATCAAGATGGAAAGAAAGTCAGTTTTCACTACCAGAATGTTGGTGGAAGGTGCAATGATGATTGCCATTGCAACCGTTTTAAGCTTTATCAAAATGAAGACCCCGCTATGGGTCAACGGCGGCTCCGTCACAGCGGGCAGTATGGTTCCCCTACTCGTCTTCGCCTATCGATGGGGTGGCGTCAGAGGCATGTTCGTAGGTGCAGTCTATGGCCTTCTTCAGTTCTTCATCGAACCTTACGCCGCACACCCACTCTCGGTCATCATGGACTACCCGCTGGCCTTTGCAGCTATCGGCCTCATGGGCTTCGTGGCGAATGCCAAATCATCCACCTCAAAAGTTCTCACAGGCATCACCCTTGCACTAGGCATGCGCTTTGTCGCACACTTTCTCTCGGGCTTTATCTTCTTCGCATCTTACGCACCAGAAGGCACACACCCAGTCATCTACTCGCTGATCTACAATGCGTCGTATATGGTTCCAGAGCTCATCCTCTCGATCATCGTGTTCATGCTGCTTAGGAAACCATTGAGCGGACTTAAGTAAGTTTGGGATAACGTTCGGCACAGGCACGCGCACAGGCACACTTCCACTTTTATTCTCGGCTCTTCTTCTATTTCCGACTTTTTGTCGGATAGAAGAGCCTGCGAGACCGTTCCAGTGTACCTATGCACGCGCCTGCGCTTTAACATTTACGCTATCTTAGTGATTAAGTAAATAAGTGCGTAAGTGCATAAGTGATAAAACCAAAATATGCATTTCTTGCAATTATTTGTTATTGCAACAACTTGCACCATTGAAATTTGTCAAAGACAAACATAAAGACCAT
>JBBRVO010000119.1:0-6380 GCA_038246775.1 Peptostreptococcales bacterium | reverse complement strand
TGCACTGGATGACATTTTTGTGTTTCTCACTTTATACGGCATTCATTTTTCGTGCGTCTTTCCAAGTTCTAGTGGGTTCTTCAACCACGTTAGAGACCTGCACGGCATCGTGAATCAGATTCATCAGTTCCAGTTCGCTTCTAAAATGGATTTTCTTGCCCGTGTCGAGCCATTCGATCACACCTTGCCAGCTATGATTTTCTTGATGATGAATACTGACTAAAAAATTAGTGCCAAAATTGCTAGGTTGATTGCTGCTTTTCTTCATCTTATCCCTCCTCAAAGGAGTTTATTTATTACCCTATAGTTAGTATACAAAATGCGCGTGACATCTGCGGCACATCTGCGTGACATCTGCGTTACAAAAAACAAAGAGAGCCCTCAGGCTCTCTTCTTTAGTTCTTATTTTTCGTTTTCATCGACCCAGTCTTTAGCTCTATTCACAGCTTCTTTAGAGGGGTAATTCATTTTAGTGTCTTCGTCCACGCATTGTGCATCCGTCCAAGCTTCTGTAACACTTGCACCTAGTGATGCTTTGTTGATTTCAACTTTTTCAACTTTTTCAACTTTTTCAACTTTTTCAACTTTTTTATCGTCCTGTTTGTCATTCATAGTCAAGCCTCCTTTGGATCTTTATGGGTCAATTTCTAATAATTATTTTATACCCATGGCGATGGCCTTCAAACTTTGCAAATATTTATCATAAATTCATATTCAGTTAATAAAATTGGGATATAAGTAGTATAATGCAAATAATAAATAGTAAAAATTGTAAATCAATAGACTTAGATAGAGACATTATAAAGGAGCGAATAATCGGATGAAGGCATTTTTTAAAAAGAAGAGAAACAGATGGATTTTGATCATAGTAGTTTTCTTGTTGGGTGCTTTTTTCGGAGGCCCTGCGCTACTTCGGAATATGCGGAATGGCCAGGCCAGTGTAGATGAGCAATACACGCTGGTACCTGCAGCAAATAGGGACATCGTTTTGACGCTATCCGGAACGGGGACACTGAAGCCAGCAGATTCTTATACAGTGACGACGCTCAATTCGGGTGATGTTTTGAAAGCGCCTTTTGAAGAAGGCGACGTCGTGGCAAAAGACAGTGTCCTATTTGAAATAGATAGCTCCGGGGTTGCCTCTAATATTGAAACCGCGTCCATCAGCGTGTCTGAGAGTCAGCGCAGCTACAATAGGATGCTTGAGACCCTTGGTGATTTGTCAATTAAAGCCGATGGCAATGGCACCGTTATGACCGTGAGTGTTGAAATCGGCGACACGGTACAAGCTGGACAGACAATCGCCACAATCAGAGACAGTCAAACGATGTCCGTATCGATCCCTTTTGGCTCGGATGATGCGGCGCTTTTAAAATTGGGTCAAACGGCTGTAGTGACGGTCAGTGGGTCATTTGAATCGGTTCCTGGCGTGATTTCTAAAATCAGCAGCATCGTGGATGTGTTGCCTGGCGGTATGCAGGTGAAGCAAGTCACCATCGATGTGGTAAATCCAGGCGGACTCACGACGACGCACGAAGCAACGGCGGTAGTGGGCAATTTAGCGGGTTATGCAAGTGGCTTATTTGCCTACAAGGAAGAATCCGTGGTAATCGCCAAAGCATCAGGCGATGTCGTAAAACTCAATATGGCAGTGGGCGATGTTGTGTCTAAGGGGAAGGTCCTTGTGAAACTTGACAGTAAGGCGCTGCAAGATCAAATCAATAGTGCGAAGAATACGCTCAGACGATCTGAAATTTCACTAGAGAGCCAACAGGACGCTCTGGATGGGTATCTCATCAACTCGCCAATTGGCGGTACCGTTATTGAAAAAAATTACAAAGAAGGCGACACACTTGAGGCGGGAAAACCGCTATGTACGATTTTTGACCTCAGTTATTTGACCATGACGCTTTATATTGATGAACTCGACATATCCAAAATCAGCTCAGGCCAAGTCGTAACGATCACGGCAGAAGCGGTAGAGGGTAAAATCTACGAGGGCATCGTGACAAAGGTCAATATAAATGGCGTGACCAGTGGCGGTACGACGACGTATCCCGTGACAGTTAAGATCGATGAAACCACAGGCTTACTCCCAGGTATGAACGTGGATGCCATGATCGAAATTGAATCTAGAATGAACGTCCTTGCAATCCCAATTGCAGCGGTCCTTCGCGGTGATAAAGTGCTCGTCAAGAATAAATCCGAAGCAACTGGCGCGAACACGCAAGCGACGACAAATTCTGAAGGGGTTCCAATGGACACAACGGGCGCTCCAGAAGGCTACTACTATGTTTATGTGGGAACGGGAATTTCAGATACAGATTATATAGAGATCTTATCGGGACTTTCAATTGGCGATGAAGTAGCCATCGAAAAACGCGTGGCGAAAAACGAGTTCCAGTTCGGTCCACCTAGAGAGGAATCTACACAAGATTCTGGCGGTTCAAACTCAGGCAGTACAGAGGTACAAGCGCCATGAAGCCTCTAATAGCCTTTGAATCCCTAAGTAAAATATATCAGATGGGCGACACAGAGGTGCGAGCGGTAGATGGCATTTCTATTGAAATTATGCCAGGTGAGTTTGTCGCCATCGTAGGTCAGTCCGGTTCGGGAAAATCGACTTGTATGAACATCATCGGGTGTTTGGACATCCCCACGTCCGGAAAGTATTATCTGGACGGTCAAGATGTGGGCAAGCTGAACGACGATGAACTGGCGGCCATTCGCAACAAGATGATCGGCTTCATCTTTCAACAATACAACCTTTTGCCAAAGCTTTCTGTCCTCGGCAATGTGGAGTTGCCCCTGCATTATGCGGGGATGACAAAAAACGAACGCCATGAACGTGCGAAACTTGTCATCGAAAAGGTCGGCCTGATGGATAAATTAAACAACCTACCAAGTCAGCTTTCAGGCGGCCAACAGCAGCGTGTCTCGGTGGCGCGAGCACTTGCAACCAATCCGTCGGTCATATTGGCCGATGAACCTACCGGTGCACTGGATTCAAAGACGGGCGAAGAAGTCATCAATCTGCTTAAAAAGCTACACGCCGAAGGCAATACAGTCGTTCTAATTACGCATGACAATGCCATCGCGTCACAAGCACAGAGAATCATTCGATTGCAAGATGGGAAGGTGACAAACCTATGACACTTTATCAATCTTTTCTGATGGCCATCAGCAATATTTGGTCGCGCAAAGTCAGATCGTTACTCACGATGCTGGGCATCATCATCGGCGTTGTGGCGGTCATCGTCATCATCGGTTTAGGCAACGGCCTTGAAAAATATATGGTGGATAGCTTCCAGAGCATGGGGACAGATATCCTCTCGGTCAATGTCATGGGCAGAGGGTCGACCCGATCGATTTCAGTCGACGATATGTATCAAATTTTGGATGACAATCCAAAGTATTTTAAAGCGATGTCCCCAACGGTGCCACTAAATGGTGCGGTGAAAATCGGCAATGAAACCATAAACCGCACGTCCGTCACAGGGACAGGTGAGGACTATATGACCATGAAGCAGTATACGCTGAATCAAGGTCGCTACATCAACTATATAGACATTAAAATAAGACACAATGTCGCCGTGGTTGGCGCTTATGTTAACAATGAATTTTTTAACGGCAACGCTATTGGCAAGACACTGCGCGTCAATGGGCAAGTCCTTGAGATCGTCGGCGTCCTCGAAGCAGAAACCGACGAAATTGAAGAAGGCGGTACGGATGACGCCGTGTATCTACCTTATAGCACAGCGGCAAAGCTATCTGGTAACACGACAATTTCCAGTTACTCGTACACCATGGTCAGCGAGGATGACGTCAAGGCGGCTAAGCAGGTGATTGACGATGTCCTGTTTGAGGTTTATGCCGATCAAGACGCTTACATGATCATCAGCATGACGGAACTCCTCAGTATCATGAGCTCGACCATCGATATTATGATCACTATCTTGGCAGCCATCGCAGGCATTTCACTGGTTGTAGGTGGTATCGGCATCATGAACATCATGTTGGTTTCGGTGTCTGAGAGGACGCGCGAGATCGGCATACGCAAAGCTTTAGGCGCAAAAAGGCACAATATCATGCAGCAATTCGTCATTGAAGCGGCCACCACGAGCGCAATTGGCGGACTCATCGGCATAGGCCTCGGTTATGGGCTCTCTAGCTTGGCGGGTAAGATTATCATGCTTGCACTGGATACGGAATTACAGGTAACGGCGTCATTTTCAGCGGCTTTTGGCGCATTTGCCATATCAGCTGGAATAGGCATCTTGTTTGGCTATCTGCCGGCGCGTAAAGCGGCGATGCTCAATCCAATCGATGCGTTACGATATGAGTAAACTTAGGAGATGGAAGATGAAAAAAATAGTTTCATGGCTATTAATTGGGGCGATGCTGCTCACGACTGCGGTGGCACCAGCACCAACATTTGCAGCGGACACGACCAGCGGCAGCGCATCCACGACACATATAGAAGAAACCATACGCGCACTTGGGATCATGTCGGGCGATTCAAATGGAAACCTCGGCCTCAACAGACTGATCTCGCGCGCGGAATTTGCCCAGATGATGGTCAACGCCTCGCTCTTAAAGGCGTCAGATGACTTTAGCAGTGGCACGTCGGTTTTCAAGGACGTGAAATACGATTATTGGGCAGCAGAATCGGTGAGAATCGCCGTACAGTCGGGCTGGTTCACTGGTTATTTGGATGGCACGTTTAAACCCACGCGGTTCATCACACTTGAAGAAGGGGCAACGGCTCTCCTTAAGTTGCTTGGATATACCAACGCGGACCTTGTTGGGTCATACCCATCTGTTCAGCTTTCTAAGTTTTATGCACTAGGGCTTTCGGATGGCGTCAAGACAACACAGGGGGAAAAGCTAACGCGAGAGGTTGCAATGCACCTATTCTACAATGTCATGCACACCCAGACAAAATCGGGTCAAATCTATGCACAGACGCTTGGGCACCCAATGTTAGGGGAAGAAATTGACTATGCCCTTTTGGTTCAGTCGGTGACAGATGGGCCATTTGTGCTAGAGACCGGCAATGTCGGATCTCTTTTACCCTTTGTGACGTCCGGTAGTTATGTGATGGTTTATAGAAATGGAAAAGCCTCCAGTTTAGAGGAGATTCTCCCTTATGACGTGTACTATTACAGCAAAAATATGAGAACCGTTTGGGCCTATAGCCAAAAGGTAACAGGCATATACACAAATGCCATGCCGGCGGCCAGTGCACCGAGTTCAGTGGTTGTGGCAGGGGGTACTTACCCAGTCGGTTCAAGTGAAGCGGCGTTTGCGCTCTCAACAAAAGGCAAGTTTGGCTTGGGTGAGACGGTGACTTTACTCCTTGGCATGAATGGTGACGTGGTGCGCGCACTCGATCCTGAGCTTTCAAATGAAACGGTCTATGGCGTTGTGACAAAGTACGAGCCGCAGATTTATAAAGACAGTGCTGGCAAGATCATCTCAGAAAATTCTGTGAAGGTGGCGAGTACCGATGGTTCAATCAGGCAGTTTATGGTGGGCGGGTTGACATTTTCAGCGGGCAATATCGTATCGGTGACGTATACGAATTCCGAAAGTGTCGTCAAGCTACTTGCAAATACGTATTTGACGGGACAGGTCAACGCTGAGGCAACTCAGATGGGCACTTACACCTTCGCAAAAGCCGTGGAAATTATCGATGTGTCCCAGACGGGCGGTTTTGTAAAACTCTATCCGAGCCGATTGTCAGGCGCAGTAATAAATAGCAATGACGTGCGTTATTATACGCTCGACGCTGCGGGTGCAGTAGATCGACTTATTTTAAACAACGTGACGGGTGATCTCAACACTTACGGCATCGTGACGAAGGTCGATGAGACGACGACTGTGATTGACAATGTCGCACCAATTCCGGATACTGTAATCCTTAATGGCCTCTATGAGTATCTGATAGACGGCATGCCAGGTGCTTTGCGCACTGCGGACAGACTTCTTGAGATCGCTACAGGCCCTGCAATGTTCACGTATAAAGATGGCCTAGTGGACGGCATTCAGTCTCTGGGTGGTTTATCGCTCAGCACCATCAGCGATATCAAAGCGACTTCTGGCAATCAGGAAATTGGCGTGGCGCAGGAGGTTCAGGTTTATCAACGCATAGGCAACACCTACTTCAAGGTCAATATAAGTACGGTGGCAAACACAAACGCGTTCACTTTGACGGGGTATCGCGACAGCGGCTATAGATTAGGTGGTTTGATTCGCGTGATTGTGGCCTTGAAAAAGTAATTATGAAGTTGAGAAGCAAATAGCGACAAAATTTTAAATAATAAAGGGCACCTGCCCATGATGGATTGATGAAGAGAATCCACCATGGCGCGCGTGCC
>JBBRVO010000118.1:0-6424 GCA_038246775.1 Peptostreptococcales bacterium | reverse complement strand
TTGGCGGCTTTACTGATATTGTCATTGTAAAGTGCTAAGGTGCTCATGATAATGTCCTTTTCGATTTTCGAAAGGTGTGCATTTAAATCGACTGTCACATCAGACGCGCGATTCATGTAATGGCTTTTCTTCATCAGCACTTCTGCTACATGTGAAGGCATATGTTCCTTGCCGATGACGTGTTCGTCCGTAATGAGATTCATGGCAGACTCAATAAAGTTTTTAAGCTCTCTGATATTACCCGCCCAATTATAGCGTTTAAATGCTTCCAGGATCTCTGATGAAACCATCCATATATCTTTGCCAAGCTGATCGTTGTATTCTCGTATAAAATAATCGACGAGCAAAGGAATGTCGTCCACGCGCTCATTTAGACTCGGTATACGTATATTAATAACATTGAGCCTGTAATAAAGATCTTTTCGAAACTGCCCAGATTGAATCAAAAGTTCTGGATCTTCATTTGTGGCAGCGATAATTCGCACGTCCACAGGAATATCCCGATTACCCCCGACCCGTCTAACGTAGTTTTCTTGAAGGACCCTTAAAATTTTAGCCTGAAGTGGCCAGCTCATGCTATTGACTTCGTCTAGAAACAAGGTACCACCATCCGCTTGTTCAAAAAGACCCGGGCGATCCTGAGCGCCTGTAAATGAGCCTTTAGATGTACCAAATAAAAGACCCTCTAGCAATGTTTCCGGTATCGCCGCACAGTTTTGTGCGATGAAAGGTCTAGTATTTCGGTCACTGCCATAATGAATGCTTTGTGCAAACAGCTCTTTTCCCGTACCTGTATCGCCAAAGATTAAAACGCTGGATATGGATTTTGAAGCCCGTTTTGCAATTTTAATGGCTTCAAGGTATTTGTCATTTTTGCCTATTAATTGTTCAAAATGATAATGTCGGATGCCCGCTTCTTTTTTTAAAGGCTTGATGAGTTTTTGCTGAAGTTCTATAATCTGCTCCGACATATCGTTGACCATTGTGATATTTTTTGCGATCTCCACTGCCCCAATTGTCTTACCATTTTCTACAATTGGCAAAGTGGTATTAATCGTTCGTATATTTTTGCCTCTAAAGTTGAGATAATTCTGCTCTCTATCCACAATCGGTTCGCCAGATTCTAAAACGGTGAGTAATGTACTGTTTTCCCTCGTCCAATCTGGAAACAAATCAAGGAGGTGTTTCCCAATGACTTGCTGTTGAGAGAGACCTTCAATTTCTTCCATCGCTTTGTTATACAAAATCGTTCGACCCGAATAATCAATAATGTGAATGCCTTCTTCGATCGCATTGAATATATCTTTGCTCGCTAGATTTAGCACGTCAAATAGAGTCATATTTCCTCCAAAGAGATTAGCTAAGTGGCACCAAGCCTTCATGCTCTGACTGAAGTACAGTCAAAATATGCGCCACATACTTATCATTTTTTAAAAACTTTTTGTCGTTTAGCTTGATCAAAACAAACGCAAGCGCCATCATACCGATGCCTAGCAATGCCGTCATGATGTCATCACCCGCAAATAGCCATTGACCCAACATAAGCCCGATGAATAACCCGACAAGTGGTATGATATACATGATGAACGCTGCGCTTAATACGCTGTTCGTCGCCATAGTGACTTCAACAAGATCACCCATTTTGGCATGTACTGTATTTTTTGCTATGAGCATAATATCCTTTTGGTCATCGCCCAATTGGCATGCGCCGCAATTGCCGCACGCTGTATGTCTAACGAGTTTAACCTTAGAGAAGTCACCCATTTCACTGACAATTACACCTGCTCTATCCATTAAATCACCTCATTCTTTAAACATTGACACACACTACTGCTATAAGTACGTTATTCTTTCGTACTTTTCTCTATCGGTGTCAATTCTAGATATAGTTCACTGAGTTGCTTTTGTTCCGCAACACTTGGCGCATTGGTCATGAGACATTTTGCATCTTGTGTTTTAGGAAATGCTATGACGTCGCGAATATTGTCCGTGCCGGTGATCAACATGGTCACACGATCCAGACCGTACGCGATACCACCATGTGGGGGCGCGCCATATTTAAAGGCATCGATAAAGAATCCGAATTTTTCAGTTGCTTCTTCCGCTGTGAATCCAAGCGCTTTGAACATGCGCTCTTGTACTGACGCATTGTGAATTCTAATTGAACCCCCACCTATTTCATACCCATTGAGTACGATGTCGTAAGCTTTTGCTCTGCAATTTGCAGGGTCTGTTTCAAGCATGTCGACATCTTCATCTTTAGGCGAAGTAAATGGATGGTGTTTTGCTGCGTAACGATTTTCTTCTTCATCATACTCGAAAAGTGGGAAATCTGTCACCCATAAGAATTTGTAATCCTTAGGATCGAGTATGCCAAGCTGCTTAGCAATTTCACATCTAAGTGCGCCCAGAGCGTCGAAGACGACACTTGATTTATCAGCGACGATAAGTACTAGGTCGCCCTCTTTGGCGTCAAAGAGACTCTTAATCTCTGCTATACTTGCTTCATTTAAGAACTTTGTAATCGAAGACTGAATCTCGCCACCGGCAAATTTAATCCAAGCTAGACCTTTTGCGCCGTAACCTTTGATATATTCCTGAAGTTTGTCGATGTCTTTTCTGGAAAATTTATCGCCGTACCCATTTATATTTATACCCCGAATGTCACCTTTTGATGCAAGAGCGTCACTAAATACTTTGAATTCAGTTGACTCAAATAAGTGATTCAAAGATTTGAGTTCGAATCCAAAACGCACATCGGGCTTATCGGAACCGTAACGCGTCATGGCCTCGTTATAGCTGAGTTTCATGAGTGGTAATTGAACATCCACATCTGCCACCTCTTTAAAGAGGTATTTTAGTAGGTCTTCGTTGATCGCTCTGACATCTTCTTCATCTACAAAAGACATTTCGACGTCGATTTGAGTGAACTCAGGTTGGCGATCCGCACGTAAGTCTTCATCTCTAAAACATTTTGTAATTTGATAATATCTGTCAAAACCAGATATCATAAGCAGCTGTTTGAAGAGCTGAGGTGATTGTGGCAACGCATAGAATTTATTGAGGTTAACCCTGCTTGGCACAAGATAGTCTCTTGCTCCTTCGGGTGTTGGCTTAGTTAACATCGGCGTTTCAATATCTATAAAGCCATTGGCATCAAAAAAACGTCTCGCTGCTGATGCGATTCTATGACGTGTAAATAAGTAATTTTGCATTTTAGGTTTTCTTAAATCGAGATATCTGTATTTAAGTCTAAGCCTTTCATTTGCTTCGTCATTATCATCGATGTGAATGGGTGGTACTTCTGATTCACAGAGTATTTTTAAACGCTCTGCAAACACTTCGATTTGACCTGTTGGCATGGTGTTGTTCACGGATTCACGCTTAATGACTTTACCAGTCACGGCAAGAACGTATTCATTTCGAACCCCATTCGCTTTTTCAAAAGCTTCTTCTGAAACAGCCGTGTCAAAAACGATTTGACACAACCCTGAACGGTCTCTTAAATCGACAAATATCAAACCGCCCAAATTTCTTCGCTTTTGAACCCAGCCCATCAAAGTGACTGTTTCGCCAATATGTGTTTCTCTCAAATCGCCACTGTAGTGTGATCTTTTTAATCCATTTAACGCTTCACCCATAATAGCCTCCATAATTTATTAATTAATTTGTTTATTTATTATTTTAACAAGGTTTTCTTCTCCAGTATTTCTTCAAATCGATTGAGATAATCTTCGAGTCCTTTGAAATTTGCCACGCGCTCAAATCGATTTTCTTCAGGTGCACACAGTTTGGATACGCCGCCTGCACCACAGGCGATAATCGTATGTTTTTCTTCCATAATACGCATATTATAAAGCGATTCATGCCCACTCTTCGCATAACCGACATTCTCAAGGTGACCAATCATCTTTTTTTGCCTATACATATAGTAAGGGGTAATGCCGTGTTCACGAAGCTCTGTTTCTGCTTGATCGAGCATTTCTTCAACGATTACATCGTGAGATAACTCATATAGATCCAGATCTTCATTAAGCCTAGATGCCCTTTTTACTGCCAATGTGTGAATGGTAATGTTCTCAGGTGACATTTCAAGTAGTCTTTCAATGGTTTTTGAACTGTTAATCACCGATTCACCCGGTAATCCGAGGATTAAATCCATATTGATTGTCTTAAAGCCAACGTCTCTGGCCATCTGCATCACGTCTTCAATTGCCTTTCCATCATGTGCACGGCCAATGGTAATGAGCGTTTGTTCATCCATCGTCTGAGGGTTTACACAAATGCGGTCCACACCATACGCCTTCATGATTTCTAGTTTTTCTCTTGTAATCGTATCAGGTCTGCCCGCCTCTACAGTATACTCTTTGACAGTGGATAAATCGATATGATTTTTGATGACGCCAAGGAGCGATTTTAATTGCAGCGCACTGATACTAGTTGGTGTGCCGCCACCGATGTAAATGCAGTCGATTTTTTTCCCCAAACGATCAATGTGTTTAATCGCATGTATTGTCTCTTTTTCCAATTTTTCTAGATATTCAGGTAATAATTTGCCCTTCTGCTTCAAGTCGTTTGATGGAAAGGAACAGTATAGACACCTCGTCGGACAAAAGGGGATGCATAAATAGAGTGAGATGGCGTCAGGATCGTTTGGATAAAGATAGGCGCGTTCTTTGAGTGCAACTTCCGTCATCAAGTCCACTTTGCGTTTATCGATATGGTAGAGTGATTCAAGATGGTTTTTTATTGCCGTTAGATCCATGCCATCGTCCATGAGTTCGTGTACGATCTTGACTGGCCTAATCCCCACCAAAATGCCCCATTTTGATAAGGGTTTGAAATGCATTGAAAGCAGCTCATAAACGTTCTTTTTGACGAGTACCCTCAACCTCTTCGCATCATGTTCCAATACAAATAAGGTTCTTGACTCAAGAACCTTAACTTTTATCATCTGAATCTCGATAGTCTCAGCATCATGGATGATGCTTAACCCGTAATTCGTATTATTTAGTTTGCTCTCAAAATCTGCATCGTCTTTGGCATGTGCCTGATCGGCTTTTAAAACAAACACTTCGAGCAGATTGTCTATTTCGTAATTGGAACCGAGTCCACGCTGCAGTACAATTAGTTTATTCATGATTTGCCTCATTTATCCCTGCAAAAATGGATTTTTTCTTCTTTCGAAGCCAATCGTCGTACTTGCACCATGACCAGGGTATACGATGACTTGATCGTCAAGTGCCATTAGCTTCGTCAAAATACCTTGAATCAACTGTTTGTGGTTGCCGCCCGCCAGATCCGATCGGCCAACTGATCCGTAAAATAACGTATCTCCCGTGAATAGGACTTTGTCTTGATCGAAGTAGAGGCATATGCCACCACGCGTATGACCAGGTGTATGCAATATTTGACACTTCAAATTGCCAAATGTGACCCTCTCTCTATCGCCAACCGTACGATCTGCCTTAATAGAAACCGTTGGGCCGTTCATTGAGTTCGTCAAATTTAGGGCAGCGTTTTCAAGCATCTCAGCTTCTTCATGATGAATCAGCACTTCAGCTCCTGTCAGCTTTTTAAGTGTATCGATGCCGCCAATATGATCGCCATGGCCATGGGTTATCACGATATAGGCGATTTTAAGTCCGTGCGCTTCAATTTTTTTATAAATTCTCTCCGCTTCGCCACCTGGATCCACGACAATGCCAATTTTTGTGCTTTCATCGCCAATAATAAAGCAGTTAGCTGCATATGCGCCCACTGCCAATTTTTCAATAATCATATTTGCCTCCAGGAAATCAAAAATTCTTTTTACTGTCCACGAGCACCGTTACAGGCCCATCATTTTGAATGTCCACGATCATGTGCGTCTGAAACTCTCCGGTTTGAACAGTTACACCCATTTGACGCACACTTTCAACATATGATTCATAAAGGGCATTTGCCATCTCCGGTCTCGCTGCAGTGATAAAACTTGGCCTTCTTCCTTTTCTACAATCCCCAAATAAGGTGAATTGCGAAATACAAAGCATTTCTCCGCCGACATCAAGTAATGAAAGGTTCATTTTATCCTCGGCATCTTCAAAAATTCTTAAGTGCACTATCTTTTCGGCCATATATGCGACATCCTGAGCAGTGTCGCCATCTTCAACGCCGAGTAGGACATTCAGTCCCATTTTGATGGCGCCGACGATTTTACCTTCTACGATGACCGATGAAAAATTGACGCGCTGAATGACGGCTCTCACATATCCTCCTAAGCATTATGAGCTAATGCGTTTCACCTCAATAATGTCTTCCAAGTTTTTAAGTTTTTTCATAAATTTATTAAGTTCTTCAATATCTTGAATTTCAAGTGATATATTGACGATGGCAATGCCATTTTTATCAATTTTTGCATTAATACCCGACATAGTCAAATCCA
>JBBRVO010000117.1:0-6455 GCA_038246775.1 Peptostreptococcales bacterium | reverse complement strand
GAGGTTTAAATGAAAAAAATCAACTTGGCACTTGTTGGGGCAACGGGTATGGTGGGCAGAACCTTTCTTAAGGTTTTAGAAGATCGGGATTTTCCGTTTGACAACCTCTATTGTTTTGCTTCAAAAAAATCAGCTGGCGACATCGTAACCTGCAAAGGCAAAGAATATGTCGTCGAAGCGTTGACTGAATCTTCGTTTGATAGAGACATAGATATCGCCCTTTTTTCTGCAGGTGGTGATATTAGTATGCATTTTGCCCCGATTGCAGCTGCAAAAGGCGTGATTGTCATCGACAATTCAAGCGCATGGCGCATGGACCCTAAAGTACCGCTCGTCGTACCTGAAGTCAATCCCGAGGCACTCAGAACGCATCAAAATATAATCGCCAATCCAAATTGCTCAACGATTCAAGCTATGGTTGCTTTAAAACCACTTTATGATACCTATGGCATCAATCGCATCGTCTATTCGACTTACCAAGCGGTCTCCGGTTCAGGCGTTAAAGGTGTCTACGATCTTGAGGAGGGGCTAAAGGGCAATGACCCCAAGACGTGTTACCCACATGCGATTGCTGGCAATTGTCTGCCTCAAATTGATGTATTCCTCGAGAATGGGTATACTAAAGAAGAAATGAAAATGATCGATGAAACAAAAAAAATATTGGAAGACGATCAACTTAAAGTCACCGCTACAGCGGTGCGTGTGCCGATATTCAACAGCCATAGCGAATCGGTGAATGTGGCTTTGATTAAGCCGTTTGAAATTGAATCGCTCAAGTTGCTTCTAAAAACGTCACCGGGTATTGTCCTTCAAGACGATCCTGCGAATAGCGTTTACCCACTTGCCGCTGAAGCAACTGGCACTGATTCAGTATACGTCGGTAGAATCAGAAGAGACGAAAGCTTGGAAAATGGCATTAATATGTGGATTGTCGCAGACAACATCAGAAAAGGGGCAGCTACCAACACGATACAAATTGCAGAAACACTCATTGCAATGAATCTCGTATGACATTAACTATCTAACGCATCTACAAAGGGGTTGTAAAAATGATTTTCATTCATCTTTACAACCCCTTTTCTTTATTCAAATTCAATTTCTTTCATCACGCAATTTTTTCACAACTTAAACTGGTATTATACTTTAGTCAACAAAAGCAAAAACATGGTCGATATTCCTAAAATAGTCACCATAGTTTAGACCATAACCTACTATAAACATATCCGGAATCTCAAAACCGACGTAATCCGGCACATATTCGACTTTTCTTCTCGATGGCTTATCTAGAAGAACACATGATTTGATGCTCTTTGGGTTGCGTTTTGATAGTATCTCAATCACACCTGTCATCGTAAGCGCGGAGTCTGTGATATCGTCCACAATCAGAACATCGTAATCGGTGAGTTCAACATGAATGTCTTGTATAACTTTCACATGACCTGAGCTTACTTCATCATGGCCATAACTCGATGTCGTCATAAATTCGATGCGCACAGGCAAATCTATCTTCCTGACAAGATCTGCCGTGAAAATAAAACTTCCTTTTAATAGTGATATGACTAAAAGATTCTTATCCTTATAGGCTTCTGTCAACATTTCTCCTAAACCTGCAATTCTTTCATCAATGGTGCCTTTTGATAATAAGATTTCACGTCTCTTATTCTCAACGCTCATTTTTACCTCCAATTAATCTCTACTAATGTAATTATCAATATTTTATAGCACTGACCGCGCTTTTTCAAGCATTATCGGACCCAATAAAAATAAAACAAATTATTACAATAACTTAACGACTCAACATTTAGATAATAGTGTCTATCATCGCTTCGAAATAGTACAATGAGACTAACGACTTAATGGGGGGTTACACATGGAACACGGCAAAAAAGTGAAAAAGGCAATATCCTTAGAAACATTTGTCTTTATAATCATTTCGGGTGTTATTTTCGGATATCTTGGCACCGTGATGGGCGTTGACAAGATGTTCAATACGATTATGAACACTGCACATTATCTATTGATCGAAGTTGTTTTCTTTATTATGGCAATAGCTGTTCTTGCGGGGGCATTTGCGGCACTATTATCGGAATTTGGCGTTGTTGCACTTATCAATAAAATTATTTCACCAATTATTCGCCCTATTTATGGTTTACCGGGTGCAGCCTCTATTGGGATGATCACCACCTACTTATCTGATAATCCCGCCATTATTTCTCTTGCACATGATAAAGGCTTTAAGAAATATTTCAAGGATTACGAAATACCAACCCTGTGTAACTTAGGAACCGCTTTTGGCATGGGTCTAATCGTCAGCACTTTCATGATTGGACTTGGGACTGGCACTGAATTCATACTGCCAGTGATCGTTGGTAATCTTGGCGCTGTAGCAGGTAGCGTCGTAAGCGTTAGAATCATGATGATTTTTACAAAAAAATACTATAATGTACCCAAGGATCAAAAAAAGGAGGTTGTCAAACTTGACGACTTCAATAAAACGAGAGAAGTACGAGATGGCAATTTATTTGAACGTATTTTAGATGCAACGCTAGAGGGCGGTAAAACTGGCGTCGATCTTGGCTTATCCATCATTCCAGGCGTTGTAATCATCTCTACCATGGTTATGATTTTCACATTTGGTCCGTCTGAAACAATCGATGGCGTTGCCATTTATACCGGTGCAAAAAAAGAAGGTGTTGCTTTACTTCCAAAAATCAGCGGACTTTTAAGCCCGATACTAACCCCTCTTTTTGGTTTTACAAGTACTGAAGCAATTGCGTTCCCTATTACATCACTTGGTTCTGTTGGTGCTGCCATGGGTCTTGTCAAAGATTTCTTAGCTAAAAACCTCATTGGTCCCAATGACATTGCTGTCTTTACTGCAATGGGTATGTGTTGGAGCGGTTACCTAAGTACTCATGTCGGTATGATGGATGCACTCAACGTGCGAAAACTCGCTTCAAAAGCCATCATCTCGCACACTTTTGGTGGCTTGACTGCCGGTATCGTTGCACATTATCTGTATCTGCTGTTCACAGCACTCTAGTTCCTGTTATCGCTTAAAACACTAAAAAGCGGCTCATCGAGAATTTTTCTCTATGACGCCGCTTTTATGAGTCACCGTTTAACTTTTTCTAATCTTTAAAAGTTTAATAACTTCTTGAAGTAAAACGACGATTTTGTTGAGTGTAAACTGTATCGTAACCAAAATTAAAAAGAAAAAAAAGATCCCGATCCATTCATATTTTATAAAATCCATCTTACCTCCTTGTCTCCTATGAAACACAACCGATGCAATCATCAAAATACCAATTAATACATATTACTGTCACTCTATTATAATATCACAATCGAGAATAGCCAAGTGATACAATCGAGAATAGCAAGTGATAAAGGTTGATTTGACAACGTTTTTTTGTTATTATATAATATGCTATAAAACATCTATTGAGAAATCTACGTGGGAGGCATCTTTGTTGAAAACAAGTTCTGATCAACAACTCAAATTCAAAATCATTATTTTATATATTATCAATCACTTTTCCGTGCCACTCACCAATCAGCAGTTGACTGATTTTATACTTGAACACGACATCCTAAATTATTTTGATCTTCAACAGTTTTTGACCGATCTCGTCGATACGTCCATGCTAGAATACAGTATGAGCGAAGGTGAAAAGTACTACATTATCACTGAAAGTGGTAAAAACACACTTGAACTCTTTTCCGACCGAGTCTCTCAAAGTTTGAGACGTACCATCAACGACAGCATTGATACGAAGAAAAAATCCTTTGTCATTAAAACAAACATTACCGCTGATTATTACAAAGAAGACGACAATGACTACATCGTACACCTCTCTGTTAAAGAAGGCATTTACACTTTGATGGATATCAAAATCAACGTGGTATCTAATAAAGATGCAAAACGTCTCTGTGAAAATTGGGAAAAAAAAGCGCAATACCTGTATGGTGATATTTTAAATAAACTTATTGATGATACAGAGTTATAGCCTGTATCATTTTTTTATTGGAGGACAATATGAAATTAAAATTTAACTTAAAAAACAAGTCTATGATCCTTTCGATTTTACTGACATTTTTCACGCTTTATGCTTCCGGAAGTTTCGCACAATCGAAAAATATTTTTGTGATTCCATCCGAATTTACTATTAAGGATACCACCATTGACAACATTAAGTTAAAATATCCTATCGTTTTAATTGATGGTGACATCTATTATCCCTTAACATGGGAACTCACTAAGGCTCTGGGATACAATTCCAGCTATACCTCTATGACGGGTTTAACACTAAATCAAAATACAGATACCACGCCTCTTACTTTAACGGCCAAAAGCTATAGCGCAAAAATAATTGGAAACACCGTTTCACAAGCAAAATATACGGTTGAGGTAGATGGCACCGCCCTTACTTCCTACAAGACAATCTACAACATTGCTGGCGTCACTTATATCGCACTAAATGAGACCCCTGCACTGCGCGCTACGGCACAATATTCGATAGCCAATGGATTGTCTATTGTACCCACAAAACCCTTAACCATCCTTCCTAAAGCCTTTGATACGTATTCTATTTTGGATGCTGCTAAATTCGTGCGCAATCAAGGCAGTGCCGCTACTTGTTGGGCATTTGCAGCCAATTCGCTCTTTGAGATCAAAATCGCAAAAGTGACTGGTGTAATCAATGACTTTTCTGAAGATCATCTTATCTCCAATACGCCAATTCCTTCGACTTATGAAAGTGGCGGTCACTTTTTAGTTTCTTCCATTTATTATCAGAACGGCTTGGGACCGGTGGACGAATCGCTCGCTCCCATAGATAGCCATTCAAATGGAAAGGTTTTTGATGTTGGCTATACCTTATTAGATTACACTGAAATCAATGATAACCTAATCTCTACCAAAAGAGCAATTTTTGAAAATGGGGCTGTGCTTACTTCACTTTACCTAAACGAAACAGACAAGACTGTCTACAATACAAAAACTTCAAGTTATTTCAATTCAAAAGATGAAAACCTACGTACACATGAGCTCGTGCTTGTTGGCTGGGACGATGCTTACAGCAAGGACAACTTCATTGTTCCGCCTAAATCAAATGGTGCATTTATTGCGCAAAACAGCTTTGGCAACAGTTGGGGTAAAGATGGCTTTTTCTATGTTTCATATGAGGACGTCCATATATTATCACAAGTGTATGCCATCAGTGATTTTGAATTAAAGACGCTTAAAACCACTCAGTACTATTATGATAAAACTGGTATGACGCACTTTGAAAGCTTTGATTCGAGCAATTCTGCAATCGGATTAAATAATTTTATTAGCAAGGGGAATGAAACTTTAAAACGCATATCCGTTTATACGTCTGAAAAAAATACGCGCATTGATTTGTATTATGGACTCGGAACCTTTTCAAATGATAAGGGCTTTGCCTTTGATTCGCCAAAGTTATCACTTAGAATACCAGATAAAGGCTATCATACAATTGATTTACCGGAAAGTCTCCTATTAAAAGTTAAAAGTGGATTTTGGATTGCCACTAAATTTACAGCTAAATCACCTTTTGTCGTACCTATTGAAGCCCCTTATCCCGGTATCTATTACCCACTCACAGCAAATGTTGGTGAGGGCTATATCGGAAATGGATTAATTTTTAAAGATATGACAGCAATAAGAGAAAAAGCTAGCATTGTTCTTCGTGCGACAACCTATAAATAATGGCTCTCAGATTAAAAAAAACGGGTAGACGCTCTATTGAGTCTACCCGTTTTAAATCGTTTATTTGCGTGTGAGCGACCTCACTTCACCAATCATATAAAGTGACCCAAAGGCAAGATACAGCGTTTGTTCCATTTCATGTACACTATTAGAACTATGCGCATACAAAGCAGACACCGCATCCGAAATGGTCTCACAACGATTTAGAATGTTAATACCGTGAAAATGCTTGGCGAGTTCTTCTGCAGACATCGCTCGAGGGTTATCCGGCTTTGTGGTTATGACCGCATCTAGGTACGGCGTTATAATCTCAAGCATCCCGTCAACGTCTTTATCTTTTAAAATGCCTACTAAACCAATGATGCGATAATTTTTTCCAAGTGCTTCAATGCTCTTTGCTAATCCTTTTATACCATGTAAATTGTGTGCCCCATCGATGATGATGAAGGGCTTTTGAGAAACAATTTCAAGCCTACCTATCCACTGTGCCTTTTTTAGACCAACTTGGATATGCTCTGGTGTCACTGTTAAACTATGGTGTTTAATCAACGCTTTGATTGCTTCAATGGCCAATGTCGCATTTTCCGCTTGATAGCTTGCAAACAATGTAAGATCATAGGATTGATCCAAATAGTTGAACGTGAGCTTGCCAAAACTTTGATGGGTTATTTCAAGAGATTTAAAATCAACTTTATAAAGTGTATTTTGCATGTCTAGACAT
>JBBRVO010000116.1:0-6520 GCA_038246775.1 Peptostreptococcales bacterium | reverse complement strand
TTGCTCACACCGCTCATCCTATTGATTTTACTTGTGGTCATCACAAAGCTCCCTAGAAATATGGATGTTGGCATCGTTGGCGGGGCACTCGATACCAATTTTTCACCTTATTTAACAGTCAAACATACGATTGATTTCATTGGGATGTTGCTAAGTGAGGGCATTAATAATCTCGAATTTGTAAAAGGTGCTTTTTTAAAGAGTGCGCTATTATATTGCTCGGCTGCGTTTATTGCTTTTGTGTTTGGAATCATGAAGGGCATGTATGATGCCTATTCAGATAAGGAAAATTCTGAATTTCGAAGTTTTATGAGCATTACCGCACTTTCGGTACCGGATATCATGTGGATACTTCTTGCAAATTATTTAATTGTTATGATCAATAAAGTTTTTAGTTTTGGCGCTCTACGTGCTTTTATATTCCCACTTATCACATTGTCCATCATGCCGATGATATACATTAGTCGAATGGCTTATTTAGCATTTAGTAGAGAACGTATGAAACCCTATTTTGTTGCATTAAAATCTAGAGGCATCAGTAAATATCGGATATTTACGAGACACTTAATTTTACCCGTTCTTGAAAATGCGTTGACTTCTATGATGGGACTTGCTTCGGTTATGATCTCTAATTTGATTATTGTCGAGTATCTTTTTGACTATAAAGGTTTAGCGAATTTTGTGCTTATCGCGGATAAATCAAAAGACGAAGTCACGTTCATAAGCTTAATTGCTGCCATTAGCATCCTTTATATCCTATTTACTGGGCTTTTAAAAGGCCTTATATGGATTACTTCAGTTAAACGAGTAGGTGGTGTAAAACGTGACTAAAAAATTTCAATTTTATTTTGGATTGATTATTCTGATCCTTATCGGGGGCATGATTCTATTTCCGAGTTTATTCACAGCTGCAAATCCCTATGCGACCGAAGGGATGCGATCTTATGTCGATGCAGATGGGGTATTCAATCTTGAAAAAGCACCCTTTAAGCCGCAATGGACAATACCACTTGGAACAGACGAGCTTGGTAGACATGTATGGGCACTAATCGTATACGGTACAAAATTGACGATGTTACTTGCTTTTTTTATTGTCATAGCTCGGTTTTTGCTTGCAATTCCGCTAGGATTCATAGCTGGATTTGGAAGCTTAACGGCGCACGGCATTATAGATAAGCTCTCAAGATTTTTCGGAACGATACCGACACTACTACTATGTATTATTTTATTGAAAATGGATTATTTTATTGGTTTGGAAAAAAACGATTCAATCTTAGCTTTTGTCCTTCTACTCGGATTTGTTGGTTTTGGAAAACTCGGCATTGTCATAGAGGCGCGCGTAGCAAGCATCAATCGCGAGCCCTTTGTGACAGGTGATGTGGCAATCGGTAAAAATAAGTTTCAAATCGCAACAAGTACAGTTTTCAAGCATCTTTATCCAGAGCTTATCGTGATGTTCTTCTTGGAGTTTGCAAGAGCGTTGACGTTGTTGCTTCAACTTGGATTATTTGCTGTATTTGTAGGCAATGTTAGATTTATCGAAGATACGATGGGTGGCCTCATCAAGACCATCGATATTTCTTACGAGCCTGAATGGGCGAGTATGCTAGGCGCTGCCCGTAACAACATTCGAGTGGCACCTTGGATCGTATTTTTTCCTGCACTTGCCTTTTTTATCAGTGTACTTGGACTTAACGCATTTGGAGAAGGTTTAAGATGGGTCTTAAGCGGTGAGCTCAAACTCAAAAAAATGAGAAAAAGCGTTAAACGAATGATCATACTTGTTTTAGTTGCTTTATTGGTCTATCAGGGTTTTGGCTATTACGATAGAAATTTAAGCTTTAAAATTGAACCCATTGACTTAACAATGGTCCAATTAGATGACGCGCCGACCGTTATAGGCAATTCAAATGCTACAAAAGTGGCGAACTTTTTAGCGACGTCATTAAAACAGAGAGGGTTTAAACCATTAGCTGGTAATGATTTCGTACAAAACTATACCGTTGAACCTGGCTATTATACGACGGCAGAAAGTCTCGTTATATTGAAAAATGGTGATACGATGGTTCGGCACGAACTAACTGAAGCCGTAAGATGGATTGCTCATGGTAATTTTGACGTCAAAGCAGATGTCGTCGATTTTACTTTTGCGGATTTATATCAAGCACAGGCATTAGATTTAGAAAAACCTGCAATACTGCTACTTGATGCCCAGTTTTATAATGAACAAGCAGTCATCCAAATCAGTAGAAAATTTTCGAAAATTGAAAACGTCAAGGGTATTATATGGAAACAGAATCTAGAAGCTATAAGAGATCAAAGAATGAGTCAACTTTCTTTAAACGTGCCAGTACTATATGTTGATAAGGACGCCATGGAAGCAGTTATACCTTTAAAGACCAATCAACCAAACGATAAGGCAAACTTTCATGCAAACATTCAGGCAAACATCACACAAACGTATGCAAAAACGGGAACAGTCGGCAAAAATGTCTATGGTATTTTACCTGGAACAAGTGAAACAATGGGGGAAGAAGCAATCATATACGGTTTTTCTTACAATGCTGAAACAAAGGAATCACTAGAGAATCTCCTGTCACTTCAAATGTCCCTCATCGACGCTATTACACAAAGTGCGTCCAATAGAAAACGCACAATTATAATCGCTTTTTTTGATGGCACACTAAGTGATACCTTTAATGGCATGATAGATTATGCGAGCAAATCGCTCTATTCACAAAAGGACGTTCTGCTCTATGTTGATTTTACAAGAATTCAAGGTTTGAAAGAAGGCAAAATCTTATTTGATCAAAAGCAGTCTCCGATTACACGTTATTATGCCTATACTTTTTCAGTACAGTTAAAATCTAAATTTGATAAGAAAAATATCGTCTATGATGCGATTAAAAATCCCACAGAATTAGATCGTCTATTATTTTATGAAAAGAGTTTCCCAACGTTGATTGTTGGGTTTAACGAAAATTTGGGTGACCCCAAGGACTCGGTATCAATCAGAAAATTGGGAACGATTTTGACTTCCTTAATCAAAAATAACAGTTATTAAAGTTGAGGCACATATGCTTAAAATTGAAAATTTACAAGTTAGTTTTGAACAAACTGCAGTTGTAAGAGGGATATCCTTTGAAGTGAATAAAGGAGAAATTATAAGCATTCTCGGTGAATCAGGATCTGGAAAGAGCGTCATGGCCATGTCACTTTTGAGACTGTATGATACAAAAGTAGCTACAATAACGGCGGATGAAATGGTTTTTAATGGTCATAATCTATTGACATTGGACGAGACATCGCTTCGACTACTCAGAGGCAAACATATTGCCTATATCTTTCAAAACCCAACGGATGCGCTTAGTCCCAATAAAACGATCAGAGCACAATTTAGAGAACTTTGTGCAGTTCACGAGTTGACATATGTTGAATCTGAGATTGCCGCCCTCCTAAGAGAAGTGGGACTTGTCCAAGAGTGCGAGATAGTGATGACTATGTACCCTCACCAACTGAGTGGTGGCCAAGCACAAAGGGTTACGATTGCCATGGCGCTCCTCCTAAAACCAGAAGTTTTAATCGCTGATGAACCAACGAGTTCTATTGATGCGTCTCTAACAGATGTCATTGTCGAACTATTGATAAGCATTAATCAGAAATTTGGCATTACCATCCTGTTTATCACGCACGATTTTGATTTGGCATCTAGAATCAGTCATCAAATTTTGATACTTTATGGCGGTTTGGTGATGGAATATGGCAAACGGGACGCAATTTTTGGAAGACCCCTTCACCCATACACCATTGAACTTATGAAATGCGTCAATTCTATCCATTCTCAAGACAAAAATTTGTACACTTTGGCTGGAAATGCCCTAGATCCAAGTGAATTCACGAAGGCTTGTCCATTTGCATCTCGATGCCCTTTAGTTGAAGCCAGTTGCAAAGTCAAAATTCCGGAATTGGTCACGCGGCATCATAGAAAGCTTAGATGCGTCCTTTTTAAGGAGGTAGACTCATGGCAATAACGCAGCATCCACTCCTAGTTATAGATAAACTGAGTAAAACTTTTGTAGTAAAAAGAGGTGTATTTTCAAAAAAACATATCATCCACGCAGTTAACAATGTGAGTTTTACTGTATATGAAGGTGAAACTTTAGGGCTAATTGGGGAGAGTGGCAGTGGAAAGACAACTTTAAGTCATTTGATTATAGGATTAAAAACTTATGATAAAGGACATATAACTTTTAATGGAATTGACGCGTCACATCTAAGACGCGATGTTCAGATCGTCTTTCAGTATACCTATGGGGCACTAGATCCACTTAAAACCGTTTATGAACTTATAAAAGAACCATTGATTCTCCATAAAATTGAATTTGCTGGGACAATAGACGAAGAAATTGGTAGACTTCTAAATATGGTCGGCCTAACTGAAGGTCTAATGCATAGAAAAACTGGCGCTATCAGCGGTGGACAAAAGCAACGTGTGGGGATTGCAAGAGCAATCGCCTCAAGACCAAAATTTTTAGTACTAGATGAACCGGTATCGGCACTCGATATCTCAGTACAAGGGCAAATTGTCAATTTGCTATGGTCTTTGAAAAAGAGTCTTGGGTTGACCTATTTGTTCATTACCCATGACTTGATGATTGCAAAGCATCTTTCAGATCGACTAGCCGTCATGTATCGTGGTGAAATCATAGAGATTGGTGAAACACATAGCCTTATGGAGATGCCTCAAATGGCCTATACGAAAAAATTGCTTGGAAAATAAAAAAAGGTCACTACAGCTTTATCATGCTGAAGTGACCCTTCGCTTAACTTAAGATCTAAAACTTTCATGTAGACTAAAATTGTCATTGTAAAGTACAACTTGATCGCCCTCACGTGTAGAATAATTTACCACGATCGGTCCCATTAAATTGTAGGTAAAGTCTTTTATCTCACCTGGAATCGTAACAATGCTGTAGATGCCCAGTTCGGATTGCTTTGTGATGTGAAGGGCTTCTTCAGTTTCTTTTGGAAGATCAAATGCATAGTCAGGTCTAAAGATAAATGGTACTGTCAGCACAAATGCAAGATCAGGGTCATCAAGTGATTGTAACCAGAAAAATGGTACGGGATCTTCAGTGTCATAATTGTTCACAATAGCGAATTGTGTCTTGTCTTCAAAACCTTTCAAGCCATTTACAAAGTGGATAATCTGATCATCGCGTACTTCCATCTCACCAAAATAGTGAGTGTTCAATTTCATAACATCACCTCCGTGTTTTGAATTGCGTACAATTTTAGAATACCCAGAATTTAAGCGACTAATCATTAATTGCAGAGGTGGCTATTTATGCGATTGATACATGCATCATTATTAGATTTTAACTTTTAGGCGCTTTAAATCAATTTCGTTAAGTAACGTAAAGCCTAAGATCATAAAGCCACCAAGGACTTGAATCAAGCTGATGGATTCACCTAAAAATAAAACGGAGACACAAACGGCAACAAGGGGATCTACATAGCTTAATATCGCTGCCTCTTGTCCTTTCAAATCCTTTAGTGATGAAAAATAGAGGACATACATGATACCAGTATGGAAAATACCAATGATCAATAGATTTACAAGTCCTAAGGTATCTAAGCGATCGATATGAATGCCTGTTGTAAACAGTAAATAAGGGATTAGAACGATGATGGCTGCAATAAATTGAAATAGCGTTCGATCGATACCTTTTACCTGTTTGATAAATTTATTTAAGATGATTACTGTTGCATAAAGAGAGGCAGCCACAAGACCGAACAGGATACCTTTAACATGATCAAAACCCATATTGGAACCACTGACACCGATTATTAGCACCAAACCAGTTGTGGACATTATAAAACAGATAATCTGTTTCTGAGTTAAGCGCTCTCTAAATAGAATAGGTGACACGACCATGACGATTACTGGGGCAAAATAATAACTTAGTGTCGCAAGTGATACGGTGGTATAGCGATAGGCTTCAAAGAAAAAAATCCAATTGAATCCCATCGCAATGCCAGATAGAAATAAAAGAGGCACATCGTTTTTGATTTCAGAATAGACAATCTTTTCTCTTATGATCAATTTATAAAAGACGATGGCAATCGCCGCAATGACTGCCCTAAAAAAGGCAATCTCACCGGAGGGTAAGGGTATGCTTTTAACAAAAAGTCCAATAGTTCCAAATGATGTCATAGCGATTAATATTTTTATTTTTGCGTGCATTGGAAGCTCCAATCTCTAAATGCGTTTAGATAATTATAGTGTTTAATAGAAAAAAAATCAATAAAATTGGCATTAACTTACTTACTTGGTTTCTGACAACACTTATGATAAGATAAAATAAATGAGGCGAAGACGAGGTGAAACTATGGACCCGAAAATCGAAAATTTAATCGCATACTGTCAAGGCTTATACCACAAAGAAGACGGAAAAGCTCTTTATCTTAAATATCTTCGGGAGATTCAAAACATCACACCTCAAGAACTCATCATGGT
>JBBRVO010000115.1:0-6537 GCA_038246775.1 Peptostreptococcales bacterium | reverse complement strand
ATTGCCGTGGTGTTTATTCCTTATATGTTGTTTAATTTAGTGGGAGTGGCTTGGCCGCACATGTACTTTGCTGCCGCTTTAGAAGTTGTTCATCTTATTCTAATTATCCGGTATGCTAGAAAATTGCCTTCTTAGAGGACGCTTATAGTGCGATTGGTATTAACTTATTAGACAAACACACACAAATTTATTATTTTGAGGTAAAAATGAAAGACTATAAATTTTGAATACTATAATTATGGAGATGATGATTATGAAAAAGCAAATTCCATCAGAAGACACAGACGTTAAAATGAATGGGGGAGCGACACAGCCTGTGGCTATAGCCAATAAGGTTACGACAGCGCAAAGCGTTGGCCTTATCGCGCTTGCCTACGCTACGTCGATGATTGCTCAAAACGGGATGTTTGCAGTCACTGGAGCGCCTAGCTACAGCGATCCGCTTAGTGTAGTCCTTACCTACCACGCCGAGAATCAGAGCGCATTAGCGGTCACATCAGGCCTAGAAGCCGTTAACATGGTGTTACTTCTGCTATTCATTACAGGATTGCACGGACTTGTGAATCGCCGAGGCGGTCGAGGCGCAGACTGGTCACGACTGGCGATGGTAGCCGGAGCAACCCTATCTGCGTTATTTGCCCTCACAATCGCTACACACATCGCAGTTGTACTTGCTGCAAAGAACCTAACCGAACCAAATATCGCTTTCGAGTTGATGTGGCAACTCCATGCCGCAACGTTTGCACTCGCGATGCCCGCACTCGGATTAACCTTTATCGGCACGGCGCTAGCAACTCACGCAAACGGCTTGACGAGACCATGGCAGCGACTGATAGGTGTGGTGGGCGGCAGTTTACCTATCTTGTCCGGAATTGGAAACCTTGCTAATTCAGGTGGATCGCCCTTACTATATCTCGGCGTTCTAGGTCTATTTCTGTGGCTCTTCTGGCTCATTGTAACTGGCCTACGACTCATTCGCATGCCACTTGATCGAGGCTAGAATAGAACGCATACGAGCGAATAGACCAATGGTGTGTCAAGCACGGTTCTAAACGACCCCTGTCACATGGGTGGTGATGAGTTAAAAAAAGTAAGGCGTCCAGAATTGGACGCTTTTTTATTGCTGTATTACAGCATTTGCTTCGCTGATGTAACTGTAATTTCTAAGACCCTAGTTAAAAAAGAAAATTTTTCTTTCATCCTATCAAATTCTGAACCTGACTCAAGATAGGCAGCGGTACCCTCAACAATAAATCCAGTTCCGGGGTAATCTTTAAATCCCAGTACATCTTTACTACCAAGTGCCATTTTAACTTTACTATTTTGAAGGACGTTTTTTTCAGTGCGATGCATGGCATAAGCAGGAATAAGAATTCTTTCATCAGGTGTTATGACTAAATATGAATGCCAAGTATTGACCACATGTGGTTCATCTACGCCCCAAGAGACTATTGAAACGACGCCTTCTTTTTTTAATACTTCTAAAAATTTCTCTGATAACATGATTGGTTCCTCCTTGTAAGTTGAAAAGTGTCTATGATTAAGATGATGAAAATAAAGACAATTATTATCGCGGATACGACTTATCTGCAATTAGTATAGCTAGACTTTCTACAACTGTCAAGTTATAATAATGATATTAAAGACAAGTATTGTCTACAATTTTTTATTAGAAAGGACGTATGACATGCAATTTTCAATAGGGATAGAGTATGCACTACATTGCTTGCTCTATATGGTAGATATACCGCAAGGAAAAACAGTAGGCATCAAAGATTTGGCAACGTATCAAGGTGTTTCTGTAACGTATTTATCGAAAGTGTACACGAAATTACAGAAAGCTGGTATTGTAAATTCAGTACCAGGGGTCAATGGCGGGTATGAGTTGGCACGTGATCCACAGGACATCACTTTTCGAGATGTTGTTGAAGCAGTGGAAGGAAAGGCACCTTTATTTCAATGCGTAGAAATAAGGCAGAAAGAAATTTTGCTTGATATGAGCAATCTGCCAGAAGCATATACGAAGAGTCCGTGCCTGATAAAAACGGTGATGCTTGAGGCTGAAGAACAGATGAATGCCTATTTGAAAACAAAAACACTCAGTTGGTTATATACTCAAGTTCAGGGTAAAATACCAGAAGAACATGCAAAAAAAACCATCGAATGGTTTAACAATACAAAATCTAGAAGTATGCTGATCTGAGAGGAGAAAACTTTGGATTATGAAGGCATTGTATATAGACCACCTAGCGAAGCAAATAGTTTGATTGTTCAGGTAACAATTGGCTGTTCACATAATAGCTGTACATTTTGTTCAATGTATAAAGGCAAACCGTTTAGAATTAAAGATTTTATGACAATTAAAAATGAATTGCATGAATTTAGAAAAATGTTTAGGTCTGTTAAGAAAATTTTTCTAGCGGATGGAGACGCCTTCATTTTAAAGCGAAACGATTTGATGGCCGTATTAGATGAGATAAAGAAGATCTTTCCAGAATGCGAGAGAATAGCTTCTTATGCAACGCCAAAGGATATTCTAATAAAAAGCGATGAAGATATAGAAATTCTGAAAAACAATGGTTTAACGCTGCTATATATGGGCATAGAATCAGGAAGTGATCGCATTTTAAATGAAATATGTAAAGGGGTCACGGCAAACGAGATTGTGGCTGCGGGACGCAAAGTAGTTAGAGCAGGTATGCAGCTTTCGGTCACTCTAATATCTGGCGTTGGTGGCGTAGAAAAATCAAAAGAACACGCCGTAGAATCAGCAAAAGTCGTTTCTGAAATTAATCCAGATTATGTAGGCTTACTAACATTGATGGTAGAAGAAGGTACGGTAATGTATGATAAAATAAAAGCCTCTGAGCTGATTCTGCTTTCACCTAAAGAGGTTCTGCTGGAAACTTATGCATTTATCGAAGCTTTAGAGGTTTCTAATTGTGTTTTCAGGAGTAATCATGCATCGAATTATGTTTCTTTAGGCGGGAACTTAAATAGAGATAAAGAAAAAATTCTTGATGCAATTAAAACATACTTAAAAGATGACTATGATTTTAAGGCTGAAAGATATAGAGCTTTATAATCATCGAGTTTGAATGCAATATGTCGATAAGGGAGATGCATTATGAATAATAGGACAATTAAAATAGTAGCAATTGATAATCATCTTGAAAACTTGTTCGCTTTAAAAGCATCAATCCTTAATGTGTTTTCTGAAGCGACCGTTTTAACGGCACTAGAAGGCAAACTTGGAATTGAGCTTGCAGCTCATGAGGCTCCCGATCTAATTTTTATTGACATTACAGCGTCTGGAATAAATGGGTTCGAGATATGCGCACAGCTCAAAAGAGATAAAAAGCTGCGTGACATACCAGTAGTTCTCGTCTCAACAAACCCAGTTGACAAAGAAAATAGGATTAAAGCTTTAGAAAGCGGCGCAGAAGCGACTTTATCAAAACCCATTGATGAAATCGAACTGACTGCATTAATTCGGGCCATGCTCAAAATTAGAGCCGCAAACACCCAAAAGCGTGATGAGAATCAAGAACTGAAAGAATTAAAGGTAAAAATACAACAATTAACGGATGCTTTAAAGAGTGAGCAATCATTAATGGAGGCAATCTTGAACAGCTTGCCGGGCTATTTCTATGTGTATGATGAAAATGGAAAATTAATCAAATGGAATAAGAATCATGAGACAATAACCGGATATACATCAGAGGAACTGTCGCGGATGACTCTTGAAAAATGGTTTGGACAAGAGGATATTCCACAGGTTAACGACGCTGTTCAAGCAGTTTTTAATAATGGATACGGCGAGGTAGAGGCAAATCTGATTTTGAAAAGCGGAGAGAAATTGATGATCCGTTCGAGTGGTGCGCCTTTAATTTTGGATGGGCATAAATACTTTGCAGGGATTGGCGTAGATATTACTGAGCAAAAAAGGATAGAATATGAAATAAAACAGAGTGCGAAATATAATCGTACCATAATAGAAACCACACGGGATGGTTTCTGGGTCGTGGATATTAATGGACAGATTACGGATGTTAACGCAGCTTACTGTCAGATGACTGGATACACGAAAAAGGAACTACTGGGCGTTAAAATCGAAGTTCTGGACGTAATTGAAACGCCACAAGAAACGCAAAGGCATATTAAAGAGATCATAGAAAATGGATCGGCTTTATTTGAAACACGGCATAAGAAAAAAGATGGGACTTTGCTTGACATAGAAATTTCCGCAACCTTTGTGGATCGCACGACGGGTATATTTGCCTTTTGTCGCGACATCACACAACGCGTTGAAGCTGAAAATGCTTTAAAGGCAAGCGAAGAGAGGTATCGATTAATCGCTGAAAACGTCAGTGACGTCATCTCAGTTTATAACCTTTCAAAAGGTAGATTCACCTATGTAAGCCCATCGATAGTGACTTTAAGAGGATTCACCGTAGAAGAAGCAATTCGTGAAAGCTTTGAAGAAGCTATATCACTTAATTCCTTAGAACTTACGAGTGCTGCCATGTCGAAGAATTTGGAAGATTTTTTGAACAATCCTAAAACACTAAACAGCTATTTGGATAAAGTGGAGCAGCCGTGTAAAAACGGAGAAAATATTTGGGTAGAGATAGCATCGAAATATCGGTATAATCTTGAAAATGAGTTAGAAGCGATTAGTATAAGCAGAAATATTGATGCGCGACAAAGTGCTGAAGAACAGCTAAAAGCCAGTGAAAAAGAACTAAAGGATCAGAACAACTTAATTTCAACCCTACTTAAGTTATTGCCAATTGGGGTGTTTATGGTGGAAGTACCATCTGGGAAGCCGCTGGTTGCAAATGAAACCGCCAAAACAATCCTAGGACGCGGCATTCTTCCTGATGTGACAAAGCAAAACTTGGGTGAAGTCTATCAGGCATACAAATCAGATAGTGGAGAGCGTTATCCTCTTGATGAGATGCCGATTATCTTGGGCATGCAGGGCATTTCGTCTCATATTGAAGATATGATGGTCAAAGATCCCAGTGGTATTAATAGGCATCTTGAAGTATTTGGAACTTCAGTTGAGGATGAAAATAAAAATGTTTGGGCAAGTATGGTAAGCTTTATAGATATTTCCGAGCGCAAGAAAGCGCAAGAAATGATGATCCATCTCAGTTATTATGACCAACTAACCAATCTATATAACCGCAGATTTTATGAAGAAGAATTAAAGAGGCTAGATACGGAAAGAAATCTTCCAATCACCCTAATTATGACAGATGTTAATGGGCTAAAACTTACCAATGATGCATTTGGCCACCAAGCAGGCGATAATCTGTTAAAGGAAATCGCTCAAATTTTAAAAAACGGATGCCGTGCGGATGAAATTATTTCTAGAATTGGTGGCGATGAATTTGTCATCATCGTACCGAAAAGTGATGCGATGCAAGCAAGAGTGCTTATTGATCGATTGAATGCGGCACTATTAGAGGGAAAGGAAACCAATCCTATACTATCCCTTTCCATTGGATATGCAGTAAAAGAAACAACCTCCCAGAATATGAATGACATTTTTAAAGAGGCTGAAGATGACATGTACCGTCATAAAATTTCAGAAAGCCTTAGCATGAGAAGTAAGACCATCGATTTGATAATGAATTCACTTTTCGAAAAAAGCAACAGGGAAAGGCATCATTCTGATAGAGTTGGAAGGATCTGTGAGGCTATTGCCACCCATATGAATTTTGATCAAACGGACATTCAACAGATAAAAATTGCTGGACGTCTTCATGATATTGGGAAAATTGGGGTTAGCGATAATATATTAAATAAAAAAGGCAAACTAGATGTGAATGAATGGGGAGAGATGAAAAAGCATTCAGAAATCGGTTATAGAATATTAAGTCCGGTCTATGAATTTTCAGAGATCTCTCAATATGTTCTATCGCATCAAGAAAGATGGGATGGCAAAGGTTATCCCCAAAATCTCAAGGGTGAAGCAATTCCCATTCAAGCAAGGATTATTGCAGTAGCTGATGCATTTGATGCCATGACGGAGCAGCGCGCCTATAGAAATGTCATGAGCGAAACTGAAGCCATTGCTGAAATCAGAAAATGTGCTGGCACTCAGTTTGATCCAGAGGTTGTAAGTATTTTCATTGAGAAGGTTATGAATAGCCACGAATTGAGATAACGCAAAATCACAAACGAAAAAGAGCCAGTTCTAAACATTTATAAGACGAAAAAGGACCTTTGCCAATCATTTCTGATTTGCTAAGGTCCTTTTTTTAGCTTGGATCTATTTTGCAACAGCCCCTTTGTTTTAGATAACGAATCTTTTATAAAGTGCCAATAATTAAATAAAGGTCTCCAAGTCCTGTATGAAACGGTATTTTGAATAAATTGTCACCTGCGGGAATATGATTCTCTTTATGAACCTGAATTTTCAAATTGAGATCTACGCCTTTGTCAGACATGTTCACAGTAAACAGCCCATTGTGAAGATTTAAGAATTCTTTACAAACATCAATAGTATAGTCATCCATAACGTCT
>JBBRVO010000114.1:0-6566 GCA_038246775.1 Peptostreptococcales bacterium | reverse complement strand
TAGGCGCCGTGGCTTGTACCAATGGCGATTGCAAGTGAGTCGCAACCCGTTCTAGTGACGAAATCAACCGCTTGTTCAGGATCTGTGTAAGTCGCATCTTCAGCAGACACATTTACAGCATCTTCAATACCAGCAAGTCTACCAAGTTCCGCTTCAACAACAACACCTCTGGCGTGCGCGTATTCGACAACTTGTTTTGTAAGTTCGATGTTTCCCTCATAGGATAGATGAGAACCATCTACCATGACAGATGAAAAACCATCATCAATACATGCTTTACAGATTTCGAAATCTTCACCGTGATCGAGGTGAAGGGCTATATCGAGTTCTGGATGCTCGATGAGCGCTGCTTCTACGAGCTTTTTCAAGTAAACTGGGCTAGCAAATTTTCTTGCACCTGCAGATACCTGAAGGATAATTGGTGAACTTGTTTCAGCTGCTGCTTTTACGATCCCTTGGATAATCTCCATGTTGTTAACGTTAAATGCGCCGACAGCATAACCGCCTTCATAGGCCTTTTTGAACATTTCTTTTGTAGTTACTAATGGCACTCTAATCACTCCTTTAGTTTATAAATTAACTTGATAATATTCCTATTAACAATGTTTTGCTATATATGATATTATAAAACATGTAATCCTTTAATGCTAGTCAAAAAGTGAAAAAAGTAAAAATTTATCCCGCAGGGACAAGGAGTGACCCGTGAAATTACCCGAGATTTTTGAGCGGCGTATGAAAGAACTATTGGGTGAAGAATACCTTGATTTTTCAGCGTCTTATGATCAGAACTATCATGTTGCTTTAAAAGTAAATACTTTAAAAATAGATGTCGCTACGTTTCTTGAAAAGTTTCCTTATGAACTGACAGCGGTTCCGTGGACAGACGATGGTTTTTATTATCATTCCGAAGACCCTGTGACAAAGCATCCTTACTTTCACGCGGGGCTCTATTATATTCAGGAACCTTCGGCCATGTCGCCAGTCAATGCACTTGGTGCAAAAGAAGGCGATCGATGTTTAGATCTTTGCGCCGCGCCGGGTGGCAAATCTATGCAGATCGCCACAGCCATCAAAGACAAAGGGCTACTTGTGACGAATGATATCAATGAAACCCGCGTGAAAGCCATTTTGCGCAATGTCGAGAAGTTTGGCCTGCGCAACGTCATCGTACTTGACGATTCGCCTCAAAAGATTGCAAAGATCATGGGGCACCGTTTCGATTGTATCTTGGTCGATGCGCCTTGCTCTGGTGAGGGCATGTTCCGAAAGGACCCAAAAGCCGTTAAATCTTGGGAAACGTATGGCCCTGAGCAATGCGCCATGTTGCAACAAGAGATTACCTCGACGCTTGAAGGTTTAATAGCACACGAGACCAACATCATCTATTCAACATGCACCTTTTCAAATATTGAAAATGAAGATCAGATTGACCATCTAATTGAGGGGTATGATTGCTTTCAGCCTAGGGCTATCGTTTTGAATGGGATAGAACCCATTAGTGCACAAAAAACGCATATGGCGCACATATGGCCGCATAAACACCGTGGCGAAGGGCATTTCATTGGTGGACTGGTTGGAAAACATCCGTCTGATGAACCCATTGACTATTATGAGCCGAATTCGCCGCCGCCTGCTTTTGTAGCATTTATGGAAAAACATTTGAAAAGGCCTCTTCAAGGACACTATGTCTTAGAAAAAGAGCGTGTCTACTTAAAACCCGAAATTAAATTTCCAACACGTGGCTTAAAAATCGTTAGAGAGGGTTTGTTGATTGGCGAAATCAAAAAAGAACGGTTTACCCCGAGTCAAGCGCTTGCTATGTATTTAAAGAGCGAGGATTTTCATCCTATCGTCGACCTTGATCCCAGTAGCGTCACAGCCATCAAGTATCTGAAATGTGAAACGCTGCATGTGGCTGTTGAAACTGAAGGGCTTCATCTCGTCTGTACGGACGGGTTCCCGCTGGGTTTTGCAAAGATAACAGGTGGTACGCTTAAAAATCAATATCCGACGAGCTGGCGCATGCTATAATCAAAAGCGTTGCAAGCTATAAAAATTATAACTATCAATAATTAAGGAGCCAATCATGGGCGAAAAAGTTAGACTCGACAAACTCTTGTCCAATATGGGTAAAGGGACGCGAAGCGAGATGAAAGATGCGTTAAAATACGGTCAAATCAAAGTCAATGGGATTGTTGTACGCATTGGGAAAGATAAAGTGGACGTCGAATTAGACGAAGTGCTCTATCGAAACGAACCAGTCATTTATAAAAAATATATTTATCTCATAATGAATAAACCACAAGGTGTGATCTCAGCCACTGAAGATAAAGTTCATGAGACCGTCATTGATTTAATTGACGAGGCTTACATGCATTATGACCTTTTTCCAGTGGGAAGACTAGACATAGATACAGAAGGGCTTTTGATTATAACCAATGATGGAGAGCTCACTCACAATCTCTTAGCCCCCAAAAAACATGTTCCAAAAACGTATTTTGCCAGAGTGGAAGGTCAAGTAGATGAGGCAACTGTGGCAGCTTTCCGATTGGGCATTACTCTAGAGGATGGCTATAATTGCAAGCCTGCTGAACTCGTGATTCACAAATGTTTTGACGGCCAGACGGAGGTTTCACTCACAATCCACGAAGGCAAATTTCATCAAGTGAAGCGGATGTTTGAGGCAACTGGAAATTTGGTCGTGTACCTAAAGCGCGTAGAAATGAATGCGTTAAAGCTGGATCCAGCGCTTTTGCTCGGTGCGTACCGTGAACTTTCAGCAGCAGAGTTTGCGGCACTCACAGTCGGGGTCTACGACTGAGCTAAGATTAAAAAGAAAAAATGCTAATCTACTCAGGTTTTCCACCTAGATAGATTAGCATTATTTTAATGCATCCAATTATTATCTTTTTTCACCTGCTAGAACTTTGATGATAACATCAAGGCTATCTTTTTTATCGAGTTTAAATGTACCGGCTCTGAGTTTGCTATCGTAACCCATCTGGATTAATCGCTGAACAAAATCGTCTGCGTCTTGGACAAAACCCTGTGCTTCAAGATTTTTACCAATGGTATAACCCAGCTCGCCTTCTGAGACGACGAAATTTACTAAAACGAGGTTTTGAACGGGTGCCTGAGTAGTGGGTTGTGTCGGCGCTTCAGTCACGGGTTCGGTGACCGTTTCAGTTGTCACTTCAGTTGAAGCATCTGAGTTTGGTTCCGTTGATGTTTCAGGTATGACTATGATGGAAGCTTCAGTCGTGTCAACTGCTTCAGTGCTCGAAGACGACGGTGCATTTATATCAACACTGAGTGTGTCTGAAATTTTCCATGATACGGCAAAAAAGATGACACCGATAATCAACAGGGATACAAAAATGTCGCTAATATCGTACAGAAAATCTTTGATTTTTTCAAACATTATGATTTACCCTCCAAAATTAGGTGATACTGATATCTATAGAATAGCATAAATTAGCCAATTCTCATAGTATTGTTCTTTCCAAATTGATTACTTTCATGTTACAATTTTTTTAGAGGTGTGAATATGTTCGTCAGATTAGAAGAAAAACATTTGCCGCTTATGACGGCTTATATAGAAAAATTCAAAGATGAAGTGATCTACTTATTAAAACCTATGGAACAGTTTGAATCAGCTAATTCGCAAGGGTATTTTTATGGATACCTTGAAAATGCTGAAGAACTTTTAGGAATTTTTTATTTTTCAAGTAAAAGTGTGCTAGCACTGCACTGCACAAACGAAAAAATTCTTGGAAACCTTCAATTGTTGAAGGCGATTAAGTCTCATAAACCGAAGTTCGTCAAGGGCGTGCAGAAAATGATAGACGGCATTTACAAATTGATTTGCCGTTCAGTCGTTGCTACGTCTGAAGCTAAATCCACTTTAATGGTCTATGAAAAAGGGCAATTGTCAATCAAAGCGATTGAATCCTTTGACTGTATTACTGGAAAACACAAGATTGTGGATGAATTGATAAATGATTTGAGGTTCTTTATAGATGTTGAAACGCATTTTGGCAGAAAGGTTAAAGCGATTAACGATATCGTCAAAGAATTTAAAAGTCAAATTGGTCAAGAAAACTACCTGTTGATTGTGACCGGAACCGAGATTGTGGCTCAAGGCTTGATTGAAGAGGAAACCGCACATATGGGGATTCTTGCGGGGATTTACGTCACGCCAAAACATAGACATAAAGGCCTTGGCGAGATGATCTCCGGCGCCCTAACCAATGCCCTCATCTCAAGGGGTAAAACACCGTATCTATTTGTAATGAACAATAATAGTTATGCCATAAGACTTTATGAAAAAACGGGGTATAAGGCAATCGTGCAATATTCAGTGTTAACCGTTACTTACTAGTGCCTGTGCGTGCCCCAGGCTTAAAAAAAATTTAGGAGAAAACATGAAGAAAATCGATATCACCAAAAACGAATCCGAGCAAAGGCTGGATCGCTTTTTACTGAAATATTTCAACGACACCACGCGTAGCAACATCTATAAACTGATTAGGAAAAAGGTTTTCAAAGTCAATGGAAAACGCATGACTGATGAAAATTATTTTCTTCAGGAAGGCGATGTCCTTGAAATGTTTATTTCAGACGCGTCCATGGATGCGATGATGAAGCCATTCATCCCTTATAAACCAGAAAAACTGGGACTAGATATCGTTTTTGAAGATGATGAGATACTCGTGCTCAATAAACCGAAAGGTTTGTTGACACATCCAGATAAATCCGAATATAAAAATACGTTGGCTACAATGGTACATTTTTATTTAAGAGAACTTTGCACCAATACCTTTCGACCGGCACCTGTTCATCGACTAGATAAAAATACAAGTGGTGTCGTCATTTTTGCCAAAACCTATGAATCACTTAAAAAGTATAATGCTTTGATGCGAGAGAGAGACGTTGAAAAATTCTATATTTGTGTCGTAGAAGGTCATCTTAAGAAGCCAGGAGAAGTCAAAGGTTACTTGATCAAGGACGAACTACAAAATAAAGTGCGCATCGTAACCAGAGATTCTGACGAGGCAAAATTCTGCCATTCTAAATATAGACCATTAAAGCAATTTGGGGAATACACATTGGTAGAAGTAGAACTTCTCACTGGTAGAAGCCATCAAATAAGGGCCTCTATGCAACTCCTTGGGCATCCAATCGTAGGCGACCTCAAGTACGGCGGACACCGCGTCGATGATTTAAACAACCAATTGTTACACAGCAACAAGATCATTATCGAATCGCGTTCGTTTGAAGCGGGTTCTAAAGAAATAGACACATTTATCAAAGCGCACGAGTAATTATTAAATTCTCTAGGGGGTTCTCATGATTGAATCCGTACTGGTTATACAAAAACTCATTGAACGCTATGACTACGGCGGTGCACTTGAAATATTGAAGGAAAAAGGAATGGAAAAAACGGATACCGGCGTGCTCATCAATTCATGCCGATATGCGAAAAATTTCGATTTTTTAACTGCGCGCAAACACCTTAGACAGTTGTCTCAAGAAGGGGCCAAGCATACGACCTGTAAAAGACTTGTCACCAATTTAGATGCCCTAATTAATGGGGACCCAGATGCCCTGATGTCAGAACTCCTAGAAAATTTAAAATTTCAAATCGTCAACGAAGAATACATCGACTTTCTAGGAAGAGTCAATCGATTCAAAGAGGCAATCTACAAGTATATGTTCATCAAAAGTCAGCTACCCGATAGGAATTTTACATTTCAAATGCGATTTTTACAAAAAAAAGAAATTCTCAAAATATTGAGAAACCACTATAAAATTTTTAACAACAGTTTGATCTATGCACTCAACTCGTATTTCAAGAAGTACGACCAACGCGGCGATGCAGTTGAACCAATCATAAGACTTATGAATTCAGAAAAGATGAATCAACTGATTGAACTCAGAAATGACTCGCTCATCGGTCACGGCTTCAAAGGGATCAGTGAAGAAGAAATTCAAAGGGTTTATGGCAACCCTTATAACGTGCTTGACGATTTCAGGGCGTGTCTGGATACGCTCGGTATTGAGATTCAAAGGTTTAAATACGCGTTAATCAATGAAACAATTTCAGAATTTTTAGCGAAGGATTCTAAAAAAACAATTGTCAAGGACCATAACGGAAGTAGCCATTACGAATAGGGGGGGCAATTTATGCAAATAAATGTTAAAGGATACGGAAGTTTTGATTATGAAGCAGGGGACACGTATGAAGTGCTTGCCAAGAAAATTCAACGCCCTGAAACACCTCTAATCGTCGCGGTGAAATGCGGCAATATACTCAGAGAGCTGAGTACTGTCATCGGAGACGACTGTGAGATGGAATTTATTGACCTAAGGCATTCAGATGGTGAAAAAATATATCAACGCAGCCTTTCATTTCTCTTAGTACGTTCTGCGATTGCTATATTTGAAGGCATCAAGGTTCGCATAGAACACTCGCTTAGTAAAGGTCTCTATTGCGAGTTTGATTATCACAGACGCCTAACACATGAGGATTATCGAGTGATTATGGCTAAAATGCAGGAATATGT
>JBBRVO010000113.1:0-6733 GCA_038246775.1 Peptostreptococcales bacterium | reverse complement strand
GTCTTTTGTTCTTTATCATTTTGCCACTTCGGTGGAATAGCCGCTGCAATACGTTTTATTTCATCTTTATTTTTAATTAGCGTCGGAATTTCAAACCCAAATTCTTTTAAAAGTGCTTTAGGAATATCCACTTGAATCTGTTCTTGATTTTCCTCAGATTCAAACAGAGCGTTACCTGAATTTAAATAAGTTGAGACGTTTTTGTAACCCATGGCCTTTAATAATATTTTCAGCCGCTTCATCTCCACTTTATGGTTTCCACCTACATTGATGCCTCTTAGTAGCGCAATATATTCCATAGTATCCCCTTCAAATTGCCAATTAAATGCCTAATTTCCTTTTATAGTATTGAACGTTTCTAAGTCAATAAAGATTAAATTTCCTGTACTTAATGCAAATATTGGCATTATAGCGTCCTTTGATTTTGTCGTCAATCCATTGATAAATCTGAACCAATGAATCTGACTGCATATAACTCAAAATCTTACCGTGTCTGACTTGAATATCGGATAAATGTGATAAGCGTTCACGCATTTGACTGATCAACTTTTTCGACTTGAAAACTGAACGCGCTATACCCAAAGTAGATAATCGTCAAGAAAACTAAACCAATTAGAGTAAATTTAATTATTGGGCTATGTTGCTTTCTCATAAGGAACACTCTTTCGTGTTATTATTAATAAAAACCGTTATGCGCTGATTTTGATAGACTAGTGAAATGTATCATTGGGGAAATAGGTCGGCCAAACCTTTATTTTATAAAGTCATTTATAAAGGGCACTACTATTATTTTACAGTATTTGATAACGTATTACATTAAATATACATTAAAAAAGCGACTGTAAATGGATTATCAGTCGCTTTAAGTATTTTTATTATATTAGCATTACTGAATAACTTTTGTTAGTTGATCATGGTTTTCACCTCAAAATCCTCAAACAAACAGGATGCTCAAAATGATTCTGTCCCATATGCTCTCTAAGGACTGATACGTTCAAATCATTCACATTAAATTCATGGACTTTAAGCCCGTCAATAGAATCCGCAAGCCAGATTTGCCACAATTCAAGTTCAAATAGCTCGCTATCACTGCTTAGCGCTTCTTTCAAATACTGGATTAATTCCTCAGCGCGCGCATCAGTATATCGCCATGATAAAGTGGCAATATTAGGTTTGTTCGTGAATTTTTCGACATCAGGATAAGGCATTTCTTCTTGACGCAGTATTTCAATCTCATCCATATGTTCTTCAGTATCACACCAAAGGATGATTTTTTCATCGGGATTGATCGTGTGGTTCACTAAATTAAATGGCACTTCCATCCCTCTTGCAATCATATCGTTGACGGATAAGTGCTCGATATATGGGTTGATTTTTTCCTTTATTGGCTTGCTACTTGCTAAAAATTGATAAAGGCTCATACAGTACCTCCTGATGGTTTTTATTCCCCACGAAATGCTTTATCAAGCTGCGCAATTTCAAACTTTTTCATTTTTAAGAAAGCCTGTGTAACCCGATCTTGTTGCTCAGGCGTCGCATCACGCATCATATCATCCATGACTTTTGGTGTGATTTGCCATGATAACCCAAATCGATCTTTAATCCAGCCGCACTGCTCTGCCTCAGGAACTGCTGACAACGCCTCCCAGTAATAATCAATTTCTTCTTGTGAGTCACAGCCTACGACGATGGATACGCCTTCATTGAAGGTAAACCCATGATCCAAAGCGCTTTCCATCGCTGAAAAGGTCATGCCTTCTAGTTCAAAATCCACATAGTTGACATAGTTAGGTGTGTTTGGCTCTTGGCCTTCACCGTAATATGAAAAATCGCCGATTTTGGACTTTTTAAAGACAGACGTATAAAACTTAACCGCTTCAGTGACGCGCCCTACATTGTCACCGACATACATCAGTGATGGTATAATCTTAGATTTGATAGGTGCACCGTTTGTATGAAAAATTTGCCATGAAACACCAAAGCGATCGACAACCCACGCATAAAAAGGGCTAAAATCATATTTATCAAGTGGCATCAGTGCTTCGCCACCCTCGATAAATTTGTCATAAAAATGTTTAACTTCTTCATCTGATGCACACATAATCATAAATGAGATTGATGGATTAATCTTAAAATATGGCCCCGCTGACATCAACATGAATGGTAGACCAGCCAAATTAATCGTTATGAGCTCTACTGTGCCTGAAGGGGTGTCATTTAAAATGGATCTCGAGATTTCTTTGCTGTCTTTAAACACCGATAAGTAGAAATCAGCAGCCACTGCAGCCTCTTTGTCAAACCATAAGTGCATCGCGAACCGTTCCATATCATGCCTCCACGTCTTTATTGACAGTCACAGCCACAGTGACCATCGTGCCCGTTCTATTATCAAGTTCTCTTTCGCTCATAATCTACCTGCTTTCATTTTAAAAACAAATAATAAATTACATCCAATAACCATATGCGTTATATGTTTTCTTCAACTTCATTTACAGCCTCGAAACGCTTAACCAATTTGCCGTCCACCTCTTTGTAATCTAAGAACATTTCAAGTGGTCTCACCCAGATATCGTGATCACCATATAGCTTTTGATAAACCACCATGGACGCTTCTGTCTCACTATGCTTTGCAATGTGAAGCACTTTGTATTGGTTGCCTTTAAAGTGACGGTAGATGCCGCCTATAATAACGTCTTCATTCATAAAGTTCCTCCTCAATAAAGGCTTAAAAGGTAAGTGTTATCAAAAACACTTACCTTTTATTTATACCCAATTCAAAATGATTTAAATCGCACTTGCTGCAGCGAATGCTGTTGTGATGGCATTTTTAATGTCTGATGACCGCGCCATTGAATCTCCAATACAGGTATATGTGATACCAGCAGCATCAAAAGGTGCCGTATCAAACGTCATTGGCACTGTACCTACTGCCCTGACAGCGAAGTTTGATGGGATTTCAATTTCTTCATCATTTTCGTTTTTGCAGAAAACCGCTGTTGGCGTGATCTTAACCACTTTGTGTTTCGTGTACATTTTAACACCAAATTTTTCGAGTTCTGAAATAAGTGTTGGTCTAATGGTTCCAGATTCTTCTTTTGCGATTTCATCCATCATTTCAACAACGGTAACCTGGCAACCACGGCCTGCTAATAGTTCCGCAGTTTCTGCGCCGATTAAGCCACCACCTAGTATGGTTACGTTGCCATCGCATGTTTTTTCGTTCGCTAGAACTTGCCATGCATCGAGTACATTGGTGTTTTCAGCGCCTTCAATAGGAAGCATTCTATTTTTCGCACCAATTGAAATGATTACATGATCAGGTTTCATTAACACAATCTCATCTGCTGTCGGCGTTTTACCAAGTTTAATGTCTACATCTTGCAAAGAAACTTCCGTTAATAAAAAGTTAAGCGCTCTGAACATTTCATTTTTTCTTGGTGGCACTGCTGCAATATTAAGCTGTCCACCTAATTTCATAGATTTTTCAAACAATGTAACGTCATGTCCCGCTAAAGAAGCAACGCGCGTCGCTTCTAAACCCGCAACACCGCCACCAATAACAATCACTTTTTTCGGCTGAGTTGCTTTTGTTACAACTTTTTTGTACTCATAACCATTTTCTGCATTGAGCACACAAGAAACGAACTGTCTGTTTTGAATCGCTTCTGTACACCCTTTGTTACAAGCGATACATTGACGAATTCTGTCTTCATTACCTGCTTTTGCTTTATTGACCCAATCCGGGTCACAAAGAAGTGGACGCCCTAATCCAATCATGTCACATGCGCCATTATCAAGCATCGCTTGAGCATAACTCGGGTTTATGATGCGGCCAACGGTTGATACCGGAATGCTAACAACTTCTTTGACTTGTTTAGAATATTTTTCAAAGAAGCCATATGGCTGGATTCCCATTGCTGGGATAGTATCTCCCATATTGCCGGTATGATTGGCTTGAGCAACATGAATCATATCCACGCCAGCATTTTCAAGCAACATAGCGAGTTTAATCCCTTCTTCAATACATACGCCGCCTTTACCGCGCTTTTCATTTGTTCCAATTATTTCAGATACAATCGATAGTTTATATTCAATCAATAATTCAGGTGCTGCTTCTTTTATAGCCTTAACAAGCTCTAGTGCGAATTTTACGCGGTTTTCAAAACTTCCGCCATATTGGTCCGTTCGTTTGTTTAATATCTCTGAACTTAAAGAACCCACCAGTCTATCGCCATGGATTTCGATGACATCGACTCCGGCAAGTGCTGCGCGCTTTGCACACTCCGCATACTTAACAATGATTCCTTGAAGTTGTTCAGGTGTTACTTCTTGAACATAGTGTTCCATATCGTATTGCATTTTTGCATGAGCACCTGGACGATCGCCTTTTCTAAAAAATTCTGCTAACCCTTCTATGTCGTATTCTGGATAAAACAGTTGTAAGCCTAATTTACAGTCATAAGCATGCAGTGTGTCAGCCAATTTTTTAAACCCTTCAATCTGCTCGTCACAAAATAGTTTTGGCGTTGGTGTAAACGTACTAACAGGCGTCACATCGCCAATAACAATATAGCCCGCGCCACCTTCAGCAAGTCTTTTATAGAAATTAAAGCTTTGCTCGCCAATTGAACCGTCTCTTTCTTCATAGCCTGTTGTCAAAGGCGGAAACATTACTCTGTTTTTAAATACCACATCTTTAATAATGATCGGATCAAATAAATTCATAATCACTTCTCCTTGTTCTGTTTTGTTAAGCTTATCACAATCGCAATAAATAATCGTTATATATTCCGAGCAAAAAAATACATAATTTGATATAATTAAATCAGTCCATTTTAATTAGGAGGCGCTATGTATATCAATTCTGAAGATTATATTAACAAAGAAAAATTAGAAGATCTCAGCGTATTGCTCGGTAGTATTCAGTTCACAATAAATAGTTATGGCAAATGGTCTTCTCAAAATGACGGACTATTAAAATATACAAGCAGCGATTTCGAAATTCTATATTATTCAAAAGGCGGCTCAATCACTACCATCAATGGCGTAGAATACACCTGTACACCTGGCATTATGTTTGTCATAGAACCTTTTAGCCTAGTCTCGACCCTCAATAAAGGGTATGAAACTTATGACTATTATTCCATTCACTTTGATATTGAGCCCGCATATTTACAGGCACAACTGAGTAAATTATTAACGAACAACGGACCAATTATAAACAAAGAAGAATTTGGCGACTTAGGAGAGATGTTTAAAAAACTATATTTAGAAAAAACTAAGAAAGAGATTGGCTATATTAGCATTATCACCTCTGGTTTGCTGCGCATCATCGTGGAAATCATCAGGGTACAACAGAATAGAAATGCCATACAAATGCATCAAATTCAATATGATCATCAGCAAGTTCAAGCGGTAAATAGTGCGCTTCACTACATCGATGCAAACAAAAAAGAACCCATAAAAATGGATTCTTTGTGCAAACATCTTGGTGTAAGCAATAGCTATTTATATAAAGCCTTTATAGAAATTATGGGGATTGCACCGAGCAAGTATATCCTTCAATACAAAATTAAGAAAGCAAAAGAGCTTTTAAGGCTAAATACCTATTCTGTTGCCGAGGTAAGCATGATGTTAGGGTTCTCATCTCCTTATCATTTTAGTCATACTTTTAAAATGATGACCAATATCACGCCAAAAAAATATGCATTAAATCACTAGGTTATCTGATGGGTGTGCTTTATATCCTTAGCCGCCCATATAGTCTGGCTTGTTAAGAGCTCTATGTGTGACCGTGACAATATCATACTCTTCCTTTTGGGCTTTTTATAATGAAAGACCGGACATTGCCACCAGCAATCACAACAACCGCAATCCTCCCCGTTATATTGGCTGTGGTTCGATCCTTTCAATAGTTTCAATTATTTCATTAAACTGCCATGTAAGATACGCTGATGGCTCACCAACCTTGCCTATTGCTTCAAGTAGTGGAAATAGTGTCACTGGCTTTACGACAGTAAATGCCCCTTCTCCATCACTATCACGTGTACGCCTATCGAATAAATCTGAACGCATGACGCTTAGTTTCCCATCATTTAATAGCATTTTTACCTGTGCAATGCTTTCTGCCAACACGCCATTGACCTCTTGCGAAAGTGGCGAATGCACTTGACCAAATTTCTGTTTCCAGCGCATCAGAAAATGCATCCCACGCAATAGATCATAGCTGTAGTACCTCGGAAACTGAAGCTTTAAAAAATCTGCATCCATGATGTCTCCGTTTGTTTTATAAACCAAGCGATGAGCGGTTAGGTATGCCACACCTCGATTTAAAAATGCCATCTCCTGCTCTGTGATTTCGCTTTCTTCAGCAATCAACATTACCGCTTCAAATACAGGCAAGCTCGAAGCAATTGAGCTTTTCAAAGAAATACGATACGCATCGTCTTCACAGTTTAAGCCCCCATCTGGCAGTTGATACTTTAAGAACCATGGTCTAATCCACGGTAAAAGTTGGTCGATATCTTGACAGTGACTTCGTAAAATTTGATACATATTCCCAAGTTGACAATGACAAGGTATTCTCGTATAAACATCTATGCCTTCGGGAAGTTCATGTTCATGGATTGGAAAAAATTTTAAATAGCGTTCTTCCATCCGCATAATCATACGCTCAATCACAGTTTCAGGGATTAATGCTGACAGTCCCATTTCAAATAATGCTGACATATGC
>JBBRVO010000112.1:0-6975 GCA_038246775.1 Peptostreptococcales bacterium | reverse complement strand
GAGTATTATCAAAACAGCACCAGGCAATCATGAGCGTCAACATCCGGAGGGCGGATTTATCAATGTTAGGCAGATGGAAGTCATTCGCGATGACATTTTACCAACACTTGACTTTGAGACCAAAGAAATCGGAATTGTGACACCATATAGACAACAGGCCAACGAAACAAAGCAGCTTCTTGGTGAAACGGATATTTTAGTAGAAACCGTTCACAAGTTTCAGGGTAGGGAGAAGGACGTTATCATTATAAGCACCGTCAGAGCTGTCCCCGATGCGTTTGTGGATGACAAGAAGATGATCAATGTTGCGGTGTCTAGAGCCGTTAAGAAGCTCATCGTCGTTGTGGGGAGTGATTTTAAGGCGCTTCATGGTAGCAATATTGGCGACCTTATTAAATATATAGAGTATGCAGGCAATGGTGATAATATCAGGCAAAGCCACAAAGTGTCGATATTTGATTGCCTGTATTCTGACTATGAAAAATCGCTAATCCCTTTGCTGAAGAAGAAGCTCAACGTATCCGCTTATGAGTCTGAAAATCTCATGGCCACTTTGATAAAGGGCGTTTTGAAAATGGATCAATTTAATGCCATGAAAGCCGTCATGCATGTTTCACTTAACTATTTGATAAAGGATCAGAGTTCATTTGAAGGGCGTGAAAAAGCGTACTTGAATCATCCGTTTACGCATGTGGATTTCGTGATCTTCAGTAAATTGAATAAAGAGCCCATACTGGTTGTTGAAGTGGACGGCTATAAATATCATAAAAAGGGCACGGATCAGTTTGATCGAGATCGGCTAAAGGATAGTATTCTTGCTAAGGCAGGCATCAAGATGGTGCGGTTTATGACGAATGGGAGTAGTGAGCAGGAGCGGTTGGTGGCGGCGTTGGGTGAGGGTGAAATTGAAATGTAATAAAGATTTCACTTTTAAACATTATTTCACAGTTGTTGTGAAACGATATATAAAAGTGAAACATTTACTTTTAATTCCAAATAGATGAGTGTATAATTGATATATGATAAGTCTGATTTTGGAGGTCATATTATGCCGATTGAATCAATGCCTGTTGATCAGTACGAGGGAATAAAAAAAGTTACAGAAATTCTGAATCAAGAATTGCAGCAAGTTACATCTAGAATAGAGGTATCTCAGAGTCATGCAAATAATAATGTTGATGAGATTATAACGTTGTATCTGAATGAATATGAGCAAATTAAGCTCAATATTGAGTATAAGAACACAGTAATACCAAGCAACATCAAGTATATAGTAAATCAGCTTTCAATCAATAATGCAAATGAGCTTATAGGTGAGCAGGATAATGTTTTCACAATAATAGCCGCGCCAAAATTAAGTAAAGAAGTACAATCAATTTTGGAAATGCAGGGTCTCGGTTATGTCGATTTTGCAGGCAATATGCTAGTGAAATGCAAAAGGTTATATATTCGAATTGCTGGGAAAGAAATAAAACTGAAGCGGATGGAATCACGTTCTGATCTGTTTAAGCGTTCAAGTGTTAAAAGTCGTTTTGTTTTAAGAGTGATACTTGAAAACTATAAGAAGCCTTGCTACCTCGTAGAATTGGCCGAAGCGGCAGGCGTAAGTACGGGGTTAACTTCTAAAGTTCTTAAGCAACTTATCGAGAAAGACTGGATACTTCATAGCTCAGAGGGGTACATTTTAAAGAGTCCCAAGGAACTAATACGTGGATGGGCAAGTGAGTATAATGTTAAATTAGCACCCAAAATAGAATACTATTCAATTGACTCAATTGTTGAAATTGAAGATAAAATTCAAAAGTTTGCAAAAGAAAAAAACATACGATATGCTTTTACAGGTTTTTCAGGTGCAGCTAGAATTTCTCCATCGGTAAGGTATAACCGTGTGCATGTATATATTGGAGAGGCACTTGATGAACTTGCAGAATATGCTGGATGGAAAAAAGGATTAAGCGGGAGTAACATCACTGTGATGAGCTGCCCAGATAGCCAACTGTTAAACATTACAAATAGGATTAAAGATGTTGAAATTGTTCCTATATCACAGTTATGCCTCGATTTGTTAGGGTTGCCAGGTCGTGGTGAAGAAGCCGCAGATGCAGTAATGAGGGAGGCTTACAATAATTATGAGAGATGAGGAACTAAGATCAAAAACAGATTATAACGAGGGTCAAAAAGAAGCTGCAAAACGCGTATTGATTGAAGTGACCAATCTTTTTACACAATACGAAGATCAAATGATTGTAATTGGTGGATGGACGCCTGAATTACTATTCCCTGATAGAGAGCATATAGGTAGTGTCGATGTAGACTTTCTGTTTAACCAATTAGAAATGGAAGATCCAGGGTATCTCAATATTAAAAGAATTCTAGATAAAAATGGCTATACTGAGCATTCAGAGAATTTCTTTTCTTTTCAAAAAACAATCTTTGTTGATGAAACACCTTATACGGTTGATTTAGATTTGCTAACAGGGATGCATGGTGGCATTCCAAAGAGAAGAAGTCAAAAGTTCCAAGGCATAACCGCACTAAAGCTTCGTGGGGGTGATTTTGCATTTGAATGTCCTCCAGTAAAAATTAAAATTGATGGACTAAGGCCAAATGGAACCATTGATACAGCTACAGTGAGGGTCGTATCACTCATGCCATTTTTAGTCCTTAAAGCGGATGCTCTTTCAAGGTATAAACCCAAAGATGCATATGATATCTATTTTTGTTTGAAAAACACAAATTTACAGATGCTAGTCGAAGCGTTTATTGCTGTCAAAGATTTAGAAATCATTGTTTCAACGATTGAAAAACTAAAAGAAAAATTCAAATCCACAAAGCATACTGGTCCTAAAGATGTGGCTGATTTTATGGAAATATTTGATGAAGATGAACGAGAAATTATCTTGAGGGATGTTTACGAGCGTGTTAACTATCTTGTTGAGGCTGTTGAAAAGGCTTAAACTGAGTAAAGACTGAAAGGAGAATAGTGAAATGGTACATCATAGTCTGGACATATATCCGATTCCAAAGGAAAAGTCACCATTATATATTAATGAACCATGGTTAATCGATCAATCGCTTTTAGAAGATAAATTAGATAATCAGGAACCGAAGGGGCAGAAGGACAATATTCGTGTGTATATGCCTATGGATATTAATCGCGTAGCTGTTTTAAGAAGGCTATCGGCTATTATCTCTCGATATGGTGAGGCGAATGAGGATAATGAGCCTAATTTTCAAATGGATGTGGAAGCGATTATCGCGCAGATCGAAATTTATGATCAAATATGGTTTGTAAGAAATATGCCGAAAAATGGAAAGCATAGTACTGAGGCTGTTCAACTTGTTAAAGAGTTTGTTTCAATGCTTAAGGAAATACCAGATGGATGTGCAGAATTGTTTCCATTTGAAACGATTGATGCGCTGGAGCAAGAGTATTTGGTTTAGAGTAGACATTGTAAAAGAGCCTGTCACCATGCTGAGCTTTTAACTGTTAATAAAAAATAGGTAGGTGACAATCCTATGAATGATACAACAAAGACTACTCAGAGCAGAGAAGATTGTTAATGAATTTTATTACACATATGGGTGTCAGAGTTTGTTAACATAGTTGTCAGTAAAACCCAAATAAATGTGATAGGGGAAGACAATGAAACGACAAAAACGAATAATATTTCTATTGACTGTTGTGACACTATTATTTTTTGTTTTTATACTTTTATTGCCTAAAATATCAGAATATACAACTGAAAAAACTGGTATATCTGAAGCGCCCGACATATCTTTCTTTTACACGAGCGATGATTTGTATGACTTAGCGGCACGCTATGGTGAAAATGGAAGGCAAACTTATATTGTAATGAGGTGGACCTTTGATTTGGTATGGCCAATCGTATATACAGCATTTCTGACAGCTAATAGCTATTATGTTTGATTATTTAGAAAATGTTGGGACTACAATCGTTTTTCAGACCTATCCAAATAAAATAGAGATAATTGCTTCCATCACGCCGTGGATGAGTGCACTCAAATGGACAATACTAGGTGGCGCCTTTATAATTTTGTTTGTTTTGTTGATCGTGACGCCAATCAAATTTCTCCGGGAACGGCGGGTGAAATTTCCAGTGTTCTCCTGAAAGTGTCGGGTAGGCAGGGTCGCATTAAAGTGGGTATGGCTGATGATTGGAACGTTGATAAAATCATCGACCAAACGACAATATCGACTGGTATTTTGATCTAGAAGTGTTGTCTTTTAGTGATGAAAAAATTGATTTAAATCGGGCGGTAATTCAAAAGACTAAGTGCAAATCGCCAAATCAGTACCGTGATATCTAGGCTATTTAAGATGAGTTGATTCACCGATTTACAAGAACTCTTGGGTGACCAGCAACAAAATAAGGAACGAATTTTCAAAATAACGAACTATTAAGGAAATATTAAGGAACGATTAAGTTGCAATAAGGAACCAACATGATACAATAATGATATCATACTTGGAGGTGCGTTATGTTTCGACCTAAATTTAAGTATACAAACGATATTGTTAATGATTTATTGAATATTGAAAGATACAAAACACAATTGGAATTTTTATACTTGCCGACAAGGATCAAACAGGAAATGATGTATAAAGCAAAAATAAAGAAAACACACTTTTCCACAAGCATTGAAGGCAATGTGCTTTCATATGATCAAGTAGAGAGGGTCATTACTGAAAAAGGTAAAAAGACGAAAATTGATGCCGAAAGAGAAGTTATCAATTATTGGGATGCGCTATCATACCTTGAAAAATGCAAAGAAGAAAAACGGCCAATTGATAAAAAACTTATTCTAGAGTTACATGGTATTATAGAACGAAGAGATGTAAGAAAGAAAATGATTGGATTCAGACAACAAACACCACCAGGTGTTCTTTTTGCTGTTTATGATAGTGTAACAAGGGCTCCCGAATATATACCCCCTGAGGTAACAGATATTGAATCTTTAATGGGTGATTTAATAGAATGGTATCGTCAGGAGAATGATTTACCAGTTCCAATAAAAGCAGCAATTATGAGTTATCAGATTGTAACGATTCATCCTTTTGAAGACGGAAATGGAAGAACTTGCAGAGCATTGGCTACCTATGTGTTGATGCTTGGAGGTTATGACTTTAAAGGATTTAATTCTATGGAAGAATATTATGCCAATAATCTTGAAGGGTATTATAAAAATCTTCAGATGGGACTGCCAGTATTATATTATGATGGAAGAAACAATCCACCACATTTTGAAAATTGGATAGAGTATTTTATTCGAATTATGAGATTAAACGCTGAAAATATTGCAAGACAAGCAGAAGAAGCAACAAAGAATAATCAGGAGAAATATGAATTTGGTAACTTAAACAAGAAGGATACAAAGATGTTAAGATATATGCTTGAAAATAGTTTGGAAACAGTTAAAACAAAGGAGCTTTCGGCTATTTTTAATGTAACGCCTAGAGCAATTACAAAATGGTGTAACAACTGGGTAGAGCGAGAGATTTTAATTGCAAATTACGTTAATATTCGCATTACATCTTACTCGTTGGCTGAAAAATATAAAAAACTGACATTAAAAGATATTGGTTTTACGGAATAAACAGGTCTTTGACACCCGGCGGCGGAATTAATTGCGGTACTCTGGGTACTAGGCAACAAAATGTCGGAAACTTTTTGACAGTGGCTGTAAGCCAGTGAAATGAACGGATGTAAAAATAAAAAGTGAGTTTCCGCTGAAGAGGTACCTGACACCCTGCGGCAGCATAATGGGTGTTATATATATAAAATGTTATAGTCGCCGATTACTACCGCGCTGGGGTTTTAAGGTGATGGAGAGAGTGATTCGAGGTGCAGAAACACAGTGTCCTTGGAATGGTCCAGTGCCTGAGATGGTAGTTTATGCATACCGAGGGGCTAGGATGCTCAGTAAGAGTTTGTGGAAGGGTAAGTGTTTTACTTGCTATTATATTGTTTGAGTGACTTAAATTTAAAATGACTATAACAAATCTTATTAGAATTGTTATAGTCATTTATTTTGTTGTCCGTTCTTATTTTATCTGTTTTTAGGCATCCCCTTTTTATCAAATAGGGACAATACAAATGACGCCATTAACAATGCTATGGATAGAAAATAGAATTCAGATTTGTTGTCGATTGGACAAACTCCCGGTGGCAATGAATTGCGCAAAAGTGTTGTGGAGATTAGCGTGTATAAACTAATGCCTATGGCCACAACGAAAAGAATATCAGAGAATTTTCGAATTGGTTTTAATTGAGTCCAACGCATTATTGCTTTTTTTAACATGATTTTTAACCCTCCAATCAATCCAATATTACTAATTCAAGCAGCTACTTATAAATCTTAACATTTTTCACACCCCTTCGTCTACACTTTTCAACAGAGCATACCCAATACTCACAACAGAGTACCAGCAAAACGCTCGGGTGACAGGCATCCAAACGGCGGAAACATTTTGACAGCGGCTGTATATACTTTCTTAATCATTTCTATTATTGTTATGATTTTAAAGAATAAGGATTGGTCGTTTGACTTCGTAATTTGCAGTTCACTTGCAATAAAACGCTTAACAAATATGTGCTATACTGAGTGAAACGTATGAATTCTAAGGATGGCCTATTATGAAGTTTAAAGTGAATAAAATACCACTCGCGATACTCATGTTCATACTATTCATAACGATCATTGTGCCGCTCATTAAACCGATAGTCAACCAGTCCATGAATCGGTCATTTATAGAAAAAGCTAGAAGCGAAGCAGTCTCAGCGAACATTAAGATCATCCAGCTCAAAAATCATACTGGATATAATAGCGTCAGCACATCCGTTTCAGCAGGTGCGAGTGGCGTGATTTTTCGTAAAGAAGGCAACATGTATTTTGCACTGACGGCGTTGCACGTTGTCACTGAAGAAAAGGACGTCGATAAAACGCAAATTG
>JBBRVO010000111.1:0-7010 GCA_038246775.1 Peptostreptococcales bacterium | reverse complement strand
TATAGAGATTTACTCCACAATATGCTTGCGCATATCAATCCGCCGCAAGTGCTGGTATACATCGACGTCTCTGTCGATACGGCCATGGCGCGCATTAACACGCGTGGTCGCTCAACTGAAGGAGACTTGATACCACGTGATTATATGGAGGATTTGAGACGCAATTACGAGATCTGGTACGACACTTTTGATCTATGTCCAAAAGTGCGCATCGACCTTAACGATTCGGCACTAGACGAAACCGGCAATGTGAAAGCCTCCGTAAAAGAGCAGATATTAAAAGCCGTTAAAGGTTATATATAGACGAATGAAGCGCTTAGGCGCTTTTTTTTTATTTTTAATACTTTTAATAGCGTTATTTAATTGGAAGTAAAATAAATAGGGTTATACTAGGATTATGTAACATACAAAATCATCTAAAAAATGACGAGTTAGAGGAGGCAACCAGTGAAAAAGGGAACCAAGAAAATTCTAGGAATCATTATCTTTGCTTTGATCGAACTTTTTTTCTTCTTTCGAACTAAGCCGTCTGGGTATGAAATGTTTTTTATGGTATGGGGATTTATTGCGATTGCGCTACTACTTAATAACACGTTTGTTCGCGCAGAGCAGGCGCCAGTAATAGGTCTTGGTGGCAATGACAGCACAAAATCTGCGTTCTTGGCCAGTGCCTTAATGTTAAATCGCCAAGATGACGGTAAAACAAAGCGTCGCAGTGGGGGTCTTTTTACAGCAGATAACTTGGTGTATCTTTTTTTATTGATCATCAATATCATTGGATACATAGTCTACATGCCAAAATAGTAAGGGGCTGTTGGAAAATAGACCCAAAGTAAAAAAGGAGATGTTGCTCAACTAATTTCTTAGGTTTGCAACATCTCCTTTATTTGCGCTTATTGTTTCTATTTCATTAACTCTAAGTAGTTTTCTTTGGTCAGGGCTTCACCATAGATGAAATAACCAGGCTCCAGGTTGATATCGTAATAGGATATCATAAAATGGAGGTGAGGACCCGTTGAAAAACCTGTCGATCCAACTTCTGCGATATATTGTGCTCTAGTGACCATATCCCCTTCTGCAATAGCGAGACTGTCCAAATGTTCATAGACGCTGAATAAACCTTCACCGTGATCGATGACGATGGTATTGCCAGTCAGAATCAATTTTCTAGCAAGGACGACTTTGCCTGCATTTGTAGCGACCACATCTACATAGCGTTTAGCGCCGATGTCAATGCCATTGTGTCGATAGGAAGTCGGCGCACCGTTAACGGTTCTGGATTCGCCAAATTCGGTGTTTAAGCGTCCCTTAGTAGGCAATACAAAGGACTCAGTATAGTAACGTTCTTCGTTGCTCACTGTGCGTGCGGGGTTGAACACATTTCTATATTCTGCATAAGCGTCGTCTGTTCGCGTACTGGCTTCAACCTTGGCATCGACCACGAGACGTTGTACTTTAAAATCTCTTGAAACCACTTCAATCTCGTAGCTATAGTCTAAACCCGTTTCAGCGTTTATAAATTTGATTGTATGTTTTCCAATCTTGGTGGAATAGCTCGTCGGTAAATACCCCCTAACGCCGCTTTTGGTATTAAACCATTTGAAATTTGGGACGATGTCTTGATCTACGGTGAGTTTTGTGAAGTCATTGACATGTAAAGCAGAAACGACGAGCATTTCCCCTTGTTTTATCAGCTCTTTGGAAAGGGCAAATGACTCAGGTAAATCCACTTTTACTGGAATCGTCAATAAAACAAATCCTTTATAGCTTTTGTCGACATCATTCCAGGTAAGCCCAAGCTCATAAGAAAAAGTACCATCATACTCCGGAATAGGTAACTCGCTTACATTGACAGGGCCTTCGTAAGTCGTCTGTGCGGTTACTTTATCCACGATTTTAAGCATTGCTTTTGTTGGCGCTTTTTCTAAACTGAGATTAAATGTCGCTGTCGTCTCGGTGAGTGTGACATCCCCTTCAGTGGGTGATTCGAAGACGGGCACCACGTCTTGCCATGTTTTATCAAGTCTTCTAAATGACCAAGTAGGTTCATTTATCTTATAAGGAATTTGTGTTTGATTAATTGAGACATTGAAAACGGGAAATAGTAGATCCGAATAGAGTGTGTCGAAGCCAATATGGCTAAAGAAAAAACTTGTGTCTTCAACCTGATACAGTGTTTTATCATTGTCAATTCGAAGATAGACGGTTTGCGCCTTTGTAAAGAAAATTCGGTAATTATGGGTCAAATCCCATTGATTGAGAATGGTCATATCAAATTCGGTGGCACCTTCAATGGCTGTCGTTTCATCAATATCAGAAACAATCACACTTGATAGACTTGAAAAAAGCTTATCGGCTTCGGTGCTCTCAAGGGTATAAACTGATGGCGTTGTAAAGTCACCTGTACGAATATCTATTGATTTTAAAGTACTTTCATCAAATACATTTATTTTATATACATAAAAAGCACCAAGGCCTATTATTAACATCAATGCAATCAGTATAAAAATTCTGCTCTTTTTCATTTTCAATCTCCATTTTCGTTATGCGGTATTTTATTTGAGTAAATTGTGGACCATGGAAATTATAACATATTCGCTATAACGATTCACGCATTAAATTAGTCTATTACCTTTTTATAGCTTTTGAATTTTTGAAATACAACAGGGTATCGATGCCTACCATGACTAAATTGAGAATATATAAATAGATAACAAAATCGTAGTTGTAGAGCAATTTGTTGAGTATCCCCGCGATATAGCCAATCATGATAATAATCAGGAAAAAAACACTTTTTCCTTCAGTAGATTTTGATGTATAAGATTTATAAATAGAAAGTGGCCAAGCTGCGCCAAAACATATTAACATCGTCATTTCAAGTAAACTCATGATGCACCTCATTTTGTTTGATAGGTTTATTTTACCTTACTTAGTGGGGTCAAGTCTAGAGCAATGCACAAGGTTGGACAATTTTTATCCTTGCAGTGTCTCACCTAGGTGATTTATAATGGCAAGTGGAGGGTCATATGATCAGAATAGCGGCTAATCAAATAGAAAAATACTATGGTGCCAACCAAGTGCTCAAAGGACTGACCTTAGAAATATTCGAAGGGGAGAAAGTAGGCATCCTTGGCCCTAATGGGGCGGGCAAATCAACGCTCATGAGGGTTTTGATGCAGGAAGAGGCCTATGATTCTGGCGAACTCTTTATCACGAGGGGCGCTAGGTTAGGTGCACTGAGTCAAATCCCAATATTCGATGCAGGCATGACCGTCTTGGACTGCCTTAAAATAGCGTTTAAAGACCTTCTGGAGATGAAAGCCCAAATCGATGCAATGGAACGACAAATGGCTGGTCATCACGATGAAAGCCTTTTAAAAAAATATGGAGATTTGAGTCACAAATTTGAGCACGGTGGTGGTTATACCATTGAAGATCGTATCGAGGACATCGCTGTGGGCTTCAATTTTGACGCGGTCATGCTTGCTCAAAATTTTGAAGTCCTCAGCGGTGGTGAAAAGACACGTGTTGGACTAGCTATGATGCTTTTAAAACCACTCGATGTCATATTTTTAGATGAACCGACAAATCATCTCGATTTAATGACCATTGAGTGGCTTGAGTCATATATCAAAAAATTCAGCGGAACTGTTGTGATCATCTCACATGACCGTTATTTTCTTAATCAAATCGTCAATCGCGTCATTGAAGTCAATCAGGGGGTTGCAACCTCCTATAATGGCAATTATGACGATTATGCCAGAGAACGTGCACTGATGATCAGGCAAGCCCAAGAGCGATTTGAACAAGAACAGAAAAAAATCAAGCAACTTGAAGAAGCGGCAAAGCAAATGCACGATTGGGCCGCTAGGGCGGATAGTGGTGCGTTGCATCGTCGGGCTTTCGCCATAGAAAAACGCATCGAGCGCATGGACAAGACGGATAGAATCATTGAGGACAAGCGCATGGTCGATGTATTCGATCGTGTGAAATCAACAAGCAAAGAAGTCATCCGAATAAAGGTGCTTTCAAAAGCTTATGGGGATAACATCGTACTATTAGATCAATCGCTAACGGTTTATAAAGACCAAAAAATTGCACTACTTGGCAATAATGGCGCGGGAAAATCCACAGTATTAAAAATGTTGCTTAAACTTGAACAACCCGATACTGGTAGCTTTGATTGGAGCCCTTCATCTATTGTAGGCTATTTGCCTCAAGAGATTGTATTTGATAATCCAGAGATGACTATCCTAGAATACATCAAAGAGGCGCTTCAGCTCGAAGAAGGCATCGCGCGGAATTTGCTTGCCAGATATAAGTTTAAGCAAGAGGACGTTTTTAAAGTACTAAGTGGATTATCAGGCGGTGAACGTACTCGGCTCAAACTTTGTGAACTTATGAGTAACAAAGTCAACGTCTTGTTACTAGATGAACCGACGAACCATTTGGATATTGTCTCACGCGAATGGGTAGAAGATGCCATTGCCACTTATCAGGGCACTATGATTTTTATTTCTCATGATCGCCATTTCATTGAGAAATTTTCCGATAAATTTTGGCATTTACATGAGGGGCAAATTTATGAATTTGATGGGTCATATACGGAATATAGGGAGTTTGCAGCGAAAAGTAAAGCGTCAAATCTTGCGAGTATTATCAAGCCTAATAAAGCGAGCAATCCGGATTGCGTAGTTAAGCTTGATGATTCTTCAAAAACAAACATCGAAAAATCATCAAAAAACATCGTTAAAATCCAGTTGATTGAAAAAGAGATTGAGGCAGTTGAAGAGAAACTCTTAGAGATAGAAGGTAAGCTGGAAAGCAATGCGACGCCATACGATGTACTGGAAGCACTCATTCTTGAAAAGGGAAAAGTACAGCAAACATTAGTTACGCTTTATGAAACGTGGGAGAAATATAATGCGTAATGCGTTTAATTAAATTGACAAAAAGGAGATAAATTGATGAAACAACATGACGTTATTTTAAATGCAAAGAAAACGATTGGACCTTACTGTAAAGTATGCAATCAATGCAATGGCATTGCATGCAAAGGTGTTATTCCAGGGCCGGGTGGTAAGTCATCTGGAATTGGTTTTATCAGAAACTATCAAGCATTCAGAGCGTATGGGATTCAGATGGATACACTTCATGACGTGACTCAGCCCGATATTTCCTTCGAATGTTTTGGAAAGACGTTTGCACTGCCTGTATTTGCTGCTCCAGTTGGTGCGGTTCAAATGCATTATAGTGATGCTTACGATGATCTGACCTATTCAGCGACTTTGATTGAAGGTTGCAAAATGGCAGGAAGTTTGGCTTTTACGGGCGATGGTGTGAAAGCTGAAGTATACAATGGAACAGCGGATGCTATTTCGCGATTCGAGGGTTATGGCGTACCGACGATCAAGCCATGGCGCATGGAAGAAGTCATTGAGAAGATTCGAATCGCTGAGTCAGCGGATGTAATTGCCCTTGCTATGGATGTTGACGCTGCGGGACTCGCAATTTTGGCTGCTCAAGGCAAACCTGTGTATCCTATGACGACGGAAACGCTCAAAAAAATCATTGCATCTACCGAGAAACCGTTCATTATTAAAGGTGTTATGACCGTAAAGGGTGCTCTCAAAGCATTGGAAGCAGGCGCATATGGGATTGTCGTTTCAAACCATGGCGGTAGAGTTTTGGATGAAACGCCATCAACACTCAGTGTATTGCCTGAAATTGCAGCAGCAGTCAAAGGTAAAATGAAGGTCTTTATCGATGGTGGTATTCGCACGGGACTCGACGTTTTTAAAGCAATCGCATTAGGTGCCGATGCCGTATTGATTGCACGTCCTTTTGTCACTGCGGTCTATGGTGGTGGCAGTGAAGGTGTTCGGCTATATATCAATCAACTTGGCGATGAACTGACAAATGCTATGCTCATGACGGGGTGTCAAACAGTGTCAGATATCAAAAGCGATAAGGTACGCCAGCTATAATGTGCGATTTCTCAACTATTTTATAAGAATCCACTGGAGGGGCTCTATGAATGAACATTTGAAAATAACTGCCGATCAGATGCTTGATCGTTATCTGGAACTTGAAAAAGCGTTTATGTGGGAACCCAATCTGACAAAGCATTTTGTCGCGTTGGTACTGACGCAAAATAATAAAGAAGTGAACAAAGAAGTCCTTAAAAATGCTATAGAAGTAATCAATGCCAATACTGGCGTTTTTTCAAATTTTCGAGGGTTATACCGTTTTATGCTCGCAGGGCTTATGATTTCAGAAAGCGATGCGACTGAAGGCACGTTCAATCGCATACTTCAATGTGAGCAATATTTAAAAGAAGCCGGTTTCAAGCAGGGGACGCATATGCCGATTGCTTGTTACGCACTTTATAAATCGTCTATGGAGGACGACCCAAAAGTTATGGCGCAGCGCGCTCATGAGATTTATTGCAACCTTAAGGCAAACCATCCTTGGCTGACAAGCAGCGACGATTATTCCATGAGTGTTTTACTCGCAAAGTCAATTGGAGACCTCGGGCGGATCGAAGAGGCATACAATGGCTTAAATCAAGCGGGTTTTTATAAGGGCAATGAATTGCAGCGTTTGTCTCACATTTTAGCGCTTTCAGATAGACCAATAGATACTGTGGTCGCAGAATGTGCCAGCCTAAAAGCTTTACTTAAGGAAAACAAGCTCAATTTATCGGCGATGTTCTACGCAGCACTAGGCATCATCACACTCATAAATATTGAAGACCCTCAAGTTAGTAGGGACTGGATAGAACTCTCTCAGTATCTTAATACGCAAAAAAAATTCAAGTGGCTTGGTAAAGGTATGAATGTCTTACTGGCATCATCCATCGTATCTGAGCAATGGATAAAGGACTCAACAGCCTCTGAGGTTAGCAAAATTGCCATCAGTATCTCCATTGAATCGCTCATAGCCGCTCAAATGGCAGCGCTTATCGCCGCAACGAGCGCTTCAGCTGCAGCAGCATCAAGTTCAGCAAG
>JBBRVO010000110.1:0-7286 GCA_038246775.1 Peptostreptococcales bacterium | reverse complement strand
CCTAGCATACCGGATAATTAGAATAAGATGAACAACTTCTAAAGCGGCAGCAAAGTACATGTGCGGCCAAGCCACTCCCACTAAATTAAACAACATATAAGGAATAAACACCACGGCAATAATGGGATTTACCCAGCGATTTACTTTATTCGGCAGGGCAACAGAAAGAAAAATCATAAAAGTTGGAATTGCGACTAAAATCATTGCGATCAGTATAAAGGTTTGTGAAATGTCAAATGTAAATACTTTTCCTTCCAGAATATGCTCTATATTATCCGGCATATATAAGCTGAAATGATCAACATAAGTATACAGAAACATAAAACTCGTCCACAGCGCAGCAAGCTTCAGTTTCAAACTGATGGTGATATTTTCCAGTGTGTTTTGAGGTGCATTTTGTGTATTCATAGTAATCTCCTTTTATAATTGAATAATAAAGATACTATATCATGAGGCATGATTGATACCTAGATACTAAAGTACTGTTTTTCATAGTCCAAAACACGGCTTCATTGACTTAGGTGAGCAAGTGTAGTTCTTGTGCGCGTAAGATGGCCTCGGTACGACTTTTAACTTGAAGTTTAGAAAAAATGCGTTGATTATGCCCTTTAATCGTATTGAGAGAGACAAAAAGTGTCTTACATATCTGTTGATTGGTGAATCCTTGAGCAATGAGTCGTAAAACGTCTAGTTCTCTTTGAGTCAAGACATCTACTAGCGCCGCCTTTTCTATAAAATGTTCGAGCAGATAACTGATCTGATCTGGCATAATTTCATATTGAAGTGCACTCAATAAGAGCATTTTCATTGGAGCGCCTTCGTCTAAAAAAACACGTATGTGACCTTCTGTTTTTGCTATTTCCAAAGCTATCAATAAAGGAACAACTGCTTTTTCCATATTTCCTGCCTGAAAAAATGCCCTTGCACGCAAAGCAAGAATTTCCATTGAATGATCATGTGGCATAGATTCTAGTTTGGAGAGTGCCTGTGTTGGTTGATCTGATGCCAAATGTACTCTAATTTGTTCAATGGGTAGATCATACGTCTTGGCAACATGTTCCGCTGAAGGGATATCGTTTAAGTAAAGTAGCGCGCGTACTTCAACTTGTGCAACTTTGTACATATTTTTCGAAAAGTTATTCTCATGTAGTGACTGACTTGCTTTTTTAAGCAATTTCATCGTCTCGCTTATCTGCCCTTGAGCAAGTTTTAATTTTGCATGAAATATTTCACAAACGGCGAGGATATCCATGTTTTGTAAGTGCTGTGCCAATTGTATGGCCTTTTGAATTAGCTCTTGGGCTTCCTGTATACAGTTTTGCTGATACGCTATACGTGATAAACCAAGGTAAGCAACTGAGGATGCAGGAAAAGATAAGTGTCCAGCCAAATCCAAAACTTTTTTGTAAGCATTTTTAGCCAATTGGAGTTGATTTTCCGACTCAAAGACATTACCTAAACCAATTGAAGCCAATATAGTGACAATAAAATGGCCAATCGCTTGACTACTCTTTAGCGCTTCTTCATAAAATTGGCGTGCCATTTTATTATTGACCTGCATCTGGTAAGCATAACCCAAGGTCCACTTAGTCGCAGCAATTACGGATAAATTCAAAGGACTAAGGTTTTCTATCGCATGATTAGAAAATTTAATAATCCCTGCTAAATCGTTCTGAGGAATCGCTAGTGTTGCTCTGATTGCAGAAATGTGTCCTTTTAAATTTCTATTTTTTTCACTTTCGGGGAATATGTTTAGAAAATACTCTGCCATACCTAAATTCTTTTCTACGTCTCCTACTCTACCGACAAATAATAGCGCCGAGCCATACAGCACTCTAAGAGAGGGGTTTGGATCTAAAACAGAAGTAGGCAGCGATTCTAACCACTTAATAACCGGTGTTGCTGCACCGCGATATAGTAATGGAACGCCACCGCCTTCTACCAATCTAGAGGCACTTTCAATATCATTTGCTTCTACAGCATGGTAAAAAGCTTCAAGAATAAAGTGGTTGTTTTCATACCAAAAACTTGCACGTCTATGAAGTTCGGGAATTATATCATAATTTAGAGAAAGCCTTTTGCGATTTTTTTCAAGTCTAATTCTTAATAAATCCATGAAAAGATGGTGATATCGATACCAACACCTTTCATTATCTAAAGGAATAATAAACAAATTATTTCTTTCAAGATATTCTATAATTTTTTCGCTGTTAGCATTCGATTGATTCAAATCATTAGATAAAATAGCCTCACAAAGCGGCGCTGAAAAACGATCCAGAATAGAAGTTGCCATTAAAAAAATATGAATGTCTTCAGGTAGTTGGCTAAGCACTTCATCTACTAGATAATCCACAATAAAACTATGACTACCTGAAAAGGTTTCAACGAAACGGGTGATATCTTTATGCCCATGAATTGAAAGTGCTGCAAGTTGAAGACCCACGACCCATCCTTCTGTTCTTTTTTCAAGTTCAACAATATGTTTTTTTGTTAAGCTGAGTCCCATGACTTGATTTAGAAAGTATTCCGATTCTATGTCTGAAAAGCGTAAATCTTTAATATTGAGCTCAATCAGTTGATTTTTAGCACGTAACTTGGATAAAGGTAGCTTTGGGATATCACGTGAAATAATGATTAAATTCATATTAAAAGGCATTTGATTAACTAGCAAGCATAAACCTTCGTTGATAGAAGGGTTATTTATTAAATGATAATCATCAATGACAATAGTAAACGCCTTTTGAAGTGCGTCCATCTCATTGATTAATTGACTTAAGACAGAATTTATTTGTGGCATTTGAGGTGATCTTAGCGCAATGAGAAGCCCTTTTCCTGCAGTTGGAAAGATAACCCGAATTGCCTCTATTAAATAAGTGAGAAAACGTATTACATCGTTATCCCTTTCATCCAATGAAAGCCAAGCAACTGGCTTATTACTGCTTGCTGCCCATTGACTCACTAATGTTGTCTTGCCAAAACCTACAGGCGCTGAAACGAGACAAAGTTTTTTATCTTGATTTCTATTAATTAATTCAATCAAATTGTTTCGATTGACCATTAGTTGCCTTGAAGGCGGTTTTTGCAGTTTTGTAGTTAAAATTTCGTTTGGTACATGAGGTGTTGCTACTTGGTTCATATCACGCAGCCTCCTTCAAAATATTATCTTTTGGCCTTCTAACAATACCAAGCGTCACCTTGATACTTTTTTCCAAATCTGTGACTACAGCTTTCAGATCGTACGTTCAAGTTCCTCTTCTTTTTGATTTTCTTCAGTTTCAATTAAAATGCCACTATGGTATAAATGAATGATCTTCACGATTTTCATTCTCTTCTCCTTAAATTAAATTGACAGATTCAATTTTCATTCAATTTTGGGTGATTTTACTTTGTAAACACCATTTTCCTTTATAATGCCAAATTCTGCCGTTTCACTTTCGAAAACACCCAGATCTGATGTATAAGAAACACTAACAACTGCCAAATAATCATTCTCATTGTCACTACTTTTATCAATTGACTGTATCTTATACGATTTTAAGACCGCACGGTTTTTTTTAAGCGCTTCCACGAAAACATCATAATCGTCATCTCTGTCCTGAATTGGCGTCAAAAGGTATAAATGTGTCATTCTTGTACTCTTTTGAGCCTTTAAGAACCGTTCAAGTGCCACTTCAGGGGTTCGATCCATAAGGTCTCGATCATTATCTAGTTGCGTTTGATTGATTCTATCATGATAAAAGAAACTCATAGGGTTATAATTGTTGCCAGAATTCCAAATGATATACTCTTCAACACCTAGCTCCCATGCAGCAACCATTTGATCCGAAATCGCTTTAGCATCATATTTTATATACCCGTTTACCCATGTTGCTGTAAAGCCTTGAAACCACGGCCTTATGATTGCAGGCTCCTTTTGAGCTGCATTGCGTTCTATAGCTTCCATTATTGCTAATCTAGAAATTTCATACGGGTGCTTGTCTGGTGTCTCATACCCATAAAGTCCAGTTCCATAATGACTTGGATAAATCATCGGACAAATATAGTCCGTTTGGTTGGCAATTTTTCGCCATGTTTGCCCAATATCCTCTGGAATATCATCCCATGAATGCGTCACAATACCAAAAACGTCAGCCGCTATGTGTACATTATAGGGTTTTAGTGATTCTCTAGCAAAAGCAAGAAAGTCTTCAATAGCTTCATCCTTATCTCTATCATTTCTACCAGGAAATTCAGTAATTGGGTTATAATATGCCGCTCTATCTGGGAATCGAACATAATCATATTGTATTTCATCGAACCCTCTTAGTGCTGCTTCCTTAGAAACTGCAATCACATAATCCCAAACATATTGGTTAAATGGATTAACCCATGAATCCCCCGCATTATCTAGATACACGCCGCCCGTCTTAAGTTGTATCGCATATTCTGGCTTTGCCTTTGCAAATAAAGGGTCTTTAAAAGCAACCACCCTTGCAATGGTATAAATCTCATTTTCCTTTAAATAATCCATAAGTGGCGCGTAATCTATAAACCGCACGTCTATATCTGAGCCAACCTCACTGACAATTTCTATGTCACTTGGCCAGGTCACATGTCCATAGTCATTCTTAATGTCAATAACGATCGCGTTTATTTCAGAAGCTTTTGCAATGCCCAATACTTTTTCAAGCTTATTAACTGTATCGAGTTTTGAAGCATCCGGGGCTTTCCCAGACTTGCCATTTAAGGCATTAATATAGTCGACATAATAATTGATATGGTCTTCATTAAATTTAAAACCTGCAACATTACCCGTTATGTATAGGGTCTTTGCTTTTACTGTTTTCAGTAATTTCTCTTCGCCAAGAGGCGGAAGCGGCACATAAAATTCTCCTAATGCATCTTGCCTTGTTTTTTCAAGGGCGTCTCTTTCATCTTGCAGTGCCTTTTGAATGGCCTCTTCACTAATAGTCGTCTCCTGCGTCAATGCCTGCGTAGAATCTGGTGACACAGCTTCTGTTGCCTGTTCTGTGGGCTTATCATTAGTCGTTGGCGTCATTGTCGATTGATCATTTGAACAAGCTGAAATAACTGACGCCGCAACGATTAAAGAAAGTAATAAAAACCTATATTTTTTCAAGAGTTCTCCTCATTTATTAGATTTATTTTGACTCTTTATAGATATAAATCTCTTTTGTTGAATCGGTCGTTATGAGCGCCGCTTTTGCTTCAGGTACAGTTATAATTTCAGGGAACCCGTCACTTATAAATCGATCTTCTGGTTTATTCTTAAAGTGCTCAATATAATTGTAAAGTCCGAAGGTTTCAACTTTAATTTCGCTGCCTCTGATTCTTGGTATATTTCCAAAGTCAAAACGCGTGTCGTAAGGCGAATAACCCGGATTCCAACCTACATTTAAAATAGCAATATTTTTATACGCAATACCATTGTAAGTGCCTTCTATTAAGAAATCTTTTATAGACTCGTCTTTTGGCCTAGTGCCAAAAGGTAAAGCCATTGTATCTATGCTATATGAGGCCTCTTTTATAAACGTTTCTAAAAATTGAGCCTGTGCGCCAATTTCCATTTGAAGGTCTTCTTTTGAAATTTGAGTGAAATTCGCATGGGTTCTCGAATGATTTCCAATGTCCATACCATTTTCTAAAAGAAATTTAATTTTATCTTCTTCCAGTCCCTTTTGACCAAATATATTATTGCCATAAATGAAAAAAGTAGCTGCCGGACTAAAGTCAGGATATTGTTTATTAAAGTCAATCAATATCCCTACTGCAGAATTCTTATCGAGGCTACCGTCTTCAAGATATTCAAAATTATTTTTTTTACCATCATCAAAGGTTATCACCACGGGCGTATAGCCTTGAGGTGTGGTTATATTGCCTGACACATAATCGCGAAGGCTAATTGGTCGGTACCCATTTTCATATAGCGTTAATAAATCTTTTTTAAAATTCTCCGGTGTTCTGACCCATTCTTTTTCCTCATCACCAATATCGTGGTACATTAGTACCATGATTTTACCGGCTTCATTGGGTTTAAGCGAAAGATCAATTGCCTCTTTGGGATCATTACCGATAGGTTCTGTGGCTAGTTCAAACGACTGTTCAGAAGTCGGTTCAGATTCAGTTTCAGGTTCAAGAATCTCTGTGGCAATTACAACACCTGGCGTTTCTGAGCTGATTGCCGCATTGCTGCAACCGGTTAACATTAGTGAAATTATTATGCCTATAACTATCTTTTTTGTCATTTTCAACCTCACCTTTGTTGTTTTGATATAAATTATTGTGCATGGCGAGAGAACACGTCATTTGTGCTTCCATACGGGCTCTCTTTTACCCAAAAATGCATGGACACCTTCATGTGCATCTTCAGCAGCAATTGCCAAATCGCATGCTGCAACGCGTCCAATTCCATTTGCGACAGCGATTCTCTGCACTGAAGCGATAACTGGTTTTCCCATCCGTTATTGCAGATTCCAATTAATAATAATCTTCGACAGTATAAGTGGGACAAATCATTTTAAAGTATTCCAGATCATTACTTGTATGAAGGCGTGTTTTTTTTCATCAATACCAAATATCAGAGGTGCTCTGATCATATTATTCTGCAAGCTATAACCGCCACAATGCGTACCCTCCATGCTTAAACACGCAACATTTTACTTGTTAAACGCAATTTCGTCTATTAATATGACTTTTGTGGCAAGTTAATCTTATAAAGCTCATTTTTTATCAAGTTAATGGTTTTTTCTCTAATCCCAACGGAATGTGCTATAGTCTGCCACTCATTTACTGCCTCTATTACTTCTTCAATAATCTTCTTGCACTTATTTGTCTTAAGGTCCATATTTTGACCACATGCTATCAAGTCTTCAATCAAGATGTTTGACTTTTTCCCATTAATCGTCATTTGATGCGCCTTAAGCCATTTATTACCTGAATCAGATGCAAACGTTACATCGTAGGCTGGAGATAACGTCCAAATCCCATTTCTATCCATTAAAAACGAAATATTCTTTACATGGTCGTCCTGATTGACTGCAAGAACATTAAAAACCATTCTTCTAAAGAACTGTTCTATATCACTATTTGATAAACCCAGTCTTTTTGCAATTAAAGCTGCCATTTCATAGCTGCATAAACCTGGCTCATTATAATCAATATGAGACATAGCGCCTAATGACTGCATATGCAGCTTTTTTCCGTTTACTCTATCAAATCTCTTTGTCATAAAATGTTTTCGAGGACCTTCTTCTAGTAGCTTACACGCACTCATATCGATTCCTGCT
>JBBRVO010000109.1:0-7312 GCA_038246775.1 Peptostreptococcales bacterium | reverse complement strand
CGGCCAAGCCTCTCCTACTAAATTAAATAACATATAAGGAACAAACACGATGGCAATAATGGGATTTACCCAGCGATTTACTTTATTTGGTAGAGCAACAGAAAGAAAAATCATAAAAGCTGGCATTGCGACTAAAACCATTGTTATCAGAAGAAAGGTTTGTGAAATGTCAAATGTAAATACTTTTCCTTCCAGAATATGCTCTATTTTACCCGGCATATATAAGCCGAAATAATCAACATACGTATAGAGAAACATAAAACTCGTCCACAGCGCAGCAAGCTTCAGTTTCAAACTGTTGGTGATGTAATCCAGTGCATTTTGAGGTGCATTTTGTGTATTCATAGTAATCTCCATTCTTAAATTATGAGTTGTATCTCTAAATCCCACGTTTGATAAATAAACCATTCATTTCATTCAATGATTGCAACACTATTTTACTTGATAATTTGGTTAATGTTTTATGGGTTATAGGATATGATTTAAGTATACTCAGATTGAATGAGGTATGGTACCAACTTAAGTTGGTATTTAGTGAATGGCCTTCACATGAAAAAAGCAGTATGAATTCTTAGAAATATCTATTAAGCACTATGTAAGGTGGCAAGGATATTCCAAGACGAGATTTAGTCGTCATTATGTTAGAATAAATAAAGCGACTATTAAAACAAAGACATTTTTTGGCTAGAGGGTACCAAACTGATTTTTATATTTCTACTCATTGTTATTTTACTTACCGCGGACGAATGGACAAAGATTTGTTCAATAATAGTTATGATTGCTTCGATTGCATCGTATTATTGGAAGCTTCACCCGATTATTAAAAAATTAGTTCAGAAGGGTGAAATCACACCCAAGGGTTATTCTAAAACCCTTGGATTTATGATTGCGGTTTTTTTGATTATGTTTACGATAGCGTTGGTGCTTCATATATTTATAAAATTTGCTTAATTCAGAGGTTATATTAAGTGTTAGCTTTTGTTATACTATAACCATGAAAATTATAATATCACCAGCAAAAAAAATGAAAATGGATACGGATAGTTTGCCAGTTTTGCAAATGCCATCATTTATAACAGAGGCTTCTGACATTCTAACGACGCTAAAAACTATGGATTATTATGCGTTAAAAAAGTTGTGGAATTGTAGTGATTCTATTGCACAGCTTAATTATCTGCGTCTACAAGAGTCAAACCTCACGAAGTGGGTAACTCCAGCCCTCTTTGCTTATGAAGGGCTACAATATAATTATATGGCCCCTGATGTCTTTGATGAAAGTGCCTTTCATTACTTAGAAAACCACTTGCGTATCCTATCAGGCCTTTATGGTGTTTTAAGGCCTTTTGACGCAGTAATACCCTATCGTCTTGAGATGCAAGCAAAATTGGTACATAAAGGGTTTGAAAATCTTTATGCATTTTGGGATAAAAAACTGGCTGACCATCTTTCCAAAGAGACTGATGTCATTTTAAATTTAGCCTCAAAAGAATACAGTAAAATAATTAAGCCCCATTTACCCAAACATGTTTCTTTTGTCACTTGTGACTTTTGTGAAATCATAAATGAAGAGCTTATTTCTAAAGGCACCCTTTGTAAAATGGCACGCGGTGAAATGGTCCGTTTCATGGCAGATCATAAAATCTTGACACCAGAGGGTCTAAAAGAATTTAACGGTTTGGGTTTTCAATATTCCGAAAAAAGCTCTATCAAAGATAACTATGTCTTTATCAAGCAACAGAGCAAAGCGAAACGAAACGAAATGAAATGTTGATGATCTCCAGTTGAAATTTCAATCGACATCACCGTTAGCAAAAGTTTTGGATAAACATAGTAAGCCCATCAAGCCCTATGATTTGTATTGATACCTTCAATATTGAAAGCTGAAGATTCAAAAATGAAACCCGTCCAATAAGACGGGTTTTACCAATCGGCTGATTATATATTTTTATTTCTAACGTTCGTGATGCTTATCGCTAACTTTCTCTTTAAAAACAGATGACAGCCGCTGGCTATCAAAGTTGAATAGAATTTTCATGACGTAAATGAAAATAATGAACACTACAATAGGAATTACACAAGAGATAATGATCAGAGTCGCGATGGCATCTAAAAATGAGGCAAGTGTATCTTCGCCCTTTGTGATCATGGCAGATAGGTCAGCGCCTATTTTAGAAGTGACATTGGAAATGTAGGATTCGATTTTTTCCATCCAATTTTTATCTTCTTCAGCAAAATCTTTTTTCTTTTCTTCGATGTTTTCTTTGTTTTGGTTGGCTGTTTCGATCGTCTGCTCTATCGAATCTTGATAGGACGCATAGATCAAATCGCTAGCCTGTATGCTTATTGGAATCACAGCAAAAAGAATCATGCCGAATAATGCGAGTTTTATGGCAAGATTTCTTATGATCTCGCTTTTATTGTACAAATATATAATGCCCAAAATACAAGCAATCGGGAGGATGAAGGTAAACGACAAATACCCAACGACAGAAAGTAATATTTTCTCTAATAAAATGGCACCCAAAATGATGATAAAGTAAGACGTTATTTCTGCAATTTCATTGGCGATTGGCGTTGCGACATCACCTGGTATCAACGATAGAGCGGTAGATGAAGCTGCCGCAGTTGCAGCAAGTTTCATCACGGTGACTTTTTTATCATCGAGTGATTTTATGGTTGCTGCATTAAAATCGGGTGCAGTTACAAATTTTGAAACAACGAAAAGTGAGAATAAGGCTATAATGATTAATGTGATTAGTATGATCGTCCGTTTGGAAATCTTCATTTTTGATTCGTCCACCATAATTTTTTCTCCTTTGTGAAGCATTTGATTGTCGGTACTAATTACATAATATCATATTTGAACTGAAAATAATGCGTCTTGTATTTATTGACAAAGTTAAAGCCAATTATAGAGTGCGCCGTCATCGACGAAAAAATCACTGTTGATGAAACCATTTGTGAGTCCGAATGTCATTGCTAAAAGTCCAGTCCAAGCGATCCATTTTCCTGTGCGCAAAGGGATTTTATTTATATCGGCCAATGTCCTTGAGGGGTTGCCTTTATTTGATTTATATAACTAATTTATCGCTTTAAAAATAAAGAGGATTCCAGTTCGAAATGGGTATTAATCAATAAAGGAGTTGATGCCTATGTCTGAAAATGTGACTAAAGATAATCAAGAGGTCTTATTGGCCAGAAAAAAACGTCAAGAAGAGTTCCTCGAGACAGTAGAATGCAATCTAAGACGCAGTGAGAAGGACATTTGGTTTGTTAAAAACGAGGATCATCCACAAAAGGAAGGCTTAACAAAAGGCGCCAACAAATAAGACGATTAATTTCAGTCAAATTTGAGGCGCTTTTTTTCTTTGCTGGTCTGCCACCGACAGATTAGAAAATGTAGGTAAAGTGACTGGTAACGAAGAGATGGAATTGAAAGGTAAGTTGAAGAAAAAAGTTATTGAATCTAAACTTAAAATACCAACTTTAGTACCTACTGAAAGCCTCTTTAAAGTGTTATTATAAAATTAAAAATTATAAAGGAGGCTTACTATGAAAGCAGCAGTATGTGAAGGATATGGTTCACCGGATAAAATTAAAGTAATGGAAGTGCCAATGCCACTCGTTAAGAAAGGTGAGGTGCGCATAAAAGTTATGGCAAGCTCTGTGAACTCTGGCGATGTCAGAGTGAGAGGGTTGATTGCAAACCCAGCAACGAGGCTCGCCTTAAGACTTGTACTCGGTATTACAAAACCGAGAAAGCCCATCTTAGGTGCCGCACTTGCAGGTGAGATTGTAGAAATTGGCGAGGGCGTCACACAATTTAAAAAAGGGGATCAAGTATTTGCTATGACGGGTTTTCGATTTGGTGGACATGCACAGTATGCCGTACTCAGTGAAAAAGGTTGTGTTGGTTTAAAGCCTAAAACGGCTTTGTATGAAGAAGCGGCTGTACTCCCTTTTGGCGGCACGACAGCGATTCATTTTCTACAAAAGGCCGGTATAGAAAGTGGGCAAAACGTCATGATCTACGGCGCGTCTGGTGCTGTGGGTTCATCAGCGGTACAAGTTGCTAAGTACCTTGGTGCAACGGTAACGGCTGTATGTAGTGGGCGGCATATAGAGAAAATGATGACAATAGGTGCAGATCTGGTCATTGATTATAAAAAGCAAAATTATAAAAGTCAAACGCAGCAGTATGATTTGATTTTCGATGCGGTTGGGAAAATCAAGAAACGCGATATCGAGTCACTGCTAAAACCAAATGGCGCATTCACTTCAGTGGCAGGTCATGGCGTTGCTTCAGAAAAAAAAGAGTTTCTAGATCTACTGGTTGAAATGTACGATGCTGGCAAATTAGATGCCGTGATCGACCGAACGTATACACTTGACGACATTGCAAAAGCACATCAATATGTCGATTTAGGTGCAAAGACGGGCAATGTGGCAGTTATTATATCTCATGATTAACGGTAGAAGCAATTGCCCTTGAAGTTATTATGGTGATCGCTTGGAAATGGCAGGAAAACTAAGTTTGCCTATGCTTAGTATGGTTAAGTCGTGGGTATATGCATAGAGATTTCCATTTTATAAAGCAAATAAAACGCATAACATCTGGAGGCTTTATGACGCTATCTATTATGCCCACCAAGTTACAAAAGCCGCAGCTTCCCAAAGATGCGGTTGTAAAACACGAGGAGGTGCTTCTGCTTTCGGAAGCTAGAATCAATATCGTCTGCGCACAGGCGGGTTCTGGCAAATCCACGATCGTCAGTCATTGGCTATCACAACAAGAAACGCCTTATATTTGGTATGCACTGGATGCGTGGGACAACGACCTCGAGCAGTTTTTAACGTATCTTACAGAGGGTTTCAAATCGATTGATGGTTTGGTTTCAGATCAGATGGGGCAGCTACTTAGTGCCCGTCAATCCATCGGTGATGAAGGACTCATCAAAGCGTTTACAACACTGCTCCATAATATAACAAAGCCCTTTATCCTCGTACTGGATGATTACCACACAATTCAAGACGATAGAATTCACCAGTTGATGCAAACGCTAATTGGTCATTTTCCACCTGAGATGCACCTATGTATTATTTCGAGAGAAGATCCGCCGTTTTCTTTGGCGAAGCTTCGGTCACAGCGTATGCTTACGGTTCTTCGTATGTCAGATTTAAGGTTTACACGAGATGAAACAGAGGCTTTCTTTGCGACCAATATCAAGCAACCGTTGACTAAAAGTCAACTGGACTATCTTTATGGCCGTACAGAGGGCTGGATCGCGGGCATGCAGTTGACAGCACTGTCGCTCCACGGTGTCGAGGATGTTGACCGATTTATTGCAGATTTTAGCGAGAGTCATTATTATATTATGGATTATTTGCTGGAAGAGGTGCTCGAGCGCCATTCAACGTCAATGCGTCAATTTTTGCTGGGCACTTCCATCTTCGAGTATTTTTCGCCAGAGCTTTGCGATAACGTCCTAAACCTGCCAAGTGGTGAAGGGCAAAAAAACATTGAAATTCTACTAAAAACGAACAGCTTTTTAATTGCGTCCAATATAAATAACGAGAATGGCTGGTTCAGATATCACCATTTGTTTAGAGAACTTTTGAGAAGTCGTCTCGGTCTTTTGGAAAAGAGTGAGGTCAAAATGATTTACCTCAGGGCTGGCAAGTGGTTTGAAAGTCACGAAAGACATCAAGAAGCCATCGATCATTTTTTGAGAGGAGGCCACGATGACCTTGCTGCCGCACTTATCGAAGTTAAGTGGGAAATCATGGATTTGGAACTTAAATCGTCAAGTTGGCTTGATATGGCGAAACGGTTGCCTGAGACGTTGATAAAACGAAGTCCTATACTGTCAGTAGGCATCGGTTGGGCACTACTTGACCGTGGCGAAATTGAGACATGCAAACCTTGGCTTGAAAGGGCTCAAGCGCTCTACGATCAGTGGCAGGACGCGAGTCTGAGAGGATCAATTCTGATAACGGACCTTGAAGCGTTTGAGCAACTTCCTGTTAGTTTGATGAATGCAAAGGCTTATATCGCCGCTGTTAAAGGTGATTATACGGCGCTTCTCGAGTACACGGAGGCGCTTCGCACTTTATCAGAGGCGCATGTTAATACTAAACTTTGGGTTATCGATACCCTTGTCGCTACCTTACATTGGGGACGCGGTGAACTCGATCAGGCAATTTATAATATGTTGCTTGTAAAGGATGGCGCGCGCGGTCGGATCGATCCACTTATGCAAAGCTCAATGGTTTGGGTGCTGGCAGAACTCTATATTCAGAAAGGCCAACTCACACATGCAAAATTATTGCTCGAAAAAGCAATCGATGATGTTCAAAGGGAAGGCACTGTGCCAATTCTGATGGCGACCTATTATCTCTACTTGGGTATGATTGCAATGTTTAGAGGTGAAATTGATCAGGCCTTTAAATGGCTTGATACCAGCAAAACCTATGGACATAGGTTTGAATTCATGGATTTTCGCTATAAGTACTATACGTTGATGGCGAGGCTTCACCTATTAAAAGGATCATGGGAACTCGCGAGGACGTATATCTCTGAAGGTCTAAGCTGTGACACTAAGAATCCGATTCCAGAAAGCTTCACCACTGAAGATATGGCCCTTTGGTTAAGCCTAAAAACGGAAGCCGATATCAATGTTCTTAAGCAGCGTATAGACGATGCCCTTTTTGTACTTGAACCCTTTTCAGAAGATGAACCTGCTTATACCAGCGAGATGCAGTGGAAGCTCATCTTTAGGTATGCACCAACCAATCCTTACGGCTCGAAACTTGAACCCATTTGTAAGAGCCTGCTAGATCGTGCAAAAACACAACAACGTTGGCTTCACGTTGTAGAGTATACGCTACTCCTGATGCGCTTTACAAAAAGTGAAGCCGTCAAACAGGGCTACTATCAGTCTGCAGTACAACTGGCGAATAAAGAGGGCATTAAATTGCCATTTATGGAAATTATTGAATCACAGTCGGTTTCTCCAAAAGGACAAGCCAATCACATGCTTCATGAACCATTGACTGCACGAGAATTGGAAATTTTAGAATTGATTGAAAAGGGCTTTTCAAATCAAGAGATTGCAGGAACGCTTTTTATCGCACTAAGCACTGTAAAGAGCTACAACAACAGTTTGTTTGGCAAGCTTGAAGTGAAGCGTCGAACGGAGGCAATCGCAAAAGCTAAGACATTTGGACTCTTATAAAATCACAAAGTGATGACAAGGGGGCGACCTATGTACTATGAGATTATCATAAAAGGTTATATCAAGGACCATTTTTT
>JBBRVO010000108.1:0-7333 GCA_038246775.1 Peptostreptococcales bacterium | reverse complement strand
TTTCTGAGCAAATAGAAGCATTAGAGGTAAGGTATCGCACGACACATAAACAAGTTGAAACGCTGAAAAGCAACAGGGCATTGGTCGTTACCTTATCAAAGGCATTACAAAATGGATCAGTGGCAATCAAAGAGGCTGAAGAAGCGCTTATAAAGCTCAGGCTGGCGATGACAGAAGATGCCTCACAATCAAAGACGATTAGAGCGCGACTCAAATATCGCGACTTTAGTGAAGCAACGATGATCCACAAAGAGAAAACACAGGCATTTGAACAGCTAAAAAAAGAATTTGAGATGGCTGAAGCGAGATACCAAGCAAGCAAGAAAGAACTTGAAAAAGCGAAAGCCGCAAATGAAGAGTTAAACTTGAGCCTTGAGATGGAGATTGAAACACGTCATGCACTTGAACGCCAGTTTTTTGAGGCAATAACAAGGCAGGATTTCAGTGACGAGAGCCATTACCGTAGCATGTTGCTCTCAGAAGAAGCTATTGGAACGCTTAAACGTGACGTGGCGCTTTATACAGAACAAGTAACCCGGGTGACATCTGATAAAATCAGATTGCAAGGCGAAACAGAAGGACTCAGCTATCGAGACACGGGTGCTTTAGAGGCGTCGAGGAAGCTGTGTGAAAATGAAAAAGTGGCCGCTGAAAAACGAAAAATGGCTGTCTACAGTCGAATTGAGCACAACAATAAAATTCATGAGAACCTGAGGAAAACGAAAAGTGACATTGAAGGCTTAGAGCGTCAATACCTCACGATCAAGAATCTATCGGACACTGCGAACGGCGATTTGCAAGGCAAGCAGAGACTTGCTTTTGAGCGTTATATTCAAGCTTTCTATTTCAACCGCGTACTGATGGAGGCGAACAAACGCTTTTCATACATGACCAACAAACGGTTTGAACTGGTCCGAAAAGACACAGCCAGTGACATGCGTAGCCAATCTGGGTTAGAAATCGACGTGATGGACCATTATACGGGAAAAACCCGGAGCGTCAAATCGCTTTCTGGTGGTGAATCTTTCAAAGCGTCTCTGGCACTTGCACTGGGCTTATCCGACATGATCCAGACACATGCTGGCGGCGTACAGATGGATACGATGTTTGTCGACGAAGGCTTTGGTGCACTGGATTCAGAATCGCTAGAGCAAGCGATCGATGTGCTGAACGCACTCACGCATGGCAATCGTTTAGTGGGCATCATCTCGCACGTTTCTGAGCTAAGAGAAAAAATAGATCGAAAAATCGTCGTTAAAAAAGGCAATACAGGTAGTTTTGTTGAGTTGGTCTGATAGGAGGTTTTATGAATCCAGTAATCATAAGAGGCGTTAGTATTGGCGAAGGCATGCCAAAAATATGCGTGTCACTCACGTCTAAAACAAAAGCTGAACTTCTAGAGGATGTTAAACGTCTGAGTAAAGATGTGATCGACCTTGTTGAATGGCGCGTGGACCACTTTGAAAACCTGAATGAACACTTGAATGACCACAAACAAATGACAGAAATTTTAGAAACAATACGCGAGCAATTGGGTGATGTACCTGTGATCGTTACACATCGGTCGGTGCGAGAAGGCGGCGCTGGACTAGGTGAACTTAGTGAAGCAATGTATGGTCAACGTCTGAAAATAGCAATCGACTCCGGCTTGATCGATCTAATAGACGTTGAGTTATTCATGGGCGATGAAACCGTATCTGATTTAATCGCATATGCCCACGCACAGGGGGTAAAAGTCATCGTATCCAACCATGATTTCATAGGGACACCTACGCTTGATGAACTTGTGAAAAGGCTTCGGAAAATGCAAGCACTTGGTGGTGATATTTTAAAAATTGCGGTTATGCCTGGGAATATGAAAGATGTGCTCACACTTCTTGAAGCGACGGTTGTCATGAGTGAACAGTATGCAAAATGCCCGCTGGTCACGATTGCTATGTCGGATCTTGGCGCTATTACTAGAGTGACCGGCGAAGTCTTTGGTTCGGCGATAACGTTTGGACAGGTTGGTAAACCGTCTGCACCTGGTCAAATTGCTGCATCAAAGTTAATTGAAATGTTGGAAAATTTGCATCAGATTTTACCAAATGAAAACAAATTGTAAAGATTTGTTAAAATTTTAAATTAACTATACTAATTTAGTAGGAATTATATTATAATCAATTTAGGGAATAGTTTTAGGTGCTAATATCGACATTACGATATAATTTATGGAGGTGACTATATGTATATTGCTACAAATCAGGAAACATGTGAAAAAATAGTTGGGGTTTTATCGGCCCAAGCAGATAAGCCACAAAACATCAGAGTATTTATCGCAGGTATGGGATGCAGCGGTCCAAGCTTTGGCCTAGGTCTTGACAATGTAAACGACAATGATTTTACAGAAGTTGTTAACGGAATCAATTTCGTTGTAGAACAATCTGTTTTTGATACAGTTGGCGAAATCAAAGTTGAGTGGGTAGGCAATGGCTATTCTGTTCAACCTGTAACGGTACAAGCATCTGCTTGTGGCTCTTGCTCAAGCTGTGGTTAATTAGAAAAACGCGAAGCGGTACGGATGACATCCGTATCGTTTTTTTTACTCTACAATCTACAATCTATAATCTATAATCAATCTAAATAATCAATCACTATAATGTAATCGAGTTACTGTTATTTTTAAAAGGCAAAGGGTATAATAATAAAAACGGATGACTACCGCAAATAATTCAAAAAAATGGAGGGGTACTATGTATTTTGTCATAGATCAGGATACGATTGGTCGTATTCGTGGTGTTCTTGAAAAACAACCCGAGAAACCCGGGAACATAAGGGTATATGTAGCAGGTATGGGCTGAGGTGGCCCAAGCTTTGGTCTAGGTCTAGACCAAATAAAAGATGAAGATATCGTAGAAAATATCGACGGCATCAACTTTGTTATGGAAAAATATATGGAAGAAACATTTGGTCAAATGGAAGTTAGATGGAATGGCTATAGTTATGCAGTAAATCCTGCGAACAAAAAAGACAAGGCGTCATGCTAGTTATTTGTAACTTCAATTAAACAAAGAAAACGTGTACAGGAGAGTAAAAATTTCCTTGTACACGTTTTTTGTTTTTTTATAAGTTTAATTGGCGCTACTTTTTTTGCTAAGTTTAAAAATACTTGAACTCATCGGATTGACTCGTACGAGATGCTGAGTCAGTGGATCGATGTTCTCAGGTAATTCGAGAAGGCCGCGTTCGTCAAAGATACACTCGATGGTGAATGCGTCAAGTGGTATGACGGATTCTATCATTTTGCCGTCTAGTGAAGGGGCGTTATCGCTAAAATAGCCAAGTATTGTGTCCTTTAGATCGTGGATGGATAGTAGCATCGCTTCCTTACCTGGGTTATGGGCAATCAACATACACTGAAATGACGCGTCTTTTTCTTGTTTGATAATGGTGACTATGCCATCTTTAAAAGCTTCCAAGTACTCCGTATCTTCAACGAAGAACACGCTTTTTTTGATGGCTTCAGAGCTTTTGAGTCTGAGGCATTTGTACGTTTTTCTCAGCGTAATCAAGTCCTTGACGTATTTATAGAAAGCGGCGTACTTGACTTTGTTTTTCCAGTCAATAGCGTTGATGGATAGTGGTGCATTGTACGAATTGTGATTTCCTTTTTTATCGCGTAAAAATTCGTTGCCAGCATGAAAGAATGGCGTCCCCTGTGCGGTTAATAGAAGATTAAAAGCGAGTTTGTTCATAGATACCAGTTCTTCAAACGACGCATCGGGTACGGACTTTTTCAGTTTATCAAAGAGAATTAAATTGTCGTGAGCGTTGAAATAATTGATTGACTCGCAAGGATGTGTCGTGAATCCGATATATTTTGCATCATAGGCAATCGAACCGACGAGGCCAGTGTGCATCCTAAACTTCATATCCTTGTTGCCTTGGATGAACCCTTTTCCAGTGCTATCGTTGTCGCCTTTGATAGCATCTCTGAAGTCATCATTGAACAGTGAAAAACCTTGTCCACATTGAGCGCCTTTATAGAGGCGCTCTGCTTCGGGTAACGTGGAAAGTCCACCCATCCATGGTTCACCGTAGAAGAGAATTTCTGGATCGATTTCACGTAAGGCTTTAAGTGCCGAAAATATAGTGTTTTTGTCAATCAATGCCATAAGATCAAATCTGAAGCCATCCACTTGATACTCGTTTACCCAGTAAAGGAGAGACGAAAGGATAAATTTACGCGCCATAGGCATTTCGCTGGCAAACTCGTTGCCACAGCCAGATCCGTTTGAAAAAGCGCCATCTTCGGTGATGCGATGGTAATAGTGTGGCGCTAATACATTGAAATTGCTGTGTTCCGTGCGATAAGTGTGGTTGTAGACGACATCTAGGACGACTTTTAGACCCTTTTCATGAAGTGCCTTGATAGCTGTCTTAAGTTCAAGGATACGGCAGGTTGGATCATCTGGGTTTGTGGCATAACTACCTTCTGGTGTATCAAAATGTTCTGGATCATAGCCCCAATTGTAGTTGTTGTCATCTTCCAGTTCTTCGTCGACAGTGGTAAAGTCATAAATCGGCATAAGATGCACATGTGTCACACCCAAATCGACGAGGTGGTCAAGACCAGTAGACATATTTTCTATTTTGGTATCGTTTTCAGAAAAGGCTAAAAATTTGCCTTTGTGTACCATGCCGCTGTTTGAATGTCCAGAAAAATCCTTAACATGTACTTCGTAAAGTATAGCGTCACATCCCATATTGCCGCGTGGTCTTGAGTGACCAATCCAATTTTCAGGATGGGTCCTGCCTAGATCCACGACAGCGCTTCGAAGGCCATTTGCCGAAGTTGAAAGGCTATATGGGTCCGTTACTTCGGATTGACCATCAAGCAGGTACGTATAAAATACGCCGTGCAGATCGCCGGGCAAAGTGACTGAAAAGACGCCGTCAGACGCTTTATCCATGGGATATAGCGTCCGAAAAGGTGCTTTTGATGCGTCGTAAATGGCTAAATTGATCGTTTTGTGTGTTGGCGCCCAAACGTTGAATGTGGTTTGGTGCGACTGATAAATCGCACCAAGCGGTTTGTCCGTTATTGGGTAAGTGCTTTTGTCCATATTTTCCCCTATTATCTTAAAGTTTGAAGTCTAGCGGTTTTCTGTTGATGTTCCAAATGCCAGAGGCATATTTTTCAATCGTATAGTCCGCAGAGAAGACCCCTGAGCAAGCGATGTTGGAAAGCGACATCTTCGACCAGTGCAATTTGTCACGGTAGTAAAGACCAATGCGTTCTTGTGCGTCGCAGTAAGAGACAAAATCTTGAAGGATGAAAAATTCGTCGTTATAACGAAGTAGGCGATCTACAATCGGTGTAAATTCATCCCTTGCCGCAGGCAAGAAACCGCTGACGAGCTGATCGACGACTTGTTTAAGATTTGGATTTGAATTGTAGATTTCTTGGGCATTGTAGTTGCCATTTTTATAATAATCAAAGACCTCTTCATCGCGCAGGCCGAAGATCACGATATTATTTTCTCCAACTTCGTTCATCATTTCAATATTTGCACCGTCTAGAGTGGCTAGTGTAATCGCGCCATTCATCATGAATTTCATATTGCCTGTTCCAGAGGCTTCCTTGGATGCGGTGCTGATTTGCTCACTCACATCGGCTGCAGGGATCATTTTACTTGCTAATGATACACCATAGTTAGGCAAAAAGACAACTTTAAGTTTGTTCTTGATGGAAGGGTCGTTATTGACGAGGTCCGCCACCGTGTTGATCAGCTTGATGATTTGTTTAGCGATAAAATAGCTTGGCGCAGACTTGCCTGCAAAGATGAACGTCCTTGGGGGAATATCTAGGTTGGGATTTTCTTTGAGTTTGTTGTATAGATAAAGGACGTGTAAAATATTGAGGTGTTGTCTCTTGTATTCGTGGATGCGCTTTGCCTGCATATCAAAGATTGAATAAGGATCTAATTTGATGCCTTGTTTATCTAAGATGAATTTTGATAGAGACTCTTTATTTTTATGCTTAATGGTGAACAAGGCATCCAGTACCTGTTTGTCGTCTCGATACTTCAGAAGATCGCGAAGGACAATCGGGTTCTTTTTAAAGCTGTCACCGATGAGATTCTCCACATAATCGGTTAGCTCCGGATTGGCAGTGATTAGCCAATGTCTGTGCATGATGCCGTTTGTCTTATTGTTGAATTTAGTAGGGTAGATATTATAAAAGTCTTTAAGCTCTTTGGTTTTTAATATTTCTGTGTGTAGCTTTGCGACCCCATTGATGCTGTGCGACCCGATAATGGCAAGAAAGGCCATTTTCACCATGCCATCCTTGATGATGGACATATTCTGTATTTTGTCTTCGTCAGAATATAGGTACACGTATCTTAGCGAGTCAATAAAACGGCGGTTAATTTCCTCAATAATCATCATGATTCTAGGAAGTAGTGTTTTAATCATGTAGAGTGGCCATTTTTCAAGTGCTTCTGAGAGAATTGTGTGGTTTGTATAGGAAATTGTCGAGGTGGTGATGCGCCAAGCGGCATCCCAGTCGAGACCCTCTTCGTCAATAAGGATGCGCATGAGCTCTGGGATGGCCAGTGCAGGATGCGTATCATTGATGTGCAGAGCCACATAGTCGCTAAATTTTTCTGTGGGAAGTCCCATTTTCTTAAAGGTCGTAAAAATACTTTGAATGCCAGCTGAAACGAAGAAATATTCCTGTTTCAATCTCAAGAGCTTCCCTTCATCATAGGCATCGTTTGGGTACAGAATCTGTGTGATGATTTCTACAGAGTGTTTCTTTTCGAAGGCGTTATAGTAGTTACCCCTTGAAAAATTCTCGAAATCAAGCGATTCTTCAACCTCTTCGGCAGACCATAGGCGCAGCGTATTCACCGTGTTGTTTTCAAAACCGATGATCGGTGTATCGTAAGGCACAGCTTTGACGGCGTCGTAGTTTGCATGAGTGAACTTGAGGTTGCCATCTTCCATATATGTTTCAATGTTGCCGTTGAATTTGACGACGACTGATTTGTTAGGGCGTTTGTATTCCCAAACGTTATTGTTGACGAGCCAACGATCGGGAAATTCAACCTGATAGCCATCGATGATGCGTTGCTCAAAGAGCCCATTTTTGTACCGAATGCCACAACCGTGACCAGGGATTGAGATTGAGCTCATGGCGTCCATAAAACAGGCAGCAAGTCGACCTAAGCCACCGTTGCCAAGACCTTGATCAACTTCTACGTCGACGAGCTCATCGAGAGTGATACCGAGTTCTTTGAGACCTTTCTCGACGGTGTCATATAACGCGAGATTCGTAAGGTTAGTC
>JBBRVO010000107.1:0-7377 GCA_038246775.1 Peptostreptococcales bacterium | reverse complement strand
TTGAAAACCGTTTCACGTTTGCATTTAGCGTCACTAAAAAATTGCGCTCTGCTTTTTTATATGCGGATAATTCCACATTATATGGATGATTATTTTTATTTTTTGTGAGAACACTAATTGCTTTGACTATTTTATCTTTATCAGAGGCGCTAACGGATTTTAAAGTATTCTGATATCTCGCCAATTCGAGTAAATACAGGTTTTTTCTTACGTATTCGTTTCCAATGTCATCATATAAAAATTCATTATAGTTTCCCAAGACAGTCCCACCTTTACTTAGATTTGTATTCCTGGATTAAATCAATGAGTGACAATAAGGTAAATAGCATTACGACATATCCTAAAATTGAGAGATAGAAGAAAACTGATCCGAGCTGCCATTCCACAACTATATAGGCTAATCCCCCTAAATTTAAAACCGTCCATATAAATACATATAATTGATTAATTCTAATCTTAATATATGCAATATACGTATAAATGCCAAATGTTACAGGGATAATTATTTTAGTAAAAAAAGCACTTAAACAAACGCTGACATATTGATTCAGATAAACACTAGAATCACCCGTTATTTGATTGTCTATAATCCATTGGCTGAACAAAGACAAATCTTTGACGCGAAACATAACCTCAAGGGAGGTTGATACGATGATGAGTGCACATGAAATCAATAGAATATATAGTTTCTTAATTGGCAGGGGGGTATTTGTATTTGTATTTGTATTTGTATTCATCTTAATCCTTATAATTTTCATTTTCAAAAAAATTAAGAGAAGAAAGGTTAACCTCTCTTCTCTTAAAATTGAGTTCTTAGAAGTTAAGCATCATAGCTTTGAATGAAGCTTGAACTTCCGCATAAGCAGCTTCAACGGTTGCTGGTTTCACAGCAGACCAAGAAAGTAAACCGTTTTGCCATGTGTCCCAAACTGCGCCCCATTCAGTGAATAAAGGTCTAGCAGGTGCATTAGCATAAGATTCGATAACTGCAGCAACAACTGATTTGTCAACGTCTGTCATATCAGAAGATGCATAAACAGCAGGATCTACGTTTTCCATAATTTTACCAGTTGCTTTGAAGAAGTCTACTGCAAATTCAGGATTTACGATTTCTTGGATCATCGCTTGAGCTAGCAACATTTGATTTTCATTGCCTTCAACTCTTGCATTGATACCAAGTCCCCAGCCGCCTTTCCAGTGAGTAAGTGGTGTACCGTTTAAAGTAACTTGACCGATTGGTAAGATTGCTAAATCAGCGCCTGCATTTGCAAGGTTTGATAATGAGCCTGTTGACCATGGTCCTTCAAGTCTGATAGCTGTTTTGCCACCTGAAGTGAAAGATGTATCCATGTAACCCCATGCAGCTGTACTATCCCATAAAGAAGTTCCAGCATCATTGTGTGCTTTCCAGTAAGTAAACAAAGCTGTAAATGCAGCTTGCTTTTCAGCTGGAAGGTTAGCCCAATCTTCAGTTAAATCAGAGAATAAAGTGCCATCATCTTTCATGCCTAACATTTCGATGCCAGCAGCGTTTGTAAGTGCTACGCCGAACCAAGCATTAAATACAGGAACGAGCATCGTTTCAGGAGATAATGTTGTAAATTCGATTGATTTTGTTAAATCAACGCCTGCAGCTGTTGCATTTGCAGTATTTGCAAAGTTGATCAACGTTTCAATGTTCATTGGGAATGCTAAGTACTCGTCTTCGATCATGAAATTGCCACCAAGACCAGCATCGTAATCAGCAAATCCGCCCACGTTAGCTGCCATTGCTTTAGCGTCCATACCAGCTAATACTTGGTTTTGAGCCAAGCCGTAAATTCTATCTGCTGGAAGTGCAAATACGTCTGCTACGTCAGCATTTGTAATATCTGTTTTGTCAATTGTGTCCAAGTGATCAAAAGATGCAACTTCGATCATGTTGATAACTGCACTTGGATATTTTGCTTTAACTCTGTCAGCAGCAGCATTGTAATACTCGAGCCAAGATGTTTCAACTTGAACAGAAATAGTTGCATCCAAATCCATCATTGCCTCTGTTGTTGCTTCAGTTGATTCAGCAGCACCCGTTGTCTCTTCAACAACCGCTGTTTTGCTACCACATGCAACTAATGAAAACATCATTACCATGATCAGCAATAAACTCATTAACTTTTTCATTTTAAATCCTCCTACATATCCCATTTAAGTACATATGAAAATTGCATAATGCAATTTCCTTTGATTTGCATGCGATTTGCATCAAACCTTTTTTTATGAAGTTATATTTGTTACTATTTCTGTGCATTCGCGACTCAAACCGTGCATGCGTTTGCACATTATTTGTAAAAAACAACCTCATTTACGCTCATTATACATCTAATATTTCGTTTTGGCAACAATTTGTTCACAATTTTCTAACATTTCATTAGAAATCTATGCAACCGCTAGCACAGTTGAAATTTCAACAGTACACACTTAATGATATAATTACCCATTATCAATTTATATAAACGTTTAGATGGTGTCATTTAAAGCACCTGAGAGGGCAAAAAAATATGCAACCCCGTGCTATCTTGCTAAATTGCAAGTGCTTAAGGGTTGCATCGCTCAATATTAATAGGACATCAGAAATGCTTAACTTGCGATTTCATGTTCGAACTGGCTATTATAGAGATCTGCATAGAAGCCATTTTGACTGAGTAAGTCAATGTGAGTCCCCTGTTCAACGATATCGCCATGATTCATGACGAGAATCAAGTCTGCATCTCTGATGGTAGATAGTCTGTGTGCAATGATAAAACTGGTTCTATTTTCCATGAGTTTTTTCATAGCCGTTTGAATTTGTACTTCCGTACGTGTATCAACTGAGCTTGTTGCTTCATCTAAAATCAATAATTTCGGTTCAGATAGGAAGGCTCTCGCGATGGTAATAAGCTGTTTCTGACCTTGCGAGACATTTGAAGCTTCTTCATTTAATAACATGTCATAGCCATTTGGCAACATGTGTACAAAACTATCGACATGTGCCGCTTTAGCCGCTTCAATAATTTCATCATCTGTTGCATTTAAATTACCATATCTAATATTGTCTCTAATCGAGGCATTGTAAAGCCATGCATCTTGTAAAACCATACCAAACTGATCTCTTAAATCATATCGGCTAAATTCTTGAATATTAATACCATCAACCAGGATTTCTCCCGATTGTATGTCGTAAAATCTCATTAATAGCTTAACCATCGTGGTTTTACCAGCGCCCGTTGGTCCTACAATAGCAACTTTTTGGCCTTTTTCAACTTTTACTGAAAAATTATTGATGACAGTTTGGTCTTGATTGTAGCCAAAATGAACATTTTTAAATTCGACCACGCCTTGAATATCCGTCGCATCTACTGGATTTACTGTATCTAAGATTTCTTCAGGCTCATCTAAAAATTCAAAAACGCGTTCAGCGGCTGCCGCAGTTTGTTGTAAAACGTTAGAGATGTTCGCTAATTGCATCAGGGGCTGCGTAAAATTTCGTACATATTGAATAAAGGCTTGAATATCACCGACTTCAATTGCATTTTTAGCTGCCAATGAGCCACCAAGTACACAAACCGCTACATAGCCAATGTTTCCAACAATCGTCATCATAGGCATCATTATCGAGGATAAAAATTGTGACTTCCAGGCCGATTTGTATAAGTCATCATTGAAAGTATCAAATCGCTCAATACTTTTTTCTTCGCCATTAAAGGCTTTGATAATCACATGACCACTAAACATCTCTTCAATATGGCCATTAACATGCCCAAGTTGCTTTTGCTGTTCTTTAAAGTATTTTTGTGATTGTTTTACGATAAGCATCACAAGTCCCATTGATATTGGAATGATTGCAAGTGCAACTAAAGTCATAACGCCGCTGATGCTGATCATCATCGCAAGAACGCCGACTACGGTTGTAAAGGACGTAATAATTTGTGACATACTTTGGTTTAGTGTTTGACTCACCGTATCTACATCATTTGTAATTCTCGATAACACTTCACCATGATTGGTTGTATCAAAGTATTTTAATGGAATGCGGTTTATTTTTTCGCTGATGTCAGTTCTCATATTGTAACTGATTTTCATTGACACACCCGTCATGATATAGCCCTGAATATAAGATAAAAGCGCACTTAACCCATAAAGGCCAACCAATGTTAAGATAATGCCACCAATATAGTCGAAATCAATGCCCGTGCCACTACCGTTCATTTTGCCTAATATACCTTCAAAGATACTTGTCGTTACATTACCAAGCAATTTTGGTCCAACAATGCCAAATGCAGCACTACCTATTGCAAAGACTATAACGAGAATAATTCTTGCTCTATATTCTTTTAGATAACTTAGGAGTCTTTTAAAAGTGCCCTTAAAGTTTTTAGCTTTTCCGCCGCCACCCATCATTCCCATTGGGCCGCCCATACCTGGACCTCTGCCTCTAGATTGCTGTGGTTTGCTATTTATATTTTTTTCACTCATGACAATTCCTCCATGCTTAATTGCGACAATGCGATTTCTTGATAAGTGATGCAGTTTGCCATCAACTGCTCATGCGTGCCAGTGCCAACTATTTTCCCAGCGTCTATTACGAGTATTTGATCGGCATTTTTGATGGTTGAAATCCGTTGTGCGACCAGTATAACTGTCGCATTATCTGTTTTAGTTTTCAGTTCAGCTCTTAATGCCGCATCTGTTTTATAATCCAGCGCTGAAAAAGAATCGTCGAAGATATATACTTTAGGTCTTTTGATAAGTGCCCTTGCGATGGATAGTCTTTGTTTTTGTCCACCAGAGAGGTTAGAACCACTTTGAGCAATAGGTGCTTTAAGGCCTTCTGATTTTTCCTCTACAATTTCTGTTGCTTGAGCGGTATTGATCGCTTCAATGATTTGAGCTTCATTTGCGTTTTCATCTCCGAATAATAAGTTGCTTTCAATCGTTCCACTAAAAAGTGTCGCCATTTGAGGCGCATAACCGATAATACTTCTTAAATCAGCTTGTTTAAGCGATTTTATTGAAATGCCATCGATCTTTATATCGCCTTCTGTTACATCGTAAAATCTTGGGAGTAAATTCACAAGTGTGGTTTTTCCAGAACCAGTTGCGCCAATAATCGCAGTTACTTTTCCCGCTTCAGCTGTAAAGCTAATGTTTTTTAGCATCGCCTCTTCTGCACCAGGATACTTAAAAGAAACGTTCTCGTATTGAACGATGCCTTTTCCATTTGAGTTTAGTGCAGTCGGTGTCACAGGATCTAGAATGGTTTCTTTCGTTTCCAAAACTTCTGATATACGTCCAGCACTTACTGAAGCTCTTGGAATCATAATGAACATCATGGAAAGCATTAAGAAAGACATAATAATTTGGATTGCATATTGCATAAACGCCATCATATCGCCAACTTGCATTGCTGAATTAGCAATTTCATGCGCACCAACCCAAACGATGAGTAACGTCGTACCATTCATGATCAACATCATAACGGGCATGACAAATACCATGACTCTATTTACAAATAAATTTGTATCGGTAAGATTTCTATTGGCACTATCAAATCTATTTTCTTCAAATTTTTGAGTATTAAATGCTCTTACGACCATCAATCCCGTTAAGTTCTCTCTTACCACTAAATTCAATTTATCAATTAATTTTTGAACGGCTTTAAATTTTGGCAGTGCAATTGTAAAGACAACGGCAATTAAAACGAGCAATAAAACGACTGCAAGCGCAATAATCCATGACATTTGATTGCTTTTTTCAAGAGCCTTCACGACGCCACCTATACCCAAAATTGGCGCATAAATAATCATACGAATCATCATAACCATTAACGTTTGAATTTGAGTGATGTCATTTGTGCTACGCGTAATTAGAGAAGCCGTTGAGAACTTGTCGAATTCAGCATTTGAGAAACCTTCTACTTTTTTGAAAACGGCTTTTCTCAAATTTCTACCCAATCCTGCAGCGACTCTCGCTGCAATTAATCCGACTAAAACTGAGGCAATGGCGCCAAGTAATGAAATCCATAACATGATGCCGCCCATTTTTAAAATATAATTTTTTTGAATTTCAGCGACATCAACGCCTAATGTTTCGACATAAGCACTCACTGCTTTAGAACCCATTTGTATGATTAAAGAATCTTGAAACGTACTGATATCAATAGGTTTTCCAGATTTCAAACCCATGACTGCGATTAGATTTTTTGAAATAATGAGTTCCAATTTTGATAGATCATCTTTTGATAAACTTTTCAATTCATAGATGGGTTCATTTGTAAGTGATGTATAGGTTTTCTTTAATTTTCCATAATCTGATGCATTGGCTTCAACCGTAACAAGCTGATAACTCTGTTCGACAAATAATTTGTCTTCATTTGTCATCATTTGTTTGATGCCATCGAGGTCACTGACTTTGAAAATTTCAGGAATCGCTCGGTCAATACCGTTATTTTGAATACCTACATTTACTATATTCGACATATATTCAGGCAACGCAAGATCAGTCTGGGCTTGACCATATAACAGTAATACGGCCAATAAAAGCAAAAATGAAAATGGCTTTAAAAATCTTATTAGTTTTATCATTTAATTCTCCTTAATCGTCGTCGTGCTTAAAGCCAACTTATTCTTTGGTTTCTACAAGTAATTTTTCCAAAATTTCTAGACCGTTAACAATAGCCTCAAATTCTTCTTCATTGGCTAAGTTGAGTTTTTCACTCCAATTTTCTTCAATGCATTTGAATTTAGCCGCTGAATTTTGTCTAAATGACTCTGTTAATGTCACGCGTATAACGCGTCCGTCTTCTTCACTTTTCACCCTCGTAATAATCTCAGAACGCTCTAGTCGATCCAAAATACCTGAAACGGTACTCATGGACAGTTCCATCTGAGTTGCAATTTCACCAATTTTGAGTGATCCCGCTCTGAACAATATCCCGACAACCATACCTTGTGGCCCAGTCAATTTCATTTCTTTGAAATCCTTTTCAATGTTTCCGTGTAACCCTTCTTTTAACCGTTTAATGCGCTTGATTATCTCGTAACCTTTTTCTAGTCCGATCATGTTTTCTCCATTTTCATTTAAATCGTTTGTTCATAATAGTCCATTACTATTAACGGCGTATGAACAATACGCTGATTAACTATTGATAGGTTGCATACGATGCTTTGTGTGCGATGTTTCGTGTGCGATGTTTCGTGTACGATGTTTCGTGTACGAAGTATATTTTATCGCTTTCTATGCAATCTGTAAAGAGCTATATCGGGTACGTTTCTGAACAATTTGTAAACAAGTCGTGAACATAGCCACAAGTGTTCCATTTAAATAAAAAAGCCACACAGATATTGCACCTGTGTGGCTTTT
>JBBRVO010000106.1:0-7486 GCA_038246775.1 Peptostreptococcales bacterium | reverse complement strand
TGTCTAGCGTCTACATCGCCGAACATTTTATCGACTTGCTTGCCAATAATCTTATAAATTTGCCGACCAATCAATGTCGTCTGAATCTCCCTAACCGTTGTATTTCGGTTAAAGTGACCCTTTTGACTGATTGAATCATGATGGATTACCTTGCCATATAACGCTTCAAAGTCAGATTTTGTCACGTCCCAATCTGGCGTCACTGAATAGTACTTTTGTAGCGTTTCCTTTTGATCGTTGAGCGTCTCGTCAAAATTTGAAGTTGAGACAACTTTGACCGACTCTGAAAGATGACACTCAGAGGCAGATGCGCCGATCAATAGCTCAAAAGATCCCGTCTCAACTACCCAGTCTTTTATGTGAACGTTATAATAGGCAAATGTGCGTTTGTCACATACAAAAGTCGCCGTTTTAGTCTCGCCTGGCTTAAGTTCTAATTTTTCAAAGCCTTTGAGTTCTTTATCGGGTCTGAATATCGTCGTTTCTAAATCGCGTACATATAGTTGAACGATTTCTTTGCCTGATCTCTCACCGATATTTGTCACGTCTACACTTACTTCCAGCGTTTCCGAATCCAATATTTCAGTTTTTGAAACACTTATGTTGCCATAGGCAAATTTTGTATAGGAAAGACCATATCCAAAAGGGAACCTGACCTTTTGATTGGCTTTGTCGAAATAGCGGTATCCGACATACAAACTTTCTCTGTATTCGACGCCTTTAGGTCCCATTGGAAAGTACTTTGATGATGCGATATCGTCAAGAGACAGTGGAAACGTCTCCGCCAGTTTACCACTTGGATTTACCGTGCCAAAGAGAACATCCCAAAGTGCATGGCCACCTGCTTGTCCAGGTAAATAACATTCGAGCACGGCTCTAGCGGAATCTAACCATGGCATAAGCACTGGCGAGCCATTATTTAGGACGACCACTGTCTCCGGATTGGCTTTTAAAACAGCTTCGATCAGCGCCGTATGGGCGTTTGGTAAATCGAGGTGAACGCGATCAAACCCCTCAGATTCATAAGAATCTGTGAGTCCAACCATAAGCACAACATAGTCGACGGTCCTTGACAGTGCCACGGCTTCATCAATCAACCTTTGATTGGGTACGTCACTTTGGACATCATAGCCTTGTGCATAAGGAATCGACCCATCCGTACGCGCTCTATAAGCGTCATAAGCCGTATCTAGCTGCGTCGGTGTAACAAGCGAACTCCCCGCCCCTTGATACCTTGGATATTTTGCAAATTGTCCGATCAGAGCAATCGACTTTCTGTCATCAATAAATGGTAAAAAACTGCCTTCATTTTTCAACAAGACGGTACTTTCAGCTGCTGCGCGTCTAGCTAATGCATGTTGCGCGTCCTTGTCATAGGTCGCGCCTTCTTTAGCAGCTTCTGAACTTCTAAAGATCAACTTAAGCAGGCGTCTGACGGATTCATTTAATACGTCTATGTCAAGTGCCCCTGTCTTTACAGCTGTGATGATCTGAGCATCGGTAAACCCACCAGAATTAGGCATTTCAAGCTCTAGCCCCGCTTTAAGTCCTGCGACGCGGTCATTAGTTGCCCCCCAGTCTGTCACAACGAGTCCTTCATGTCCCCATTCTTCTTTCAAAATATCCGTAAGCAGACCTTTATGTTCACTTGTAAATTCGCCATTCAGACGGTTATACGAACACATGACTGTCCATGGCTGCGCTTTTTTTACTGCGATTTCAAAACCCGTCAAATAGAGTTCTCTCAAAGTCCGCCTATCGACGTACGCATCGATGGTCATGCGATTGGCTTCTTGATTATTGACGGCAAAATGTTTCAAAGAGGTGCCTATCCCTTGGGATTGAACACCTTCTATCATCGCAGCTGCCAGTTCTCCTGTGAGTAGCGGATCCTCCGAAAAGTATTCAAAGTTTCGACCACAAAGTGGCGAACGCTTGATATTGACACCAGGTCCCAAGATCACTGAGACTTTCTCTGACTGACAGGTTTCGCCAAGTGCACTTCCAATCTCACCTAAAAGTGCACGGTCCCAAGAAGAAGCCAAAGTCGCCGCTGTAGGAAAACAAGTGGCGGGTATACTGGCATTAAGTCCAATGTTGTCGCTATCATCGAGCTGTTTTCTGAGGCCATGTGGGCCATCTGCCATCATGATAGATGGTATGCCGACCCTGTCCACACCTTTTAAATGCCAGAAATCTTTACCGGAACAAAGTGATGCCTTTTCTTCAAGAGTCAACTGCATAAAGATTGCTTCGATGTCCATAATCTGACCTCCAAATTTTTCGTATACTGTAAGCGCTTCAGGTATAAAAAACGACACAAGTGCCGCATCAAAATGAGCGCCAGTTTATTTGCACTTATAATAGAATTATACATCGCATTACGATGCGTTTATATCCTTTTATTCATGACTATCTGGTATTCTTTTCAGTGCACTAATATTTTTGCTTTAATATTTAAAAACTGGATATCAATAGGTTATGACTGTGAAAGTAAAATAGTATCTATTGTTAGTAATTGATTATAAATCCAATAAATGTTAATTGAAAGTTCTGGTAGCGACGGCTAACCCTCACAAATGGCAGCCATCCACCTCTCGGATATAAAAAGAACGCGCCTCAAAATGAGTGATTCATTTGAGGGGCGTTCTTTGTTAACAGTTCCTATTACGCGTCGATATTGATGAATTTTACTCTAAATCTGCCAAAGACAAGGGCATAGGAAATGAGAAAACCAATGAACATTAGCACGCTAAAGAGTGCAACGATAAATTGACCACCAACATCTGGCATCCACTTGACTAATAAAAACCCGAGTCCACCAAATACGAGTCTAGGTAAAAAGGCAATCATGATATTTAAATTGTTTTTCACCGCCGCTGTTGGATTTGACCAATTGAGATAGGGGCGTTGTATATTGATTAAAAGATCCATTGTACTAAAGCAAAGTGTTGCCATGATACAAAATATGAGCGCTAACAAGATGTCTACAACGCTGAGGGGCATCAACCACACTGCAGCCAAAGCTAAGATGAGTGAAGCGCCTCCATTTAATAAAACCGAAGATAAAATACGCGTCAGCAGGTTTTCATTGACAGAGACCGGCAGAACACGCGTCTCCCAAAACGTCTTGCCCTCTCTAGTAATCACTGTGGCAGATAGGGTGCCCATGATGCTTGGCGCACTAATAATGCCTGCGTAGATATAGACGAGAAACGGTTTGAACATTGGACCTTTAAAAGTATCAAGGTTAACAAACCCCATAGCAAAGTAAATGCCGAACAACAGCAGCGGTATAAAAATTGTCAATACGATATTGAGCAAAAACGTTGGATTGCTTGCAATGATACCAAAGTGACGTTTAATGAGCAAATAGCGTTTAGAATGTAGGGCATAAACCACTTTTCCTCTTTTGATAGCTGAGCCACCACCGCTCTCTTGGTTGTATTTTAACAGTGCGCCTTTATACAAGCGGCTTGATGTGAGTTTTAAGACTAAGACAAATGCGACATTAAGCAGAACGTAAAAAAGTGTTTCCAACCAAGAACCCATGACCATTTTTGTCAACCAAACGCTAGGCGGAAATTTATTGCCGATCAAGGCAATGAGGCCATCGCTATTCGTTACGTATTTTTGAAGCGATGCAGGGTCCATTTCAATACGCGTAAATAAAAGTTGCAAAACGATAATTGCGATAAGCATGAACACATTACCCACGATGACCATCATGTTTCTGTTTTTTCGACCGCCGACAAATGACATAAACGGCAGGATGACCAGTGTTGAAAAAATCATAGGCATAAGTGGTGTCAATAATACGCCAAGGAATCCAAGTAATAAAGACAGAGGCTTAATGCCGTCGTAAAGGCTATAGAAACCAACGCTCATACCAAACAATGCCGCTGAGATTACAAGTAGGTACACGTACACGGAGGCGAGCTTTGAAAATACCACCGTATCATCCTTAACAGGCAAGGTCGCAATCAACATCAAATCCTTTGCATAGAAGAAAACCGAGATAATCAGTGGGATACCACTAAAGAATACGAGCATCGTCGTTCCCACATATAAGTAAGTCAAGGTCAATTCCGGATAACCAATACTGGAAAATGAAAGATACATCTGTCTTGTAATTTCAAATGCAGGCATCATAATCAGTATCGGCAAAAGGATTATTAATTTGCCCATCCACTTGTTTTTTATGTTAAGCTGCTGCGTATAGCGGCTAAAAAAATCTTTAAGTTGTATTTTTGTAAGCGCCCATAGTTTATTCATCTTTGGTCATCTCCAAGAAAATGTCTTCAAGTGAAACCTCTGTATTATTTGTAATTTCATCAATCGTGCCACAGGCGATGAGTTTTCCCTTATGGAGGATGGCGACGCGATCACATAAATTTTCCACAACCTCTAGAACGTGAGATGAAAAGAGCACGGTACCACCTTCTAAGCAATGTTCCTTCATCAAATCTTTGAGAACTTTTGCTGAATGTGGGTCAAGACCAACATGTGGTTCATCCAAGATAAATAATTTTGGTTTTGGAAGTAGTGCGCCGCAGACCATAAGCTTTTGACGCATACCATGTGAATACGCATTGACCGTTTGTAGCAGTGCCTCATCAATCTGAAACAACTTAGTATAGCGCTCGATGCGTTCTTTTCGATCGGCCAAAGATACCTCATACATATCCGCAATAAAGTTTAAATAGTCGATTCCCTTTACAGCATCGTAGATTTCAGGATGGTCCGGTACAAATGTAAAACCCTTCTTTGCAGCGACCGCATCCGTCTTGATGCTATGGCCATCTATCAAAATATCGCCATCCGTCGGTGCGATGATACCTGTAATCATCTTAAGCGTCGTCGTCTTTCCGGCGCCATTTGGCCCGATAAACCCGAAAATTTCGCCCTGTCTGACATCTAGACTAAGGGCATCCACTGCTTTTTTATCTTTTCCATATACTTTTGTAACCCCTTTAAGCTGCAACATACTTCCACCTCAATATTTTAATAGCTAATAAATCACTCAATTTCATTCTAATGAATAGATATTAAAAAACGCTTAATTTTTTGATAAAAAGTAAAAACAGCCTCCATAGGTGATTGGAGACTGTTTAAATAGATTGCTATTCAATTATCCTATCAGCAAATGCAGTTAGTTCAAGCGAATAGAACCGCTACAGAGGTCACACGTATAATATGCAGTAACTGCTGTGCCCTCAATATTGATATAGACGTTGACATCGCCCATTGTCAACGGATCGGTTCCCTGTTCGATACAGCTCTTTTCTATTTGCTCCAGTATCTCATTTTCTTTTAAACTTGCCAAATCAATTCCGCTAAGTTGTAAAATCACATTGGATATTTTCATTGTATCGTCTCCTTATCATTTAATAACGGTATGTGTTAAATGTTTACCCAGCTCTGCGACTAATAAACAGGCATTTCCCAAACTAATTTAGTTGACATCGCAACTATTTTCTTGTAAACTGGTTGCATACACAACTAATAACGAGGTATTTATGAATCCATCAAGTGACTCAAATAGTCCACAAAATGCTGACTTATTTCAAGTAGGGCGCGTGATCTCAGTCTTATATCGGGCAGGCCAGTCTTTTTATGCGTCTAAATCTGGCAACTTCGATATCGGTGGCAGCCATATGGGGCTTATCTTTCACCTTTACAAACATAACGGTGCAAGTCAAGACGATCTCAGCAAAGCACTGGAAGTAGATAAAGCCACCATCACGCGTTCAGTAAGTAAACTCGAAGAAAATGGACTTGTTGAGAGACAACGCGATACGACGGATCAACGCATCAACCGCATTGTTTTAACCGATAGCGGGCACGCCATGCAAAACGATTTGAAAAATATTGCATTAGAATGGCAATCGACGTTACTTGAAGGGTTTTCAGGTGAAGAACGCAAAAACTTGGAAAATCTGCTAGAAAAACTTATGATCAATGCACGCGCTTATAAACATAGTACCAGCAAATAAAACAACAAGGATGATTTTATGTCAAATAACGCATTATTAAGAACCGAAAGCATCGGCAAACTCCTCTTAAAATTTTCTCTACCTGCCATAGTCGGTATGATGGTCAACGCTTTATACAATGTCGTGGATAGAATGTACATCGGTTGGATTGGGCCACTTGCTATGACTGGTATCGGCCTGTCACTCCCTATGATGGTCATCATCATGGGCTTTGGCATGCTCGTCGGCATAGGGGGTGGTTCTAGGATTTCAATACGACTTGGCGAAAATAGAAAGGAAGATGCCGAAAAAATACTTGGTAACGCTTTTACGATGTTAGTCATCATCATGAGTGTTGTCATGATTCTAGGGCTTATCTTTAAAACGCAATTGCTTTACCTCTTTGGCGCCAGTGAAGCGACCATCGGTTATGCAAATGATTACCTCACGATCATACTTTATGGTGCAATCTTTCAGGGTATTGGTTTTGGACTTACAGGTATTATGCGTTCTGAAGGCAATCCTAAGCTGGCCATGTACACCACTTTAATCGCTGCTGCAATTAATATCGCACTCGATCCACTTTTCATTTTCACCTTTAACATGGGCATAAAAGGTGCTGCATTTGCAACGATCTTGTCACAATTTGTAAGTATGGTACTCGTGTTCCGCCACTTTACAATCGGCAAGAGCAACTTGAAGCTCTATAAAAAGAATTTAAAATTGGATATGGCAATCATCCTCAGCATCGTTTCCATCGGCTTGTCGCCGTTTCTTATGCAAGTAGCTGCGAGTGTGGTTTCCATTGTTACAAATAACGCCTTAAAATCCACAGGTGGCGATATGGCTATAGGTGCGATGACCGTGATAAACGCAATCGTACTCTTCTTTATGATGCCCATATTTGGCATCAATCAAGGCACACAGCCAATCATCGGTTACAACTATGGAGCGAAACAGTATGGTCGTGTCAAAGAAGCACTTAAGCTTGCAATCATCGCTGGCACCACGATCTCGACCTTCGGCTTTATCATGACCCAATTCTTGACAGTTCCACTCATCAAGATATTCAATAATGATCCCGAGCTTGTGGCCATTGCAACTAAGGGCATGCGTATTTTCCTCAGTATGTTACCTGTGATCGGCTTCCAAATCATTAGTGCAAACTATTTTCAAGCGGTGGGAAAAGCACCCAAAGCGATCTTTTTGAGTATGCTTAGACAAGTCATCGTATTGATTCCCTTACTCCTAATTTTACCAAAGTTCTTTGGCTTGACAGGTGTGTGGTTTGCCGGTCCTATCGCCGACCTTACTGCCTCACTGATGACCGCCTTCTTCTTATTTAATGAAATGCGCCATTTGGATGACCGACATAACCTTGAAACGCCGTAAATTTGGTTCATACAGGGTTTTGTTGAATTATTTTTGCCATTATTGCACCACAAAGTAAAAGCTCAGTTCAATTGCGAACTGAGCTTTTTAGACTATTTAGGACGACTGATCGTAATATC
>JBBRVO010000105.1:0-7509 GCA_038246775.1 Peptostreptococcales bacterium | reverse complement strand
ATAGAGATAGATATTACGCGCTAACTGCTGTGTGATGGTACTTGTGCCACTGAGGCGCTTACCTGTTGTCAACGTATCTTTGACAGCACCAAACAGACGAATAAAGTTAAATCCGTTGTGCTCGAAAAACGTTTTATCCTCTACGGCGACAAAGGCATTGATCAAATCCTTACTCATGTCGTTATAGTGGATAACGGTTCTTAAGCCTTCATTTTGGACATGTTCAAGAATACGCCCCTCACTGTCCACGATCACTGAGTTTTCAGTTAGTGTCGCAGCGATTTGATCAGGATCTATAGGCTGTACATCCTTCAAGGCAAACATGATATAACCATAAACGCCAGCTGCGCCTAAAAACCCTAAGACGACTAGTAAAATCAAAGCGATTTTCAGTATATTTGTGAATGTTTTTTTCGGTTTTTTTGGTTTGTTTTTATTGGATTTCCCTGAACTTGTCGGTTTATGTCCCGGGACTGCTTTTTTTGTGCTTTCCATTTAAGACCTCCTGATGCTGTGATTGCGCAGGCGTATCGCTTTATGCGCAAAATCCTTCAACGTATTATAACATATTTATCAAATTGAGTACTATCATTTCAACGTTTATAATCTATTTTTAATATTTGGCGTGTGAAAATGGGATTTTGAAAAACGCCTACAATGTAGTATAATGACTATAAATTACACAATATATTGAAGTGGGGAACTTTTTATGGATGAAAATAATAGCATCATACAACGCGCCGTTTTGGTAGGCATGTTTCAAGGGCTGAAGAACGAATTGAATATAGAAGACTCAATGAATGAACTTGCGGAATTAACACGTGCCGCGGAAGCAGAAGTCGCCCAGATTATTATACAAAATAAGTCTAAAATCGAGGCTTCAACTTATATCGGTTCTGGAAAAGTTGAAGAAGTCAGGTTGGCAGTGGAAGAAAGCGATTCAAATATTGTCATTTTCAACGATGAACTTTCGGGTGCTCAGATGCGAAATCTAGAGGGCCTAATTGGGACTACAGTAGTCGATAGAACAGCTTTGATACTCGATATTTTTGCACTTCGGGCACAGACAAAGATCGCCAAACTTCAGGTTGAACTCGCGCAGCTTAAATACAGACTGCCTAGACTCATTGGCATGAATGGCAACCTTTCAAAAATGGGGGGTGGCATCGGCGCTAGAGGTCCTGGTGAGCAAAAGCTCGAACTTGATCGTAGGCGCATTAAGGACAGAATCGACGAAATTCGCGGTCAAATCAAGGATGCTGATAAAAATAGAGTCGTACAAAGACAACTACGGGAAAAAAATGAGATGCCTGTTGTCGCTTTAGTCGGATATACAAACTCTGGAAAATCCACTCTGATGAACTGTCTCATCAATATGTCAACAGATGGGGACGTGGAAAGACACGTCTTCGAGAAAGACATGCTTTTTGCCACACTAGATACTTATAATAGAAGAATCGTTCTTGAAGATAAAAAAGAATTCATTTTGACGGATACAGTTGGCTTCGTTTCAAAATTGCCACATACGCTAGTAAGTGCCTTCAAAGCCACTTTAGAGGAAACTTTGAACGCAGATCTGTTGCTTCATATCGTAGATGCTTCCAATGAAAGCTATGCGATGCAAATGGAAGTCACTATGCAGGTCCTCGATGAGCTAAAAGCCTCTCATATTCCTATGATTACGGTTTACAACAAAATTGACAAAGGACATCACGTTACTTCAGCCGTGGACGCGTCAGTATTCATTTCTGCTAGAACCGGAGAAAATGTGGATGCACTGCTACAAGTAATCAAGCAAAGCATTTATACCGAGCATCAAATTGGCAAGTTTTTAATCCCATTTACGGATGGTAGAACAGCGTCATATCTATGTGACACGTATAAGGTTTCCCAGATGGACTATTTGGAAGAAGGCACCTATATCGTTGCAGAAGTCTCTATAGCGGATTATAATCGATATAGTAACTATTTGGTATAGTCATGAAGAATTTCAAAACGGTCTTTAAAGAATCAGAAGCTGAGCTTCAAATCAGCAAATCAAGATTTATCGGCTATATAAAACCGATTGAAGACGAAAACGATGCCGTTCGTTTTATTGAAAAAATCAAGAAGAAACACTGGGATGCCACACACAATGTGCCTGTTTATGTCTTGGGTGAGAACTTTGGCATCCAAAGAGCTTCAGACGATGGCGAGCCATCGGGAACGGCTGGCGTACCCATTTTGGATATGCTTAAAAAGGAAGCAATCACCAACGTGTGTCTCGTCATCACAAGATATTTTGGTGGGATAAAGCTTGGTACTGGAGGCCTAGTCAGAGCTTACACACAAAGTGCCAAGGCAGCACTAGAGGCCGCTGGGATCGTGGAAATGAAAGTGAATACGCTACTTAAATTAGGTTTCGATTATCACTTTCATGGCAAGCTTCAAAATTATTTTCTTGGTGACCCTCAAATTATTGTAAAAGAGACCCATTTTACAGAGCGTATCACTTTGGAAATATACATTCAACCAGAGTTTGAACAAAGTATTATTAACCACATTATTGAATTGACTTCGGGTCAAGTTGAGGTTGAAAATGGTGGTGACTTTTATTTGATGATTAAAAACGGAGAAGTTGTGGAATCAATAACGTGATAGTGAAAGGAGCATAACGATGCAAACACAAATCAAGGCAATGTTGGACAAAAAAAGTTGGGCAGTAGTAGGTGCTACAGAAAATCCTTCTAAATTTGGCAATAAAATCTATAAAAAACTTAAGGCATTCGGTTATGAAGTCTATGCGGTTAATCCGATGTATCAGAGCGTTGAAGGCGACATTTGTTACCCGAGTCTATCGGAAGTCCCTGTAAAAATAGACTGTGTAAGCGTCGTCGTAGGACCTGATAAATCCAGTGACGTACTAGCCGAAGTGAAGCAACTTGGCATCGAAAACATCTGGTTCCAACCAGGTACCTATACACCGGAGATTGTAGAGGCATCCGAAGTTGCAGGACTAAATACCGTCTATATGAACTGTGTGCTAGTGGAACTCGGTTAATTATGGAATTTTCTAAAGCAAATAAAAACAGAAAAGTGTAATCACTTTATTTGGAAAGGATTGTCTATCAATGGTAAAAACGGCAGAAGAAAAAATAGATCTCACGGTTGAGTGGATTAGAGAACAAGTTAATAACTCGGGAACAAAGGGAATTTTAGTGGGATTATCGGGAGGCATTGACTCCTCATTGGTAGCTTATTTAATCAAAAAAGCATTTCCTGAAAATGCACTTGGTGTAATATTACCTTGCAAAAGCAATCCCAAAGACGCGCAAGATGCTATTCTTTTGGCAGAAGCGTGCGGGATTGAGTATTTGACAATTGATTTATCAGACGAGCACGACATGCTCTACGGTAAAATTCAAAGACGTCTTGAAGGGTTTGATGTTTTAAATGAGCGCATGGCTGATGCTAATCTTAGAGCGCGCCTTAGAATGACAACGCTTTATGGGATTGCGAATTCTCTTGGTTATCTCGTTGCGGGAACGGATAATGCTGCTGAAGTGTTGACCGGTTATTTTACGAAATATGGCGATGGCGGCGTGGATATCATTCCAATCGGCAATATCTTGAAAAGAGAGGTCTTTGAATGGTCTGCAATATTAGGTGTGCCTCAATCTATTTTGGATAGAAAACCGTCAGCTGGACTATGGGAAGGACAAACGGATGAAGGCGAGATGGGCACTACTTACGATAGGATCGATGACTATATTTTAGGTTTAGAAATCCCTGAAGCGGATCAGGCGATTATCGAAAGAATGCACAAAAATACGGCACATAAACGTAAACTGCCACCGACACCTCCAAAATTCTAGCATGCTCGTTTCATATGTGCTATAATATCAATGCATAAATTCCGAATACTCGAAAAACAGGAGATAAACGCGTGGGAAGAATAGGAACGATTATACAAAGAAAAGGTAAACAGGACGCAAAGAAAGCGAAAGAATTCACAAAGCTCGGTCGCTACATTATGGTAGCAGCAAGAGAAGGTGGTGCAGATCCTGCTTATAATGGCGCACTTATGAGTGCTATAGAAAAAGCTAAAGCAGCCAATATGCCAAATGACAACATCGATCGCGCCATCAAAAAAGGTGCTGGCGAAAACGATGGCACCGTCTTTTCAGAGTTAACTTACGAAGGCTATGGTCCTGGTGGTGTGGCGGTTTTGGTAGAATGTCTTACAGATAATATGAATCGAACGGCAGCCAATATTAGAAGTTTTTATTCAAAGGGAAAAGGCAATCTTGGAACGAATGGCTGTGTGAGTTTTATGTTTGATAGAAAAGGCGTTTTAGTCATTGATAAAAAAGAATCCATGGTCGATGAAGCTGTGGAAGAGGCTGTTATAGAAGCTGGTGCTGAGGATTTTTCTATTGAAGAAGAGTATTATGAAGTGATCACTGGCATTGGCGATTTTGCTGGTGTGAGAGATGCGCTGTCTAGCCAAGGTTACGAATTTAGCATGGCAGAACTCAGATATTTACCTCAGACCATGACTAAGCTTACAAACGATGAAGATATAAAATTTATGCAAAAGCTCATCGATTACCTCGAAGATGACGATGACGTGCAAACGGTGTATCATAACTGGGAAGAATAGGACTTATAAAGCCCTCATGCAGGTTTAAATGCGCGAGGGCTTTTTCTAAAGTGATTTAATTGAATGGCGTGCTATGATATAATAGTTAAAGTTTTACAAATACATACAGGAAATAAGGACGTAAGAATGAGTAGGCAGACTGCAAAAATAGTAATTTCATTGATAGTGTTAATGGCCATTTTGAGTGGTTTAAGGGCACTTCAGATCAATTCAGAGCAAAAATTACAAATTGGAACTTACAAATCGACGATTGAGGCTTTAAATAAAAATGCGATAGACCTTGAAAATGACAAAAGAAAGCTCAATGAAAAGAAGGCTAAAAGCGATGAAAAAGAGTCAATAATCAAAGCGCTCAACCAAGATATTTTAGACCTAAAGGCCGCCTATGATACCGTTAAAAGGCAAAATGAAGCGTTAACTGACAAAGTCGTCTATTTGACATTCGATGATGGCCCATCTTCTAGATCTACGGCTAAAATCATCGAGATACTTAAGCGGTATGACGTGAAAGCAACCTTTTTCGTACAGGGACGAAATGTCGTCAAAAATCCCGAATCTCTTAAATTGATTTATGAGGGGGGACATGCAATTGGCAACCATTCTTACTCTCACAATTATACGGTGATTTACTCGGATGAGGATTCCTTTTGGGAAGATTTTATAAAATGCCAGGAAGCCATTTTTTCTGCTATTGGTATTTACCCCGAACTCTATCGTTTCCCGGGCGGTTCTAATGTAGCACTGGAATTAAACGGTGAATCCTTTGTGGAAGTGATTGATACCGCACTTTTAGAAAAGGGAATGCAGCACTTCGATTGGAATATTGACAGTGGTGACGCCACATCGGTTTATGCAGCGGTTGGGACCATCAAAAAAAATACATTTAGTCAAATAGGCAAGAAGAAAAACGCAATCGTTTTGATGCATGATACGGATACTAAATTAACGACAATTGAAGCATTGCCAGATGTGATTGAACACTATTTGGCCATGGGCTACCGTTTCGATGTGCTTAAACCAAATGGTTATGTGGCACAATTCAAATAATCAATAATCAATAATCAATATTCAATAATCATTAGGAGGCCATTATGCATGTACCTAAATACATGAAAAATTTTAAGTGCATCGGTGGGGCCTGTGAAGACAATTGTTGTATCGGTTGGGATGTTGATATCGATAAAGCGACATTTTTAAAATATCAAAAGGTCACACATCCACTGATGCAGCAGGAGTTGAAACGCTATGTCAAAGTCAACCCAGATGTATATAGCGATTCGATCAATTATGCATTTGCCGTACTCACACCCGAAAAACGTTGTTCTTTTTTAAATGCCGATCGTTTGTGCATCATCCAAAAGCATTTAGGAGAATCTTATCTATCCAACGTGTGTGATAGTTTTCCGAAAATTACTAACAAAATTGATGGCGGCATTGAACGGTCTGCAACACCATCTTGTCCTGAGGTGATGCGGCTTTTGGCCGAATCTGCGGATGCAATGGCTATTGAAACACTCAAAGATCCAATGGCGACACCCATCGTCAGCTTTAATATTCGCCAAAGAGACAAACGATTTCGAGGCACTTTGATTTCAAACCTACTAGAGGTGAGAGATGCTTGCTTAAATCGATTCAAGTCTGAGGACACCCCATTGGAAACCCAACTTTTAAACCTTGGTGCGTTCATTGTGCGGATTGTTGCTTTAGAAAAAAATAACACGCTGAATCTTTTAGAAGATGAAATAGATAAGTTAGACATAGAACTTAGTCGTTACCATGAACTGGAAGATGATTTTTTGAAATTTTCAGAGATGTTGATCACCCATCTTCAACATGTCGGCGCCGATGATTCCGTTCGATATGCAACCTTGAGCGAACGTGCGAAAAAGGGTGATGTGACTATTGGATATGAACACTTCAAATCATTTAACCAGAGTGAACCACATATTTTAAGGAATTTGATAAAGAACCACATTTTTAAAAATCTCTTCCCCTTTTCAGAGGGAGAAAATGCTGAAGAGGCATTGTGGCTATTACTCAGTCGCTATGCTATGATAAAAAGACAATTAATTGGATTAGCAGGGTTTCACAATGAATTGACAACTGAAATTGTGATTGAGTATTTACAAGTCTTTTCTAAAGTTATCGAACATCACAAACACTTTGAGGCACGAACGGTGGAAACACTAAAATCTCAAAAGATACATTCTAAAAAATTGATGGACATCATATTGTAAATTTGTAATAATCAGTTTGCGAATTTCAATAGAATTTGGGTATATTATCTTTAATGATGGAGGCCTCGATGAGAATATTAATAGTTGAAGATAGCAGAGTCAATCAATTTATTGCACGCGATACACTCATTAAATTTAATATTGACTGTGAAATCGAATATGCCATGGATGGTGAAGAAGCCCTAGAACACATTTATTCTCAATCAATCGATCTCGTCTTATTGGATATCATTATGCCTAAGTTTACCGGGCTTCAGGTGCTTGAGCAATTACACAACAGCAAATATAGCGATCCGCCCAAAATTATCATGCTAACGACGATTAGTGACACAAAAATTCTCAAGGCGTGCTTCGATTATGGTGCGACTGATTATATCAAAAAGCCATTTGAAGAAATGGATTTTATCTCACGTATCAATTCGACGTTGCGTGAAATTGCAAATGAGAAAAAATTAAAGCAGACGGCTTTGTTACTAGAAGATCAAAATATGAAGCTCGTCTCTGTCAATAAGGCGCTGAAAGAAACGCAGTATCACCTCGTACAGAAAGAAAAATTGGTTGCCATTGGCGAACTCGCTGCAGGAATCGCTCACGAAATCAATAACCCATTGGCATTCGTAATCAGCAATT
>JBBRVO010000104.1:0-7765 GCA_038246775.1 Peptostreptococcales bacterium | reverse complement strand
TAACGTATGAAAAAGTGCAAGACTTGAGATACGGCGAAAACCCACATCAAAGTGCTGCTTTTTATAAAGAAGTGTTTGATACGAAAGGCACGCTATCAGAAGCGGTTCAGCTGCATGGCAAAGAACTTTCCTACAATAATATAAATGATGTTAATGGCGCAATCGCCTTGCTCAAAGAATTTGATGGCAAAGCCACAGTGGTTGCCGTTAAGCATTCTAGCCCTTGCGGCGTGGGCAGTGGCTTCGACATCTACCATGCGTATCAAAAGGCCTATGCGTGTGACCCTGTTTCCATCTTTGGTGGCATTGTGGCAGCGAATAAAAAAGTAGACCTGCGTACCGCTCAGCTCATGAACGAGATCTTCTTAGAAATCGTCATCGCGCCAGATTTTGACGCAGACGCCCTTGAGTGTCTTAAAACCAAGAAAAATTTACGCGTGTTGAAGCTCAAAGACATCAAAGTGCCAGCGTCACCTCTTCAAAAGGACATGAAAAAAACGCTAGGTGGCTTATTGATTCAGGATATCGATGCGTTACTTTTAGAGGATGAACTGGTTACAGTGACCGAGCGCATCCCAACGACGAAAGAAATCAAAGAGTTGATGTTCGCCTGGAAAATTTGCAAACACGCCAAATCCAACGGCATCGTCATTACAAAAGATCACCAAACGTTGGGGCTTGGCCAAGGGCAAGTGAGCCGCGTATGGGCCACTGAAAATGCCATCCGTCAATCCAACTTTCCAACCAAAGGCGCCGTCCTAGCTTCAGATGCATTTTTCCCATTTGCAGATGGCATCAAAGCGGCTGCAGAAGCGGGCATCTCTGCCATCATACAACCGGGTGGTTCGGTGAAAGACCAAGAAGTCATCGATGAAGCCAACAAATACGGCATGGCGATGGTGTTTACAGGGATGAGACACTTTAAACACTAATGTTGGAGGCAACTATGAAAATATTGATTATCGGCAGTGGCGGAAGAGAACATGCCATCGCCCATAAACTGAACTTAAGCGACAGAAAACCCGTGCTTTTTGCGGCACCTGGAAATGCAGGCATCGCAGCACTTGCCACTTGTGTCGATCTTGCTGTGGATGATTTAGAGGGGCTCCTTACATTTGTCAAAACTGAAAATATCGACCTCACCATCGTTGGACCGGAACTGCCACTGGTACTTGGTATTGTAGATCTGTTTGAGTCAAATGGACTAAGGATTTTTGGCCCAAACAAAGCTTCCGCGCAGTTTGAAGGCAGTAAATATTTCACGAAAGCTTTTTTAGCGAGACACGGCATCCCAACGGCGCATTCGGAAACGCATGTAGCGCTGGATACTGCGCTTGAAGCGCTCAGGCGCTTTGAATATCCCGTGGTGATAAAGGCCGATGGCCTTGCAGCGGGTAAAGGCGTTATTATTGCACAGGACTATCAAACGGCAAGCCGTGCACTTATGGAAATAATGGACGGACGCATCTTTGGAAACTCAGGTGACAAAGTTGTCCTTGAGACTTTTTTAAAAGGCATTGAAGCGTCTATCCTATGTTTTGTAGATGGTGACACCATATTGCCGATGTCACCGGCACAGGATTATAAGAAAATATATGATGGCGATCTCGGCCTTAACACAGGGGGCATGGGGGCGTATTCTCCAAGCCTTATCATAACTGATGACGTTATGAAGACGATTCAAAAGGACCTACTTGATCCCTTTATCAAAGGCATCAAAGCGGATCATATTGACTTTAAGGGCATCCTCTTCGTGGGTATCATGATCGACGGTGACGCCATAAACGTCATCGAATACAATGTGCGTTTAGGCGATCCAGAAACAGAAGTGACACTCATCAGACTTGAGAATGACCTAATCGACATCATCGAAGCCGTTGAATCAAAGACACTTGATCAAGTCAGTTTGCGCTGGTCGCAGGATAACGCGGTTTGTGTGATCATGGCTTCAGGTGGTTATCCAGAGGCCTATTCCAAAGGTTGCGTCATAGAAGGGCTCGATACACAGATCGAAAATACGGTGGTTTACCATTGCGGCACGCGCTTTTTCGAAGGCGACACCGTCACAAATGGCGGCCGCGTTTTAGGTGTAACGGCCACGGGGCCAACACTTGATGCGGCGAGAAAACTAGCTTATGAGCGCACTTCAGAGCTGACGTTTAACAACGCGTTTTATAGACGAGATATTGGTACGATGGTTTAAAAAACGGTTAATGGTCATAAAAAGGACGCTCTCAAATCATGTTTGATAATGATTTGGGCGCGTCCTTTTTTACTAATCCTCAACAACACTTTGATGACTTGGTTGCCCATAACCGATTTTAATGTGTCAAATATTTCTTTCGCTTAATCACAAATATCACTTTAAGGTAAGAACAACGCACGAAGAGATTTTTCTCGGTCATGTTCCCACTTATGTAACCGAGGGTTTAAAATGTAAATAACATACAATTCTAATACGATCAACTACGGACTTTTGACACCCTAATCATTTTTTATTTGAACCATATTTACTCTTGTGTATTTCAGAGCTTCACTTCTAGCATGTGAATGAATTGCATGGCAATGTTTGGGTCAAACTGAGTCCCCATATTCTTTTTTATTTCTTCGATGGCGTTCTCAACACTTATTCCCATGCGATAAGGTCGATCTGAGGTCATAGCTTCAAAAGCATCTACAACTGAAATTATGCGAGCAACCATACTAATTTCTTCACCTTTTAACTTTCTTGGATATCCATTTCCATCCCATCGTTCATGATGAGAAAGGACATGTTCTGCTAAAGTAGAATAGGCATCCGTCGACTTCAAAATTTGATATCCGCTCTCTGGATGCTTTTGCATCTCCATATATTCATAGTCTGTCAATCTCGCCGGCTTATTTAATATACTTTCATCTACTGAAATTTTACCAATATCATGCATAAGACCAGCAATTTCCAATTCTCTCGTCCGTTCATCATCCAATCCCAATGCAATGCCAAATTGACGACAAAGTGCGCTCACTTTTTCAGAATGCAATTTTTCACGTCTGCTTTTTTGATTTAACGTTTGTGAAATTGCCTGAATTGTCTGGTTCCGCATGCTTTGGCTTTGAAGAAGTTTTTTTCGGTACATATGTTCCTCTGCCTTAATGAGGATTTCATCAATACTTTCATCTTCCAAAGTTTTTGTTTCCACACCCATAGATACAGAAATTGGCAAACCGTTAAGATGTTCATTCGAAACTGCCTTATATATTCGATTTGAAAGATTTTCTGCATAAGTATAAGCCGTTTTAGGGAGTATGAGAATAAATTCATCTCCGCCAATTCGCGCAATAATTTCATCTTCTCTGCACTCTTGCTTCAAAACATCAGATAATTTTTTTAAAAGAGCGTCTCCGTCTCGATGTCCAAATGCATCGTTCGTCAATTTCAATCCATTCACATCCAACATAATAAGCGATAGGGGCAAGTTCCTTGCACGATTCAATCGTTTGAGTTCTTCTTCAAAAAACCTACGATTATAAAGACCTGTCAACTGATCGTGATAACTGAGATACTCAATGTGCTTTTGTTGCTCTTTAATTGCTGAGATATCTCTGATAATAAGTAAGGCTTCGTTAGTATCCACTTTACCAAATCTGCCTTCAAAATAGGCAGTGCCTTTTGAAGTGATAAATTCGAATTCAAGGATGTTCGAATTGTCATTTCTCAAGGTGTCAGTTAACAACTGATGACAGTGCTCCTGCAAATCTAACGGTAGATTTTGTATAAAAGATTGATTCACGCCCACACTCTTTTCATCGTATAAGTCCGTAGTGTCACCTACACCGCTATCTATAATAATGCCATCTTGATTTAATTTGAAAACTTTATCCGGCAAGGTTTCAATCATCTTCCTAAATTTATTTTCACTTTCCCTCAATTCGTTTATTATAGATGTTATAAATACGTTTTTTTTATGGTTATTTGTATATACAAAGACTGCAACCACTGAAAGCACTGCAAATGCAACAAACTGTGCAAGATAATACCGGTAGTCTAAAATATAGGAGTCCGGTAATGTATAAACATATATCCCCAAAAATAACAATTCAACGGCTAACAATCGAAGAATTGTTAAACCTTCTCTTAAAAAAGAGACCACCATTATGGAAAAAAAGTAGGTCCATACGGTTGGTCCAATGATTGGATAATAGGTTAAAACCAAAAAAACAACAAGAATAACTGTCAAAAAACTAATAAATTCAAATTTATGCTTTTCATTTTTGATTTGAGATGACAAATAAAATGAACACCCAAAAGTTCCGTAGATAATACTCCACCAAACAACTTGTATTGGTTCAAATTCATAAAAAATAGTGAGAAAAAAATAATTTAGAATTCCGCCCCCAATCGCAAAACAAAATCCAAAGATCGATATGATCTGATTTTCATAGGCCAAAGTGTTGATTTCATAATCTTTAAGTTTTAGTATCTTTTTAAGTAGAAGCATCATCTCATCCCCCTCTGATGTCCACGTGAAAAATATCAAGACAATGCAATGCATTGTTCTCATACAACTGTTACTATTCATAAGCAGTTGTCACTTTCAAAAGGCCTATCATAATCATTATATTGCTAAAAACCATCGACATCAAGCATTACTAACATTACCGAACCACCTTTTCATTTCCAATTATACTTGGTTAGAGTGTCAAAAGTAAATTAAAGCTAAGCAAATCCAAGCAAATCCAATCAAATCCAAGCAAATCCAAGCAAATCCAAGCAAATCCAAGCAAATCCAAGCAACGCATATCTATATAACACAAAAATGTATTGAATTTTGGTATAATTGAATTAACCAAAACAATTTCAAAGGGGCTCAATAATGTCATTTACGACTAACGGATCACAACAGCTAACTTTTGATGATAGCTTTCTTCACCTAAGTAATCATAACCAATGGGTGACAGGTTACTAAACGCCGTCCGCGTCCTTTTTTACTCATCCTCTAGCAAAAATTCAATTATATTTTTGTGAATTGATCTTTTACGGCTTCCAAAACCGAGAATTCTCTTTCTATCGTCGACTTTTCTGCAAGCAAATAGGCCACTTGGATGTATTGCTTTGTATGTCCCTTTATTGCAATAAAATCGACCCGTCATGAATATTTCTGCTTGTCCTTTAGCATTCAAATCATTCACAACTTTCTCAAATGATTCAACTTCATGAATTTCATCTAAGAAAACGTAATACTTAACTTCTTATGAGGTCGAGCAAATGAAATGTAAATAACATACAATTTTAATACAATTAGCCTATCTTACAAGATTACAAGAGTGATACACTGTAAATAATATGGGAGGTCAAAATGAATAATAAGAGAACATACATAGTTGGTATACTGGTAATTTTTGTTTTAATCGTAGGTCTATTTTCGTATCGACTCTATGCATCTACCGATGATCAAGCAATTGAAAGGGCGATCACTGAATTTTTCAAGGCATTTTATAATGTAGCGCCTGATACGATTGATTTGATTATTTCAGAAAGTAACGTCAATGGCGAAGCGCAGAGTGTCATGAACTTTGAGAAATATGCAGAATCAACCTATAAAGGGTTATACACATCCGAGTTTTATAAGACCTTTTTACTCGGTGATCGGTACATGATATTGGCGCCGCAGTTAGCCCGTGACAATAATCTCACGATTTCATTTAAAAAATTAATATTGAACGTAGTAGAGTCCAGTGACGACGCTGACAAATATTATACATTTGAAGTAGAAATAATGGTGAAAGATAATGTTTCAGGAACTGAAGAAATACTCATCAACAAAGGTCAAATAAGCGTCAAGCAAGACTTCTTTAAGTACAAAATCCTTGCGATTAAGTTTTTTGATGATAAGCTCGTTTCGTTATCCTTTCGTTCAATTTATTATCTCAAATAATAAGGTCGAAAAAATCAATGTATTATACTATGCGCTTTAAAGTGGAGGAGACACATATGAAGCACTTTTTTTGGGGATTAGGCACGATGTTTTTTGGATGGCTATTTGTTTTTATAGGCTCGTATTTGATGGTGCAAGGGGATGCTGAGATGCGATTTTTGTGCGCGGTTGCTTTAGCAATATTATTTGTGGGAGGCGTGATGGCTATTTTATTGTCAAAATTGATTGAGGAACTGGTGTTAAAGTAATAAGTAATTGTTTAAAAGATTGTATTCCAAAGGCGGGAAATATGAAAAACAAAAAGAGACTATTAGTGCTTACAATTATTTTATTGACTGCATTAATTGCAATTCTAATCATTGAACCAACTGATTTTGATCTTAAGTTTTCAGTGGATCATAACGACAGTACAGTTGAAGCCAAAACTGTAACACTCAAAGGCAAACTCATTAAATTGCCATTGGACTTTTACTACATAAAAGGTAAGTTATATATCGATGAAAAAAGTTACAATTTGGTAAAATTTAAAAAAGTATCAAACCCATATAATGATGATATCTATACGTTGGGTTTTATTGATAAGGACGATCAAGAATTCATGGATGGTGAGGCGCATTTAGTGGGCAACATTAGCGACAATACTATTCAAAGTATGGCTATCTGGATTAATAAAATGAATTTGAATACGGGTTTTTCATATAGTGAGACAATTAATTGTCAAATCGTTTATTCAACAACTTGATTCTATTTTGGTGCCTGTCACCGACACAATAACCGACACAATATACAACGGCTACTCAACGGAGGCGCTTCAAGCGGTCAAGCTATCCCATTGGAACTGGTTGCGATCTACGTGGAACCTTATTTTAAAGGCCGTGGCATCGGCTCTAAGCTCATAAAGGAAGCAGAAAAGATTGCGGCAATGCAAAGTCAAGCTGAGATTTGGTTATGGGTGCTAGAAAACAACCATTCAAGTCGAAAATTTTACGAGAAAAACGGCTATGCAGCGACAGGGCAAGTGAAACGGCTTGAGAAATTTGACCAGAATGAAGTACGGTATGTAAAGAGAATTTTGTAAAATAAGTCTCATTAATTGCGTTCTGATACTATCAGATAGTATTAGGATAGTATCAGAAGCGGATAAGATAGTGTTAGCAAGGTTTTAGAAAGGTATCAGCAAGGTATCAGCAAGGTATCAGCAAGGTATGAAAATAGTATCAATCTAAGTTTAGGTTAAGAGTGTTTGAATTTTAATCAATATTGAATAAACGTATGCCAGACATTTTGATAAAGTGTCTGGTATTATTTTGTCAAAATTTAAAGGACTTAGGTCCCTGAAAATAGTGATTTATAGTACTGTAAAACTTTACCTTTTAATTGTAAAATTATGTTGTAAAAATATAATATATGGAGGGTTCATTATGAAAAGTACATGTGGCAAGTTATTAAGTTTTTTTCTATGTTTTGCGATGTTATTTACAAGTTTTCCAATTACTTTTTCTAATCGTTTGGGAAACGATAGTTATGAGAATGTTAATAGTGAAAAAGTTGAAAAAGGTCTTGAGGTATTAGGAAATCTAGAAGAGAGCAAAATTGAATATGAATCATTGACAAACAATTTTAATTTTATTCCAAATATTGGGAAATATGACGATTCAGTGTTATGGTATGGAAGTTTTGGCACCAATATGGTTTTTGTTGACGATACTAATACAATTACATATTTGTTGCCTGAAGAAAACACAACCGACAATCAACGTGAAGATATTTTTTACTCCGAAATGGGTATTTCTGAAGAGGCAGATAAACCATTTAAAGCTTGGGTGTTAAAAGAACAGTTCATTAATTCG
>JBBRVO010000103.1:0-7808 GCA_038246775.1 Peptostreptococcales bacterium | reverse complement strand
ATCCGTTATTTGAACATTGTTTCTACCACTGAATTTTGCATAGTAAAGTTGTTGATCTGACAGTTTCACAAAATTTTTAATCTGCTCTTTGTCAATCCTTCCAAAATAGGCACCTATACTGAGCGTCACGACATCATCACTCGTCGTGTTTGCTTTTATGGCAAGTTTCTCAATACGCGTTCTGATGCGTTCACAACGCAATCTCGCTTCTTCCAATGTGTCAACTTTCATAAAGGCGATAAATTCCTCGCCGCCATATCTGCCGACAAAGTACTCTTTGAACGGTTGATTCTTAAGGGCACTCGAAATCAATTTAAGACATTGATCGCCTTGAACATGTCCCCATGTATCGTTGTAAACTTTGAATTGGTCAATGTCCATTAAAATCATAACCCCGATAATTTCAGAGGATTCGTTAAAAAAGTCATTAAATTTCTTTTCTATGCCGCGTCGATTTAGAAGCTGAGTTAATTCATCAACTAAGTTTTCTTTTAATAGCGATTTGTTTGTAGATTTCATTTTTTCAAGTGATCGATTTGTCGATTGAATGTCTCTGGTCAATTTCTCGCTTAGTTTTTTAAGTTTGGTGTTCTCATTTCTTTCTTTATAATAATTGAATTCTACCGAAATAATTTCTAGTCGTTTCGAAAGGTTGGATGCTTCCACCTCACCTAACTTTAAATGATAGCTTTTAAAATAATCAAAAGCCAATTTATAGTCGCCCGACGCTTCATAATAGTCAGAAATCAACTTATAAACCACCATGGCCTTTTTTTCAATGCCGTTGCTTAACGAGACATCTAATGCCTCATTCAAATTTCGAATGGGACTTATGCCCATTGCCCTGTCCAGTGATGCCATTTCAATAAGAAGATCGACCAGATAATATTTGTTATTGATCGCATTCAACTTCTCAAGTGCCACCAGAAAGATGCGCTTTGCTTCATCATAGTTGCCTTGAATCGCGATCGCACGTCCTATTTTGGTTTCAGCTTCCCCTTGTTCAAGCAGACGATTGTGTTTCGAGACGAGGTCATAACCCTTTATTAGATTGTTATAAGATGCCTTATATTGACCTTTAAGGTATAGAATATCGCCGATGTTTAAGTAAATCGCAGAAGTATTGATATCCAAATGATTCTTTCTAGAAATCATCAGTGCTTTTTTGTAATAATGCATGGCTTTATCCAGATCGCCAGCTTCACGATAGACTTCGCCAATATTGTTCAGTAGAGAGGTTTCAAGATTGCCGTCATTTTGATTTTTCACCAGTTCCAAAGCTTCCATGAAATGCTCTAGAGCATCTGTTAAAGCGCCAAAGTAAAAATAAATGATTCCGATGATATTTCTGACTCTATATATGCCATTACTGTTGTCGCTTGCCTTTAGAATTTCAAGCGCGTTGAAGGCATACTTTAGTCCATTGCTATAATCAGACATTACGCGACAGGCATAAGCCATGTGAAAGAGGGCAAAACCTTTTTCAACGTTCAAATTCAATGCTTCAGCGTGTCTCAAAGCTTCTTCTGCCAATGCAAATGATTGTTTTGGGTCTTCGGAGGCAACTTTTTTTGATGCGTCAAACAAACTGTTTATGTACGTTCTAATTTTCATAGCGCCCTCCTCATGCTTATTATACGCATAAACACCATCAAATGAAATACCCTATATTTGACACAACTATTCACTTGGAATTTGTAACCAAAAAAAAGGGGCTTGCAAGATTTTCTCACGCATGCACCCCTAATGGTAAAAATTAAATGCTTAGTAATTTAAAACGAGTTAAACTTTGAATTTGGAAATTTCTTGGCTGAGCTGAATAGATATTTGATTGAGATCTTGAGCTGCTTTAGACACTTCATCAACGGCAAATGTTTGCTGATCCATCGATGCGGTCACTTCTTCAGAAGCAGCTGCGGTCTCTTGAGAGACTGCTGAAATGTTTTCAATGCTGCTGACGATCATCTCCTTATCTTGGTTGACCCCTGTAACAGCTTGTCCGATAGACCCGATATTGGCAGAGATCATTTCATAGGCTTTTTTGATGGTTTCAAATGCCGAAATTACTTTTAATACCGCCGAATTCTGTTTTTCTGAGATTTGCTTAAGCTCACTCATGCTCTTAACAGAATCTGAACCATCCGTTTGAATATTGGAGACGATAATTTTTACTTGTTCTGCAGCCTTTGACGACTGCTCCGCCAACTTTCTAATTTCATCGGCGACAACAGCAAAGCCCCTTCCGTGTTCACCTGCTCTTGCAGCTTCAATAGATGCATTGAGCGCTAGAAGGTTAGTCTGTACAGATATGGCCGATATGGAATCCAAAATCGCTCCAATTTCAATCGTCCGGTCGTTGAGTTGATGAATAACCGCTTCGATATCTTCATTTGCAGCGATGGATTCAGAATTTCTGTCACTTAGTTCAGAAACTGAATGGATGCCGTCGTCATACGCGCGACCAGTTTCATCGGCAGAGCGAATCATATCTTTTGTGTATTGATTTAACTTGTCAAACTTATCGGAAAGCGATCTTGCAATCGTAGAACTCTTCTCTGCATCCTGTGCTTGATCCTGTGCCCCTCTTGAAATATCTTCTACCGTTTTAGCCACTTCATCTGCCGATGCGCTAACTTCTTCACTGGTTGCCGCTAAGCTCTGTGATGCTTCGGTCAACTGACCAGAAACATTTTGAATGTTCTTGACAAGCTTACTCAAATCCATGAGTGTTTCATCGAAATAGGCACTTAAGACGCCTATTTCATCTTTCGATTTTACTTCAGATAGATAACCGAGTTCTCCTGTTTTTGCGCGTTGCATAGAATCGATCAATTTTTTAATGTTTCGATTCATTTTATTCGTAAAAATGAAGATGAACACCGCACCGATGATAACTGCGATGATAGAGGCCAAGATAAGTAAAAACGTGATTAAATTGATTTCTTTATTGATTTCATCGTAATACAAAGTTGATACAACTGCCCAATTGATGGTTTTAAGTTTATAAATGGACGCATATTTTGACTTTGTTGCACCATTTTCATCATATTTGTATTCAATGCCAGGCAGATTTTTTGCGAGTGCCTCTTTAATTTCTGCCGTCACAAGCTCTTTTCCGATTTTCTCAGGATTTACATGTGCCATGATGATGTTGTTTGCATCGACGATGATTGGATAGCCTTTTTCGCCAATTTTTATGTCTTTAGTCTGTTCGTTCAGAGTATTTAACGTAATATCCGCCGCCATGACCCCTATAAACTTATTGGTTTTATCATAGACCGGTTGACAAGCTGTTACCACCATTTTGCCCACCGTGTCGTCAAAATAAGGATCTGTCCATATAAAGGTGCCTGCTTCTTTTGCCGCAATATACCAATCGCGCGTTCTTGGATCATAATCCCCAAGATCGTCTGCAGGCATCATAATCATGCGTTTATCTTCAGTTCCAAAGTAGATATACAATATATCCGGATTCGATTTGACATACGTATCCAGTGTACGCAACAGTGATTTTTCAGCTTCTGGATTTGTCATAATCTCCTTAGCCAAATCTTGTTCTGAAAGTGCCTTGATGACACTTTCAAAACCCTTCAAATAATTTTCCACCGAAATGCCGATCTGTTTCCCTAAATAATCGACATTTTCCTTTTGAGTGTTTATAAATACATCTGAAATTCTAAAAGCCATGCCCGTTCCAACAATCAGTTGCGCCACCAACATGATGACGATAAATATCGTCAGTATTGAACGTCTTATGCTTCTCTTAACTTTAATTGATTCCATTAACATCCTCCTTAAATTAACGCACCCATTTTCATACAGCAAACTATTGAATAAATATTCAACTTTTACACATAATGTTACACTCTTTTTACTTACAAGTCATCCGTCTAAATCTAACAAATATGAAATAATTTAAGAGACAATTATTCCCTCTGAACATTTAGTCTCAAAGGGAACGCTGTTTAAAACTAGAATTGGCTTTCGTCTTTTTTATAAAAATCAAACTTAGATTCGATGACTTTGAGTTTATGCACCGTCGGGTCGTCCATATGTGCGGTTGTTTCTTCGAAGATGTGATCCCAAGACCATAGTGTTTCATTGAGGTTAAGATATTCTCTAACTAACTCTGAAGTAGAGGGTGTAATTGGGTGAAGCAGTGACAATATGCTCTTGACAGCATAGAAACAATCCGCGAGTACACCCGCTCTAAGTGTATCACTGTCCCCATCGTCAGCTAGTTTCATGTACTTTGCCCAATACTTGCTGACATTTCGAATCAAATCGTCGATGGTATAGATGACGAGATGGAACTCTTGTCTCGCCATATTGTGCTCATAATCGTAGATACCTTTATAGATAATTTCCTTGATTTCATCGCGTATTGGGACCCTAGGAATATTAGAATCAAAGTACTTTTGCGAGGTATAAAAACAAGACCTCAGCAATCTATTATAAACGTTAGTGAGTAGATTGCCATCTTTTAGTACCACATCTGGCATAGCTGGGTCACAAGATGGATCAAAAGGTTTGGGACAGAAACTGACACTTTTTTTTGACAACCCCAAACTCAAGAAATGCATTCTGAGCTGGTCTTTTGTGTAATAATTCAACAGTTCTTGCGCCATAGGTGGTTTGATATCGCTTGAACTGCTCGCCTTAGAATCGAGGAATAGCAAATGGCAGTTTGCCACAAGTTGAGGAAAGTTAACCGCTTCAAGCGTTGATTTGTCCTCTGGTTTTATGCCAAGATATGCCATCAACATCCCCATCTCCGCAACACCATAAAAATAGATATTGTCTTCCCCGATGAATTGATAAACTTTTGCGTCTTTCTCGAGCCACCATTTGGTCCAATCTGAACTTGGCTTTTGGATGCTCTCTAAATAGGTGATGGTAAATGAAATTGGCGCCCACAGGGATTCCGGCCAAACCCAGAACGTCATGTCCTCTAGACCCTCAGTATTTGGTACAGGTACGCCCCAATCAATATTGCCCGACAATCTAAAAGGCACAAGTGTTTTACCAGTTCTATACCGCATGCCTTCCAAATCAAGCATCGCACGTGCTTTATCACGCGATTCTAAAGTTGCAAATTCGTAAGTCACAGACGGTTTCTTGCCATCGTCAACGATGTTGCTAATACCAAGTTCAAGCCCTTTCTCTGTGAGTGTTTCATGGTCTTTTCTTTTAATATAAATAACTGGGTCTTTTAAGAACTCCTCTATCGTATTGACAACGTTGGCACGCACCTGTTTTTCTGCGCGCATCTTGCCAACCATGTCCTTTAAGTGCTCCATATAATCTTCCAGCACAAAGTACCAATTGTTGACATCTTTTAAAATTGGTTTTTCACCGGATAATGTGCTGATTGGATAAATGAGCTCGTTTGGCATAAATTGATGTCCAAAGCCACATTCATCCGCATAGGCGCGGTCAGACTGACACCCATCGACCGGGCATTTTCCAACGACCTGTCTTCCGTTTAAAAAGGCGTTGGCCTGTGGGTCAAAAAACTGCGGCGATGACATGATCTTTAATGCACCTTGATCTTGTAACGCTTTAAAGAGTTCTGCGGATACTTTTTTATGCACCTCGCCACTCTCACCGAAAGCTGAAGCCCCATAAAGACTTGGCGCAACATCATACTGGGCAAGTGTTTCCGTCTGCTGAGCATAGAAACGGAAGACGTAATCTTCCATGCTGATCGCTTCACCAGTTTCTTCCATATGTTTTTTGTAACTGGCAAGGATTGGAGACCCATAACAGTCTGTTCCGGAAACGAAGATGACATTGTCAGCACCGATTCTGTCTTTTAAAAAACGCGCATAGGTATCCGCATGGATAAAAACACCTCCAATGTGTCCAAAGTGAAGGGATTTGTTGCCATAAGGCATACCTGCCGTTATGATTGCACGTTTAGGAAATTCTGGTCTAGGTTTCTTAGGTGTATACATATGAAGCCTCCTCATAATTCTTATAGTCATACAAAAAAATAAAACGCCCCTACAGTCGTCTGACCGTAGGGGCGATGTCATCGCGGTGCCACCCTAGTTCACTAAATTAGCCTTTCAAGTACCTAAATACTCAAGTCCTATAACGTGAACATACGTCGCATCATCAAAATATATCCGAAGCGCGGCTCCAAGTCTTGTTTCACGATGCTGACGACGATTCCCTTCCACCAACGGGAACTCTCTGTGCGTGTCTACCTCATTACTCTTCTCTTCTCAGCCTTTAATGATGAAAGTATAGACTTTTTGGGGCATTTTGTCAAGAAAATCCAGTTTTCGATGATTTTAGCTATTTTTTAACTCAATTCCAACATTTGTATGTCATAATTAAATCATATGAAATCAAATGAATAAACGCAAAAATCAAAAGTCAAATCCGAGGTGCATAAAGCCATCCTTGGTACAAGCGCCAAATGCGCTACCTGAAAATCAAAGGTCAATTAAAGCGCCTCCTAAAACACATCGCTAAAGAAGACTTAACTAGTCATTCCCTTGATTTATCACATTTCAAAAATGACCCTCAAATCGGCAAGCTCCTCGATACTTGGCTTCAGTTTGACGTATGGCATATGGATCAGTCGCTGGATGGCGATTATGCAAAGGCTACAGAACAATTCATCAAACGCGCACGTTTACTATGGCCTGAAATGCCAAATACAGATATCTTTCAAGCACTTCGCAACGTATGGATTATGATTGCCATTCAGATTCTCGCTAAGGTACCCGTCATTTTAACCGATGCCATGTTCGCATACAGTATGCTTTATCCTTTAACCGATAACGTCATCGATCATCCTGACTTATCTGAAAAAGAAAAAGCTGCTTTTGTGTCACAGCTGGGGCTTCGCTTACACGGATTAATGATTGAACCCGCTTCCAAGCATGAAAAGGATGCTTTCGATATGGTCGCCCTCATTGAATCGACTTTTGCTCGCACGCACTATCCAGATGTCTACACAAGCATTCTTTTGATTCACGATGCACAAAAGAGAAGCATGGCGCAACAGTATACTACGCTCGATGAAAACACACTCATAAAATTGTCGTTTGAAAAAGTGGCTGCTTCTGTCGTGGCAGATGGTTATCTCGTACTCGGTCATTTGACGGATGATTTTCTTGAATTTTTGACCGCTTACGGCATCGTGTTGCAACTAGCAGATGATCTTCAAGACATCGAAACCGATGCTATAAATGGCCATAAAACGCTTTTCAATATTACTGAGACGTCAGACCGCTTGGCTGAAATTACAGAAAATTTGAGTCAGTTGTCTTTTGAAATCCTCGATGGAATGCCCACTGAAGATGTAGACCTAAAAATGCAAATGTCTGTTCTCCTTGGAAAAAGCATGCAACTCCTAATATGCGACGCCATCCAGACACATGAAAAGCGCTATTCGAAAGACTTTTACAAGCGCGTCAACCGGTCGCACATCATGGGACTTAAAAACCATGAAAGGCTGAGAGAACTTACTCAGTCATTCATCAAAACAAATTTTGACAGTTAAACGATAAGTAAAAGGCAATGGCTGTAGAAATTAAGCAGCCATTGCCTTTTATTGGTTTAATTATGTGCGTCTAATAAGTGTCTAAAACCCTAAAATAATGCCGCCTCGGTTTGTGTACATACTACTAAGGCCACGCATAGGGATAATCAGGATCTCTTTAAACTTATATTTGCTCTCAACTTCTGATTTGATTTTTTCCGCTTTTTCCAGCGCTTCACAATGTGCAATTGCAAGTATGCGCTCCGAATAATTATTGCATGAAGTTCCGATTAAGTCGACAAAGTATTGT
>JBBRVO010000102.1:0-7952 GCA_038246775.1 Peptostreptococcales bacterium | reverse complement strand
TTTGACGACAATATACTGTTTGATCACTTTGAATACTTCTTTGCTCAAAATGACCGCATTGGTATCGTGGGCGACAACGGCGTTGGCAAAACGACACTTCTCAATCTCATTGCCGGAACCCTTAAGCAAACTTCTGGGACCATCGATATCGGCAGCACAGTAAAACTCGCTTACTTCACGCAGGATTTTGACGATTTTGTAGATATCAATCAGCGCGCCATCGACTATATAAGGGCGATTGCAGAATATGTCACCACGCCAAGTGGCTATAAAATCAGCGCTTCTGAACTCATGGAAACCTTCTTGTTTACGCCTGACCTACAGTGGACGCCTATTCAAAAGTTATCGGGTGGCGAGCTCAGACGCTTACAACTCCTTGGACTACTTATTGGCGCACCAAATGTTCTGATTCTTGATGAACCAACCAATAATCTCGACCTGGATACATTAAAGGTCTTCGAACAATACCTCGATCAGTTTCAAGGGGTTATTCTGTGCGTTTCTCATGATCGTTACTTTTTAGACCGCATATGCGACAAACTATTTGCTTTCGAAGAGGGCGTCATCAAACTTGTGACGACGAGCTATAGCGATTATCTAGAGCAGTTGATGCTTAAAGAAACTTTGAAGACGACTAAAAGCGATGGCGGTAAAGGCGACAGCAGTCCTCGCGACGTTTTAAAAACTTCGCCTATTAAAGCGCGCAAAGAAAAGCTGACCTTCAAGGAAATCAAAGCGCTTGAAGATCTTCCTATTGCAATTGAAGCTCTATCTGAAGCACTTGATGCACTAGAGCATGGGTTCACTAAAAATGCCTCGGATTTTGAAAAATTGACGGCGCTTGCTGCAAAAAAAGAACACCTCGAAATTGAACTCCTTGAGAAAATGGAGCAATACGAGGCGCTTACTGAAAAAGAAAATTCTATTTTATCATCTTTAGAATAAATGTTTTTGGAATGCCCTTATCAAAGACATCGCTTGATCCATTGGGTTCTTCAATCAGAGCTTGAATCCTGAAGCCACTTTGTGCGGCAGCCGTCACGATTTCGCCCAGTGTCCAGTTTCTTAGATAGACCTTTTCAGGTGCTTCATCTGCTAAATATTTGCCATATGAGACACTCTTTTCTATAAGCGCTTTATCGAAATAATCCCCTTCTACTTTGTGCTTTCTAACCTTAGCCGTAGACCCCCTCGATACGATCAGTTTGGTACTGACCGGATGAAAATCCCTGACAACGGCGACGCCACCTTCTTTGAGCACCTCATTCAGCAACCCAAAAAAGAGAGAAAGGTCCGTAAAATAATGCAGAATACCCATCTCTGCAAAGGCGATGTCAAAGGATGCCTCCCGCTTCATATTAAGGACGTCATCGACGATATAGCCGATTGAAACCTGTGCCTCTTTTGCCAATGCCATGGCATACGCTTTATTGGACGCTGAAAAATCCACCACGGTTACATCAGCACCTATCAAACTCAGTGCAACGGCTTTATTGCCATTTGATCCCATCACATTGAGTATTTTTTTTCCGCGAACATCACCTAGTGCTGTTGCTAAGGATCCTAAGAGATTTAAAGGATCTTTTTTAATTTTTTTTGCGTAATCTGCGGGTGTTCCAAATCGTTCAATCCATGCATTTTCGTGCTCTTTTTCCCAAGCGCTTTTATTTTCAGTTTCCGACATAGTATCTCCTGTGATTTCACTTCTTTTTAGTGGCTATTATACTGATTTTAACCGATTTTTGCAAGCCCTTTTGACCTTGAACCATACAAATGACACAATTTCTACTTTGTCGATTTAAGTTAATGGCATATAGCGATAATCGGCAACGGATATTGACGAAGTCTCACGAATGATGTAAAATTTATTAGTTATGGCGCTTTTTATAAATACTATCAACAGTCTCATTTGAGACTCAATTATAAAGAAGGAAGTATATATGTCTGAAGTCAATCAACTATCGAGTCAAGAACTTAGTCAAGAACTGAAGCAGGAACTCATCCAAGAAGTCAAAAAACGTCGCACGTTTGCGATTATTTCACATCCGGATGCAGGTAAAACGACACTCACCGAAAAATTCCTCTTGTACGGTGGCGCCATTCGTGAGGCGGGTACCGTTAAATCCAGAAAATCTCAGAAACATGCAGTTTCCGACTGGATGGAGATTGAAAAACAAAGGGGCATCTCTGTTACGTCCAGTGTGCTTCAATTCAATTATTCAGGTCATTGTGTCAACATCTTGGATACACCTGGTCACCAGGATTTCAGCGAAGACACCTACCGCACTCTAATGGCCGCTGATGCAGCCGTCATGGTTGTGGATTCATCCAAAGGCGTGGAAAGCCAAACAAAAAAACTGTTTAAAGTCTGTAAAATGCGTGGTATTCCAATCTTTACCTTCATCAACAAAATGGACCGACAAGGTAAGGACCCCTTTGAACTACTAGAAGATATTGAAAGCAGCCTTGGCATTCACTCTTACCCTATGAACTGGCCAATCGGCTCAGATAAACATTTTAAAGGCGTCTTTAATCGCGAGAAAAAGGAAATTGAACTTTTCAATGACAGCAACCACGGTCAAAATATGGCCAAAGTCGTATCTGGCGATATTACAGATGAGAAATTTAACGCGTTACTAGGCCCGCAATTGCAACAAAAATTAGTGGACGACCTCGAACTTCTCGATCACGCGGGTGATGCCTTCAACCTCGAAAAGATATTAAGTGGTGATTTGACGCCAATTTTCTTCGGTAGTGCGCTTACGAATTTCGGTGTCGAACCATTTTTGCGATCTTTCTTAGAACTTACGCCACCACCATTGCCACGAGGTAGTAACAACGGCGAAGTCAATCCGGAATCTTCGAATTTCTCTGGATTTATCTTTAAGATTCAAGCGAATATGAACCCTACACACAGAGACCGTATCGCCTTTTTAAGAATTTGCTCTGGCAAATTTACAAAAGGCATGCAAGTCAATCATGTCCAAGAAAATAAAAAAATAAAACTTGCACAACCGCAACAATTTATGGCACAAGATCGCATTGTTGTTGAGACCGCTTATCCAGGCGATATCATCGGCATTCACGATCCGGGTTTCTTTCGAATTGGAGATACCCTTTGTGAAGACAGCTCAGGTCTAAAATTTGAGGGCATTCCTGTTTTTGCGCCAGAGCATTTTGCTAAAGTATTTACAAAGAACTCACTAAAACGCAAGCAGTTCATCAAAGGCATTGAGCAACTCTCAGAAGAGGGCAGCATTCAAGTGTATAGACGTCCAAATATCGGTGTGGAAGAGCTCATCGTAGGCGTTGTCGGCGTTCTTCAATTTGAAGTGCTTGAATACCGATTGAAAAATGAATACGGCGTCGACATCATCATCGAATCGCTGCCTTATCGCTATGTCAGATGGATCAAATCCGACAATTTCGACCGTCAAAACTTCTCAATGACAATGGACACTATGTTGGTACAAGATGAAGATGACAACCCAGTTCTTATTTTCCAAAATGACTGGTCGATTCGTCAAATCGAAGACCGCAACAAAAACATCAAACTCGAAGAAATTTCATTGCGAAAATAAGCGCATTAGATTACGCAAAAAGCCGATTAATCGGCTTTTTTTTATTTTCTCTTAATGAGTTTAAGACCAAATAGGCTCGCTACCAAGCCAAGCACCAAACTGATGCCAATTGTGCCACTGGAAATGGTAAAGAAAATCTTTTGTACGTCTACGACTGGAAAAAATGGGATAACCCCTTCGATAACATTGCCAATACGGCTTGCAAAGACCAAGTAAGTACCAGATGCCAAGACGCCGGACACAAGGGTAAGTAGAACGCCTTCTATGATAAAGGGCATATTGATAAATGCGTCTGGCGCACCGAGCATTTGAAGGGTGTTGATTTGCGCTTCATGTGCATGAACCCCTTCCCGGATGATATGCGACGTTATAATAAATGTAGATATACCAACTGCTAAGGTCATGATGATACCCAGTAAAGCAACCAGTCCAGAAATTCGGCTGATTTTTTCAAGGATTGTACGGTTATCCCTTATATAGTCAAGTTGATCATTTTCTTCAAGCGCTATTAATATTGGCTCAAGTCGATCGAGTTCAATACCGATTTCAAGATAGGCTTCAAAGGGATTTTCATCAAATTGATTGAGTATTTTCGCCTCTTGACCGAGAATTTCGGACATTCTCTCAAAAGATTGTTCGGCAGTGATTGATGCCACTGACTTGACACCTTCTAGTTTTTCGATTTCAACAATCAGTGCTTCTACCGCATATTGATTTAGTCCCGCAGGATAATAGGCACTTATTTCCGCTTCATCCTCCAATGCGTTTGTGAATGTCGTACTGAGCCACCAACCTGAAAGTGTCAAAGTCGTAATGAAAAAAATGAGTGTTAGGCTAATCACGGATAAAAAACTCGACAAACCATTGAGCTTGACAATCGTCTTTACTTCACCTAAGTAGTACCTTGTGTTTTTGAGGCCTTTAAACATCGGATGCACCCCCCTCAATCGTGAATGTGCCACCTTGCATGATGAGCATAGAAGTCGAAGGCAATTTATCCAAGAGATGCGTCGCATGAGTAGAGATTAACACACTTGTCTCGTGATCGTTGAAAGAGGCTAATAAATTGAGGACATTAATGGCATTTGTCTGATCGAGATTGCCTGTCGGTTCATCGGCGATGATGAGTTTAGGACGTCTGGAAACGGCACGTGCGATGGCGACGCGTTGACATTCTCCCCATGACAATCTATCCACAGTATGGTTGAGTTTGTGTGTGAGGCCGACGCGCTCAATGTATTCAGTTGAAATGCGTTTCATATCCGCATGTGAGACATCCAAAAACCTTAATCCCAGCATGACGTTATCTAAAACGCTTCGCCCTTCAAGCAATCTAAAATCTTGAAAGATAGGTCCAATTTTAGTGCGCAGTCGCCTTATTTCCTGATCCACACCCGAGCAAATCGGTTGACCCAACACTTCAAAAGTGCCGCTTGTTGGGACTTCAATCCCCAGTATGAGTTTTAACAAACTCGTCTTGCCCGATCCACTTGGCCCGGTGATGAGTACCGTCTCCCCTGCACCTATTGTAAGATCAAAGGGTTTTAGTGCCAAGGTGCCATCTTTGTATTGTAAGCTGCATTGATTTGCTTTTATCATCCTTCACCTCAAAATAGACCGATTGTAATTTGAAGCTCTAATCGGTCTTCAAAATTTGTGATTTTCTTAATCGTATTTTTGCCCAATATCGCCTTCAAATTGAAGACCAAGTCACCTGCGCTAAATAAATCTTTCAGCGCACTCTCGCTCATAGGCAACTTGTAGAAGACGCCACCTGTGACGATATATTGGATCGTCTGACTATCTAATAATTCAAAATAACCGTTTAATTCTACCTCATAACTTGGAAAAGACAAGGTGACCCCATCCGTTTTAAAATCGAAGGTCAGTTCAGGTAAATTCTCTCTTTTGTCTAAAATAGCATTGAACTTATCCTCTTTAATTGTGCCGCGGGTATTGAATAATGACAGCGTCACTTCCACCGTATCTTCCGGCAAATCACCTTTTTCTATCATTTCGGTGAAACTCTGTATCGTATCAGCAAATAAAGGTTTAAGGCCAGCCCATAATAATTCTATTGAGTCGAGATACGCTTGAAAATGCTCTTTTTCTGATGCCAAACCTTCCAAATAGGATTCAAGTTCAAGTTTGGCTATATTTTTATCTACTGCGGTTTGAGCCAGCTTCACTTCTTGATTTTCCATGTCCGTCAGTAGTGTACCCAGGGATTCACGTTCTCTTACAAGCTGTAAGCGAACGGCTTCAGTTTCGTTCATCAAATTGTCGACGTTTTTAGATAAATCTCTGAGCAAATTGATTCGGTTTACAAGATCCTTCAGATTTTTGGCCCCCAATATGATTTCGAGAGATGATGCAACACCCGAACGTTGCTGTATTCGGAGAACTTCGCCCAAATTATCCTTAAGCGTCTCATACGTATTCTCTTGTACGGCAATTGCGCGTTCCTTTTCATTAATATCCGATTTTATTTTTGTGATACCCTCACCCAACTTCAAAATTTCGGTGTTGAGCATTTCTATTTCAGAAGAAAGAACAAATAGCGATTCGATGATGGCTTGTTCCTCTTCAGTAATCTGAGTCAATTTAGTTTGAGCCTTCTCATCATTTGGTTGCGCCAAAGACACATTTCCAATGGTTAATAGGATGATTGCAATGCCTATTACATATTTATAGATCGTTTTCATGCGTGATTAGCCCTCCGATTTCTCCTCCGATTTCACCTTCTATTGTATCAGAAACGCTACCCTTGACGATAGCTTAGTTTTCTAGTTACATTATTTTTCTATCAATAGAACGTATTATTCAATAAATATGGCAAAAATCGGGGAAATGGCATATAATAAGAGTGAATAAATCGTGAAAGGAGGCGCTAAAGTGCACAGAACACTGCCCAATATTTTATTTATCTTGATCCTTTTCATTTTGGCAACGGCTTTCCCGCTTAGTACGGATATATTGTCACTCAATTTATCACAGAAGATCGTAGACAAACCCGTAGAAGAACTTCTCGTTAACCCAGAATTATCAACCGTACTTCCCGTCGCGTCAGATACCCTTTTAAATGCATTCATGACCTTTGATATAGAAAGTAGTACAACTGTTTTCCCAGAGGCATTTTTAAAGGCCTATACCATTGATGTTTTGAAAAATGATGCCGTCATCGCGTCCAAACCTTTATCTGAGCTTAACTATGAACTATTAGACAATACTCAAAAGACAAAGACCATAAAAATTTCCAAATCGGAGTTGTTAAAAGGATTAGCTGCCGGTTATTATGTACAGATGCTCAAAGCGGACGACAAAACATTTGACTACACTTGGTATGGGACGAACCTTGTCTACGACAAAACTTTATTAAAAACGTCAAATACAATCAACAAAGGGCAAACAAGCGTTACCTTGTTTTTCCCAACGCTTGATTATAAAAATGTGGTCCCTGTGACCAGACATATCGCTACACCTACCAATAGATGGCGCAGTTTATATACACTCCTCGCCAACGGACCAAAAGCCGGACTTGGCCTCTTAGAAACAGCACCTGTGATTCCATATTCACCGAATATCAGAATTGCAAGCAATGTCGCCAACATCTACCTCTATACAAAAGATCTTACAAATTTTGACGGCAAATTTAACGTGATTACAGATGCCATTACAAGAACCTTCATGACCCTTGGACCACTAGAGGGCGTAAGCTATTTCGTAAATGATAGCAAAGCGACCCCTTACATGGGTTTCGATTTGTCAAAGTCGTATCAACAATCGTTATTAAACAATGCTTTTATCGGATACAGCCATGACACAACCCAGATGCTATTGATGCCATTGTCCCTTCAAACCACGACTTTTGATGAACGTGTCCGGGAAGCTTGGAATCTTATTCAGTTTAAAACAGACGCTTCAAAACTTACTGCAGATATGATTCAAAGTATCCCCGATGAAGTGACGCTCATTGATTTCAAACTTGATAGCTCTGCATTGACTTTAAACCTATCAAGTGCCTTCCAAACAATTTACAACAGCGCTTCAACGTATAATGATTTGATGCTCAAGAGTATTTTGTACACCTATATGAGTCTACCAGAAGTTGAAACCGTTAAACTCACTGTAGAGGGTGTCCCATTCGTCGCAGAAGGTTACGATTTCACGCAGCCTCTAAAACCTGATTCGTATATGAATATGGAGCCATAACCCGTTGATTCAAACCACTATAAAGCTCAGTCTCGACAGGATCTAGGATCACTGTCAATTCTGAGCTTTTTTTTATTGCGTTACCATCGTGGTTCAAAATGGCCCCCCATAGATATTGCCTGCAATTCGCTCTAATTTGTCAGCATCACATATTGCGAT
>JBBRVO010000101.1:0-8064 GCA_038246775.1 Peptostreptococcales bacterium | reverse complement strand
CAACTCCTATCCGATGGTCGTCGAGCGAACCAGTGAAGATAAAATAGGAACCTTCACAGGTCTTTATTACTTTTCATCGTCCCTGGCCGCCATCTCAGGTCCTTTGATTTTAGGTGGACTCATTGATCTTACAAGCTTTGTAGCAACATTCCTATTTACAGCTTCTTCTTATTTTGTCGCCTATTTGTTCATTGCTAAGACAAAATAGTAATTGCATGCTTGTACAAATCAGCGCATTAATTAAGAAAGCGTATTTAAGTCCAATTAATGGCACTTAAATACGCTTTTGTATTTCAAACTATTATATTTTTAGTCAATTGGTCCAACTTGGCCTTCTCCTATTGGATCTACGTGTATAACGATGTCGATACACAGTTCCGCCAAGATCAGCTTTTCAAGACCATCGATGATAGTATGTGCTTTGACAATATCCGTCTGATCAGATAGTTCGGTATGAATCGATGCTATCGTGCGTCCAGGACCATAATCGTGCACTTTAAGGTCATGTGAGCCTACTATATAGGCATTTGAATCGATAATTTCGTGGATACGTGCGACGAGTTCTTCACTGGGTGACATGCCGAGTAGTATATTGACAGTATCTTTGGCAATGCCAAATCCCGTATACATAATGAGCAAAGATACAATGACGCCGGCAATACCATCAAGTGGAAAATCGATGAATTGACCTAAAATTGTGGTGACAATCACGGCACTCGTAGCAATGACGTCGTTTAAACTATCTGATGCATTGGCTTTATTGACACTTGAATTTATTTTTTTCCCAATATAACAGTTATATGAATACATCCAAACTTTAATGAAGACTGATAAGATGAGTATGACCATCAAAATTATATTAAAACTAAGTTTTTCAGGATGTACGATCTTGTCAATTGAGCTTTTTAATAGTTCGAAACCAACGAGCATGATGATGAATGAGATGATCAGTGATGCAATATACTCAAAACGCCCATGACCAAAAGGGTGTTCTTGATCAGCATCTCGCCCACTGAGTTTCGCACCGATGATTGCAACGAGGGATGACCCTGTATCAGATAGATTGTTGAATGCATCCGAAGTGATGGCGATACTATTCATGATTAGTCCTATCGTCAATTTTACGCCAAAGAGGAAAATGTTGCAAATGACACCTATCACGCCTGCCATTATGCCATATGATTCTCTAACCTTACTGTCGTCAATTTGGTCATAGTTTTTTACAAATCTTTTGATGATAACTTTTATCATTATGCGCTCCCAAACTACGATTTGATAATTGATCGGTCAATTAAAACGACCGCTTCATATGGCAACAAAATACCGTTAAAATATTCTTTGTCATAATTTGACAAAATGACTTTCCCAGTCATATTAACCGTATGTGTCTTTGTTCCAAAATTTAGAATCACTGTTGCAAGATCACCGGCTAACTTTCGCTGAAAAATAAAGACGTTACTTGACGTTTTTTTTGCTTCAAAAGTACCATAAATAAGCACATCGTTTTCGCCGCGTACTTTAATCGCCTTTTTATAATAACACAAAACGGATCCCGGATTTACCTTTTGTTCCATATGATTGATCTTGAAATAGTTTTTATTGACGTTTATCCATGGTTTTCCAGTTGAAAAGCCTGCATTGTGTTCTCGATTCCACTGATAGGGCGTGCGTGCGTTGTCCCTTGAAGTGGCTTGCAACATTTTAAATCGCGTCTTTTGAGGCAATAGAAGTCCCCTTGCCATTTTATTTACATTAAAAGATTCAATATCTCTTAACTCCTCAATCGACGAAAAATCAAAATTTGTCATGCCAATTTCTTGTCCTTGATATATAAACGGTGTTCCTCGAAGCATGAGCAGTAAAGTTGCCAGCATTTTGGCAGATTCAGCCCAATATTTACCATCATCGCCAAATCTAGAGACACTTCTGGGTTGATCGTGATTTTCAAGATAGTTCGCATTCCATTCCAATGCCGTTTGCCATTTTGACAACGACTTCGAGAAGCGTTCAGGACTAAACTTGCGTTTGAACCATTTAACAAAAATTTGATCGGTTTCCATGTGTTCAAACGAAAAAATCATATCAAGTTCTTCTCGAGATTCATCGCTTAAGTCACGTCCCATTTCGGGCGTAACAAAGACCGTTTCGCCTACAGTGAAGCAGTCAAAATCTTTGAGTACATCCCGTCTAAGTGACCGTAAAATAACATGTGCACCTTCTTGTGATAAGTAGTGCTCACTGCCGGTCAAAATTAATTTTTTCTTCCCATTTTCAAGAGACGATTTATATATGATATTTATGACATCGCATCTAAAACCACTGATGCCTTTATTCAGCCAAAAGCGCATGATATCCTTAATTTCTTCAAGAACTTTTGGATTATGATAGTTTAAATCCGGTTGTTTTTTTGCAAAAAGATGTAAGTAATAGGCATTACTTTGTGTATCAAATTCCCAACAATCCTCGGCAAAAAAACTCGTCCAGTTGTTCGGCGCCTTCCCTGCGATACCTTCTCGCCAATAATAATAGGAACGATAAGGGCTTTCAGGGTCTCTACTCGCTTGAAACCAAGGGTGTTCGTTAGATGTATGGTTGATGACCAGATCCATGATTAATCTGATATTGCGTTTAGTCGTTTCTTCTATCAATTGATCCATGTCATCCATCGTTCCAAAGTCGGGGTGAATGCCACGGTAATCGCTGATATCATAACCATTGTCTACATTGGGCGACTTATAGACTGGACTTAGCCAAATGGTGCCGATGCCAAGGTCTAAAAGATCGTCTAAATGTTCTATGATACCTTGTATATCACCGATACCGTCCCCATTGGTATCTTGAAAACTTCTAGGGTATATCTGATAGACTACCCCTTCTTTCCACCATTTTTTACTATTCCCCATGCCTTGCCTCCAAAATCAGTTAAAACCCATTTTGGTATTATACCCCGAAAGTATACTTAGACAAACATTTAGTTATAAAATAATACGTTTTTTTTAATGTAGAGGTCTCTTTATTAAAACAACCAAAAATAAATTAGAACGACGACACCTAGCACAATGCGATACCAACCGAAAATTTTAAAGTCATTTTTCTTAATATATCCAATTAAAAACTTAATCGCTATGATGGATACGATAAAGGCCGTCACAAGCCCGCTTATGAGAATGCCAATTTCATCTGTGGTAAAATCAAACCCAAATTTTAAAATTTTTAATAAACTGGCGCCAAACATAACGGGAACTGCCATGAAAAACGTAAACTCAGCTGCAACCGTACGAGATAATGAGAGCATCAGACCCCCTAGAATTGTCGCGCCCGATCTTGAAGTGCCAGGAAAAATAGCCGCAACCAGTTGAAAGAGTCCGATTATAAATGCCGTTTTAAAGGTGATATCATCTATAGAATTGATTTTAGCCACTTTGTTCTTATGTTTATTTTCTATGACGATAAACAAAATACCAAAGACAATCAGAGCGATGGCTACCGTTTGATAGTTATAGAAAAGTTCATCAATTGCATCTGCCCATACGAGTCCCACGATTGCTGCGGGAATACAGGCCACCACAATCTTCAGCCACATAACCATCGTATTTTTTTTGATAAAGTACTTTTCCTGGGTTGTAAATGGAAACAATTTGTTCCAATATAAGACGACAACTGCCAATATTGCACCAAGCTGAATGACGACTAAGAACATTTCTAAAAATTCTGGCGTGACATTTAACTTAATAAATTCATCAAGCAAAATCATGTGTCCTGTGCTACTTATTGGCAACCACTCGGTTATACCCTCTACGATTCCAAAAAAAATCGCCTTAATAATTTCGATGATAGTCATAATATACCTCTTTAACCGTATTATTTATTATTTTAAAGCCTATTAGCCGTTACAGCCTACAAAATTTGGATATATATATAATAGTATGCATGCACCTTCATGCGTTCCATCGTGTTACACAAAAATAAAGTACAGAGAGGACCCAATATGAAATACTTGGCAACCGTCAATGAAATGGTGGAAATTGAAATGCTTAGAGATTTGTTAGGCGAAAATGATATCCTTCTTATGACCAAACATCGTGAAACTGGTGAGTTTTTAGAAATTTATGCAGGTATGACCATATTTGGAGCAGATTTATATGTAGCTGAACCCCAGTATGATGCAGCTTTTGAGCTCTATCAAGCTTTTTTCTCTGGTAATGCTCAAATTGATGAAGAAGCGCTGGAAGAAGAGGCACTTCATGCTGAAAATCCCGAAGAACTCGATTATGATGAAACGAATGAAGTTGAAGAAGATGATGAAGATGATGAAGTTGATGAAGAAGATGAAGATTTATAAAATGATATGCTTGTATTCGTAAATGACTCAGCCACCTTGAATCTCAAAACTGTTTTTAATTTATCATTAGCGGTTTTTCTTGGATCAGAAAGATAGATTTCACGGTGACGTTTAGAGTGTCTTGGATGTCCTTGTGCTTCGCAGTACGCTTCCATTGCAGTAAAACTATTTGCTTCGTCATCGTAACTTCCGATATGTAGCATTTGACAACACAGCCCCTCCTTGATAGTAATAAGCTGAATGCGGTCAAAACATGCATTCGGTTTTTTCTTTTTTGCTTTTCCAATAAAAAACTCAAAGACATCTTGAGTGACAAATTCAGGTTGCCTAATCATAATTCGATATTTTAAATTCGATTTATCTACTCTGCCGTCTAGAGCTAGTTCTTTTGACTTATCGATTAGGTCCCATTCGCCTTCAAGTGGAAAAACGGTGTATTCATAATACCCTTCTGGTTTGTCCATGCCTTTATAAGACATTTTAACGGCATATGAAAACCCATAAAGTGCTTCTGTTTCAGTGGTAAAAGCTGAGCCGTTTGGATCACCTTCTCCTTCTATCATGGCAAATGTCATTTCTGGTAAATCTATTAACTCGGGTGCGTTTTTTGGTAAATAGAATGTTTTGAATTCTTTTTTGTAATCCAACATATACGACTCCTTTTAACTACAGCATATTCATGACGATGTTACTGGAATGATGGGCTGCAACAACGGCAAATTCGTCATAGTTTACTTGTGCTGAACCGTCTGCTTTATCAGACATTGCACGAATAATCACAAATGGTATATTATTTAAGTAAGCCACATGTGCTATCGCAGCGCCTTCCATCTCCGTTGTATAGGCATCAAAGTGTTCCAATAAAAAGTCTTTGCGCTGAGGTGATGAAATAAATTGATCCCCTGATACAATCCTACCTTTCAAGGTCTTATGGTCTGTTATTTCTTTTTTACTTGCAGCCATAGCGCGTTCAACGAGCTCTAAATCTGCAATAAAATTTGAGGTTTTCATCCTTGGAATAATGCCATATTTATAGCCAAATCCCGTTACATCAAAATCGTGTTCCATACAGTCTGTAGAAATGACGATATCGCCAACTTCGAGTTCGTGGTGGACAGCACCTGAAACGCCAGTATTAATCAAACGCGCCACACAAAAATGTGTAATCAAAATTTGAGCGCATGCAGCAGCGTTGACTTTTCCCACGCCACTTGTTACAACCACACAGTCAACGCCTTTTAGTCGCCCTGAATAAAATGTCATCCCAGCAAGGTTGGTCTCTATTGATTCATCCATCGCTTCTATTAGCAATTTTGTTTCTAAGTCCATTGCACCAATTATTCCATAGGTCATTGTGTTCTCCTTTATTTATCTACTCATATCATACATGGGTTGACAGAGTATTTGAATAAAAATATAATATATTATTAAATTGTAAAAATTGGAGGTGGGTCATGAAGGATATATTGCTCGTTTCAAATACAGAGGCCAGTGAAAGTTTCATTAAAGAGCTATTAATGAGCGCATCATATGGACGGATCTTCAATGCCTATGACCAGTCTGATGGTACCCATTTACTCGATGTACACAAATTTGACATGGTGCTCATCAATGCGCCAATGCGTTATGAACTTGGTGACAGACTTGCGCGTTACGCGGCACAGCGAACGACGACAAGCATCTTGTTCATTGCTAGAGAGACCTCTTACCTTCAATCAAAAGATGTCCTTACGAAGTTTGGAATTTTATGTGTGAAAAAGCCAGTTGAAGTTAAACCATTTCAACAATTAATTAAACTCGTGGAATCAACTTGCGCGCGCATTGCAAAATTGGAAGCTGAAGGCAGCGATGTCAAATCGATGATCGACGAAATTAGGTTGATTGACACTGCAAAATGGCATTTGATTCGTTTATTTAAAATCAGTGACTCACAAGCATCGAGACTTTATGAATCTTATGTTTCTGAAAATAATCTGTCTCGTTTGAATGCGGCAGAAAGGATATTGGATGGCGCTATTTCACAAATCTAATAGCAAACCAAATGCGATACTTAGTAATTGTCAAATTCCCAGTTGTTGATGCAATCTAATCTGGCATTTTCAGCACAATCTGGTCCCTCGCAGTTTTCAACCGTCGTAAAAATACAACTTTGAAGCGATTGACAGTATTGATCAATGGTTCCAGCCACTACTTTTGCGTGGGCAATTGCTTCTACAACCGTTCTTGCACCAGTAACGACATCGCCCGAAGCAAATGTTCCCCGTTTAGTAGTTCGACCTTCATTGTCCGTGATAAGAAGGCCTTTGCCGGAGGTATTTAGTTCTGTCGTATTATTGACGATATTGTTGCGCGGTTTTTGACTGATGGCGATGATGGTAGAATCCGCTTCAAAAAGCGTTTTATATTCTGGGCGTTGCTTAAAACTGTTCGTCTCACCTTCTGTCTCACTATTAATGCGATCAATCCCTCCAAGGAGTACGCCATTTTCTCTAATTTCGATTGGGTACTTATAAAGTTCAAAACTAATACCATCGTCGAGCGCTTCTTTGATTTCCATTTGTGTTGCCGGCATTTCATCGAAGCCCTTTCTATAGATGATCGTTACGACTTTTGCCCCACTTCTCATTGCACTTCTAGCAGCGTCTAATGCGACATTGCCTGCACCGATAACGGCGACCTTTTCTCCTAAATGATAGGTTTCTGGTGATTTGAGAAAATCGATGGCATAATGGACGTTACCAAGCGTTTCACCTTTGATGATGAGCGGTTTTGGATTCCAGACACCCGTACCTATAAAAGCCGCCTGGTAGCCGTCTTCAAAGAGCCTATCTAGTGTGATTACCGGACCAATCAACGTATTAGGTCTGATCTTTACGCCACTTTCTATGAGTTTCACTTCTATCAAATCGACGACTTTATTAGATAGACGATATTCAGGAATACCATATCTAAGGACGCCACCGATTTTACTGTGTGCTTCAAATATCGTGACGCTATACCCCTTTTGAGCGAGTATAAAAGAAATTGTGATTCCCGCTGGGCCACCGCCTATGATAGCAATTCGATTGCCATTTTTTATCGTTGATTTAAATGATGTGGTTTCAAAATAAGCTTTAGAAATTTCCTCTTCTATCTTATAAAAAGCGATTGGCTCTTTTTTACCATTTAATATACAGTTACCTAAACACTGCGCTTCATGAATACACACCGTTGCACAAACGATTGACAATGGGTTGTTATCAAAAAGCATTTTACCCGCTTCCTCAAGTTTACCCAACTTATAGAGTTCAATCACTTTTGGTATGGGTGTATTGATGGGACAAAATGACTGACATCTTGGGTTTTTACATAAAAGACAGCGCGCTGCTTCGTCTTGAAATATTGGTATCATTGATCCTCCTTTGACTACAATCCTTGAAATTATGCGAATTTCTTCATATGATATCTTATGATGCTTCGATTTTCAAGTGCTTTTTAGAAATAGCACATGAATATAAAAATAGGCACATAGGAACTAAAATTAAAGAGCTTGAGGATTTTCTCAAGCTCTTTACTATTTTTTTGCAAAACAAAATGATCACTTATGAATTCTATAGTTAGGTTCTCGGGTACGACGATATGCCGCCTCTCACATTTACCAAATTCTTATAGCCGGCTTTACTGAGAATCTGTGCCGCCTTCATACTTCTTGCGCCAGATGCGCACATAAGAACCACTGGTAT
>JBBRVO010000100.1:0-8091 GCA_038246775.1 Peptostreptococcales bacterium | reverse complement strand
CTTTTGTGAAAGCTGGACTTTGCATAATTCTCGATCTCATTTGATGCACCATTTGAAACATCTCTGCTTCATCTTTATAAGCATCTTTTGGGATGCCATATATTTCAAGGGCTTTAGGCGTACTCCCGCCACTTTGGTCCAATGCTGCAATAAAACCTTTATCATTTTTCATTCTATTAAATTGTAACTGATTCATAAGAACCTCCTTTTATTATCGTTCACTATATACCCCATATTTTAGATTCTAACACTTTCAATGAAGACTTTCGATGATCACTTCATGAGCTCTAAATAATTGCCCTTTGTTATACTCTCGCCATAGAGTATAAAGCCAGGCTCTATATCAAAGCGATAATAGGACATCGTAAAATGGAGGTGTGGGCCTGTTGAGAACCCTGTGGATCCAACGGCGCCAATTAATTGCCCGCGCTTTACCATTTCTCCTTTGGCAACAAATGATTTGTCGAGATGAAAATAAACACTAAATAGCCCTTCGCCGTGATCAATAACGATGCTGTTACCGGTTATGATAAGTGGCATAGCAAGCACAACTTTACCGGTGTTGGCAGAAAGCACGTCGGCGTTTCGAGGGGCTGCGATGTCAATTCCGGCGTGTCTGTAGGTGGTGAGCACACCATTGACATATCGCGACTCGCCAAATTCTGTGGTGAGTTTGCCGCTAGTGGGTAATAGAAACGGTTCAGTATAATAGGGTACAGGTGAGGATATGTCCCTTGAAGGGTTGAAATATTTTCTATACTGGGCGTAACCCTCATCGGTTTTGGTGCTAGATTCAATACGGGTATCAATCGTTAATCTTTGAACTCTAAAATCCCTTTGGGCGATTTCAATCGTTCGCGTTGACGTATTGCCGGTTTCTTTATTGGTAAATTTAAGCGCATAAACACCTGGCTTTGTGCTGTAGTTGGTAGGAATAACCCCTTTGATTACACCGCCTGCATCAAACCATTTGAATTCAGGATAAAGGTTTTGAACCAGTTCTATAGTAGTAGGGCTTGTGACATGATAGATTGAAAGAGTGAGTAAGTCACCTTGCTTGATTTTATTTTTTGAAAGGATGATATTTTCGGGAAGTGCGTCAGTTATAGTACCCAGTTTCACGAGCAATTTGTAGGAAAGAACAGCAGCCTGTGCTCTGTTGGCAGAGTTTTTAGGCGCAAATGTTCCGTCTGAATAACCGGATATAAAATCCAGTGCAACAGAGGCAATGGCGTTATCTTTATAGTTTGGCGAGACGGTATCAAAGTCGCTTAACTTTGTACGCACTTCATTAAGAACGCGCGAATCCATTAAACCGCCTGAATAAATGTACGCATTAACCACAATACTGGCCATTTCTTCTCGAGTTATGTTCTTGCTAAATGTTAAGGCATCCATAGTCCCATATTCATTTGAAACGATAAGGCCGCTTTGAAGTGCCGCTTCGATATAGGGTTGTCCCCAGTATTCTCCAATTTCAGGAGTTCGTGTAACAAGACCTTGTGCGTTGACAATGATGGCAATAAATTCGATTCTTTGAATAGCCTTGTTGGGTTTGAAAGACCCATCCGCATAACCGGAAACAACTTGATGCGCTGAAACCATATCAATGTATGATTTTGCCCAGTGGTTCTCGAGGTCGCTAAAAGGTGTAGCAAATGCTGGCATTGAAGTGGTTATCGTGGATACTGCCATAATTGAAATAATCACCACTACCTGAATCAAATTAACGACGCGTTTCATATAGTGCTCGACCATTCGTTAGTCTCCTTTCAAAACGGGTATACGCTTTAATAATTGTGTGCCTCTATTACAGTATAGCTTATAAGTTTTGCAATTGTATGACAAAGAAATGTCTATAAAAATACAAATAAAAAAGGCCTTATAAAATGGCCTTTTATTGTTTATACTGCTCTTTCTTTGCTTGATACATCTTTGAATCTGCCAAATGCAATAAGTTACTTAGGGTCTTAGCGTCTTGAGGATAAGAGGCTTGTCCAAAACTCAGCCCTTTAAAAGCAACGCCACCTAAAGCCTTATGAAATTGCATGTTTTTGATTTTGTTACACTATGTTTCAAGTTCGATACCGCTGGAAATGATCACAAATTCATCACCGTGCAGTCGATAAAAAGTGTCGCTGACAGATTTTTAGTTTTTTAAGTGGATCGATTTTCACGAGATAGTCTAAAGTTCTTGCTTTATCATTAACGGATACCAAATCAGATTAAAGCAAAAAATGAAGACGTACAAATTGTCGTTGTAGGGCTTTACAATCCTTATGGAGATAATGTTGGCATTGATAAAGTGGGCATCATGCAATGGTTGAAAGGATTTTTGCCGTATTTGAGGGTAAGTATTGAGTACGACAGCCCTTATTTTATTCTCATTTATCTATTTTCGATTTAAAACAGCGCTTTATAAAAGACGGTTTTCTAACTGTACCTTGACATAAATCAGAACTTTCTGAAAATTGTCTTCTCATATACGTTTGCTATGTTATAATGTACGTAAGCTAATTGCACGTTAAATAACTATCCATTTTATTCCATATTTTGTTTTTTTCTTTGACAATTGAATCGTTATCATTTATAATTCGATATCATATAGTTATTTTTATATATCGTGATACGAATGATTTAAGTGTTAATTTTCCGTATTATATCAGAAGACAACGTGTCGTCGCATTCACATCGTTTTCTTATATATAGAGCACAATCACAATTCAAAATTTAAAAGGGGGATATTATCAATGACTAAAAAGATTTTAGCGATTTTATTAATTTTTGTTATGGTTTTTTCATTATCGGCATGTAAATCTAATGATGTAACTGAACCAACTCAAGCAACAGATACTACAGCTTCAACAGAAGTGACAACTGAAGGACCAATGGTACCTACAACACCTATGGGTCAAATCATTATCGGAAGTACAACAGAATTATCAGGCGACTGGCTTCCATACTTCCAAAACAATGCGGCTGACTATGATATCTGGAAATTTATCAATGGTCAAAGCACAGTTGATATGACTTTTGCTGGCGAGTATGTCATCAACGAAAAAACAGTCAAAGAATATAAAGTGACAGATAACGCAGATAAAACTAAGACATATACTTGGACGATCCTAGATGGTCTTATGTACGATGATGGTACACCAATTACTGCGAAAGACTACGTTGCATCTATCATGCTATGGTCTTCAAAAGTTTTAGGCGACATCGGCGCTAAAAACGACTACGGTCTTAACTTAAAAGGCTGGAGCGCATTCTCTAAAGGCGAAACTAAAGAATTTGCTGGCGTTAATTTAATTGATGATAGTACATTCTCAATGACAATTGATGCAGCAAAACTTCCATACTTCTATGAATTACCACTTGTAAGCGTTGGCCCAACTAAGTTAGCTTATTGGACTGATGAAACAGTTGTAATTGCAGACGATGGCAATGGCGCTTACTTCTCTGATAATTTTACAAAAGAAGCTTATGAAGCTAAAATCATGGCAGCTAGAAATGGCATCACTATGCCATCTTCAGGCGCATATTCTGTGAAGAGCTATGACGAAGCAGCAAAAGTTGCAATTCTTGAAGTTAACGCTAACTTCCCAGGCGACTATACTGGTCAAAAGCCAATGATTCAAACTGTTATCTACAAAAAAGTTCTCACTGAAACAGCTCTTGATGAACTTAAAACAGGTTCAGTTGACTTATTATCTAAAATGGCATCTGGCGATGAAATCAATGCTGGTCTTGACTTAGTTGACGCTGGCGGTTTTGCAAATACGTCTTATGCACGTTCTGGTTACGGAAAACTTGTATTCTCTTGCGACTTTGGTCCTACAGCAAACGTTGAAGTGCGTCAAGCAATTGCGTATCTTTTAGACAGAAATGATTTCGCTAAAGCATTTACTGGCGGATTCGGTTCAGTTGTAAATGGCCCTTATGGCGAATCAATGTGGTTCTACCAAGAAACTAAAGCAGATTTAAATGAAAAATTAGATCAATATGCATACAGCCCTGAAAAAGCGATTGAACTTTTAGTTGCTGGTGGTTGGATTTTTGATGAAACAGGCGCTGCTTACACAACAGGCATCCGTTACAAAAAACTAGATGATGGCACTTTCATGCCACTTCAAATTGAATGGGCTTCTTCAGAAGCAAATGCAGTATCAGACTTACTTGTTGTTAAACTTCAAGAAAATCCAGACGTTGCAGCAGCAGGTATCAAAATCAATCAAACGGTTATGACGTTCCCAGAACTTCTTAACTACCTATACCGTGATGGTAGCCAAGGTGACAAGTATGGCGTTCCTACTTACGGAATGTTTAACTTAGCAACTAACTACACACCACAATATGACTTAACAAACACTTATACGACAGATCCTGAGTTATTGAAACAAGGTTACAATGTTAACTTTATTCAAGACGAACAATTAAATACTTTAGCTAACGATCTTGTATTGACAGATGCAGCTGACAGAGACGGTTTCAAAGTTAAATTTGTAAACCTCGTTGACAGATGGAACGAATTGTTACCTGATCTACCACTTTACTCAAATATCTATTTTGATTTCTACAATGCTAAATTAACAAACTACAACATTAACTCATTAGTTGAAACAACAAAATCAATTCTTTACGCTTACGTTGTAGAATAAATTATACCTGTTAGTGATTTCAAAATAATAATCTAAGTTTAAAATAGGGTATGAAAATACCCTATTTTTTACGAATGGTTCAGAAGACCTAAAATTTTATAAGGCAGGTAATATAATGGTTAAATATATTTTTAATAGAATCATGTATATGATATTTGTTTTCGCAGTCATGTCAGTCATCTTATTCTTTTTATACAATTTGATACCTGGTGACCCTGCAAGAGCTGAAGTTGAATCAATGAAAGACACTTTAAAACCTCAGGAATATCAATTGAGATACCAACAAGCTCGCGAAAGACTAGGTCTTGATGATCCACAGTATATTCGATATTACAAATGGATTACAAAAGTTGTACAGGGCGATTTAGGCATGTCAAGTGCTTTTAAAAAGCCAGTTTCAGATATTATTATTTCACCACTTAAGGTTACGGTGTTTGTAAATATTTTTTCAATTGCGCTTGCATTCTTAATAACCATTCCGCTGGGCATAATATGTGCGATAAAAAAACATTCGCTCTTTGATAAAACCGTTCAAGTCGTTACGATTATCGGTTATAGTATTCCAGTATTTATATTCGGACTTTTATTTATTTACGCATTTGCAGTTAAACTGGAATGGTTTCCAGTTAGCGGCATGAATACAGCGAACTTCCAAGGCACACAATGGGAATTATTCCTTGATACGATGAAACATTTGGCATTACCACTAGGCGTATTAACGTTTGCTTCACTTGGCGGTTTAACGCGTTATGTTAGAGCAGCGATGGGCGAAGCACTCACCATGGACTGTATTAAAACAGCACGTGCTAAAGGCTTAAAAGAAAGAGTTGTTATCTTATCACACGCTTGGAGAAACGCACTGCTCCCAATTATTACTTTGATTATCGGTTGGATCATGAGTGTATTTGCAGGGTCATTGATTATTGAAAAAATGTTTAATATCAATGGTATGGGTAAATTCTTCTATGATTCATTAGTAAAACAAGATTATAACGTAACGATGGCAATTCAGTTGTTTTATGTGATATTGGCATTGTTAGGCAACTTAATAACGGACATCAGTTATGGTTTTGTTGATCCGCGTGTCAGAGTAAATCGCTAGGGGGGGCATAAAAATGAGTTCTAATAACATCAAAAAAAGTAAGAAGCGTCCTAGTTTTTTTGCGGTGCTCTTATCCTCTCTATTTGGAGGAAAAAATAAATTATCGATCTATGAAGAAGCACAAATTCAAAGTCCAATGAAAACGATTATTAAGACTTTTTCGGGCAATAGAACAGCAATGGGAGCATTAGCAATTTGGTTACTAATCTTTGCTACCGTCCTTTTTGGCCCGCTTCTTAATCCGGTTAATTTAGCTTATTCTGAAACCAGTCAGCAAAACGTTGAACCGGGTTATGATATGATGAAAGTTCCTGAAGCGCTTCAAGGCAATATAAAGAAAATCTCGGTTGGACCAACATTCAGTGTTGGCCTTTCAAACGATGGCAAACTTTATACATGGGGTAAAACGAAAGTAACCAATACCATCGATTTGAAAAACATTCCACAAGTGGATGGCAAAATTGTCGATATTGCGGTAGGTTACGACCATGCACTCCTATTAACTGAAGAGGGTAAAGTTGTCGGCTGGGGTAATGACAGACAAATGCAAGTTACTCTACCGCCTGAACTTGAATTTGTTAAAAATATAAAAGCGATCTATGCGGGCTATCAAGCATCCGTTGTTCTTGCAGAAGATGGATCTACCGTGTTTTTCGGTAATGATCGCAACAACGATTATATTGAATTTCACCCCTACCAATATAAAATTCAAAAGGTCGCTTTAACAGCAGATGCTGTTATGGGATTAACCGTAGATGGTGATGTCGTTTATCTTGGCAATCAACAAAACAGTTATTCTAGAATCCCTGAAGGTATGGGGAAAGTAATTGATATCGCTGCAACTGCTTCAACTATTGCTGCAGTCAATGAAGACGGAAAAGTTTTTGTATGGGGCAATGTCTCAGCTGAAAAAGGCGAGGGCAATGTACCTGAGTACGATGGAAAAATTATTAGACTCGAAGCAGGTAGATATCATTATACGGCATTAACAGAAGACAAAAAAATTATTACTTGGGGCTCAAATATTCTTAAGCAAATAAATGTCCCTAAGGAAATTGGTTCATTAGAAGTTAAAGATTTGTTTGTTGGATTTTATCAAAATTACATTCTTGCAGAAGATAATAGTGTAGTAACGTTTGGTCATAAAGGCTATATGTTAGGAACGGATGAATTAGGTCGCGATATTTTTAACCGCATGTTAAATGGTGGCCGAATGACGATGACTATCGGTGCAGTTGCGGTGTTTATCTCTACTTTCATCGGTGTTATCATAGGTTGTATCTCTGGGTATTTTGGTGGACGTATTGATAACTTCTTCCAAAGAATTTCAGAAATGATTTCATCACTCCCATTTTTACCATTTGCAATGATTTTATCAGCGCTCATAGGAAACTCTATGACAGCCAATCAAAAGATTTTCTTAATCATGGTCATTTTAGGTGTTTTGTCATGGCCAGGACTTCAAAGACTCGTACGTGCACAGGTTCTTTCAGTGCGTGAACAAGAATATGTTACTGCAGCTAGAGCCGTCGGTATCGACCGATATACGATAGTATTTAAGCATATATTGCCAAATGTCATCTCCATTATAATTGTTTCAGCAACATTATCATTTGGTACCAGTATGTTAACTGAAGCGTCACTTTCTTATCTTGGATTTGGTGTTCAATCACCGCAACCTACTTGGGGCAATATGCTATTTGGATCAAACAATAGTATTGTCATTCAAAACTACTGGTGGCGTTGGGTATTTGCTTCTCTTGCTTTAGGTATTTGTGTCATTTGCATAAACTTAATTGGCGAGGGCTTACGCGATGCTATTGATCCAAAATCTCAAGAAAGATAGGAGGCCGATAAGATGGCATTACTAGAAATAAAAAACTTACACACCTATTTTGAAACTAAAAAAGGGATTGTTAAAGCGGTTAATGGTGTATCTTACGAAGTTGAATCAGGCAAGACACTTGGGATTGTTGGAGAAAGTGGCAGCGGTAAAAGTGTCTCTGCAATGAGCATTATTAAATTATTAGATGGCAATGGCTATATCGACTCAGGGGAGATTATATTTAATGATATTAATCTAACGACACTATCGATTAAAGACATGTCGGTTATAAGAGGCAATGAGATTTCAGTGATCTTCCAAGAGCCGATGACGTCACTAAATCCAATATTCACCATTGAAAGACAAGTGGCCGAGCCGTTTCTTGTACATCAAAAATTAACCAAAAAACAAGCGGCTGGAAAAGTAATTGAAATGTTATCGCTCGTTAAAATCCCAAACCCTGAATCTGTTGCGAAGCAGTATCCGCATCAACTTTCTGGCGGTAT
>JBBRVO010000099.1:0-8212 GCA_038246775.1 Peptostreptococcales bacterium | reverse complement strand
TCAGAAATATTAAGAATTATTCAAATATGAGCGATGCCACTTATGATATAATTTCACAGACTGATTGACTATTTAATGGAGGTAAAAATGAAGCATAGTATGACTTTGAAATTGTTGGGGTTATTTGGTATCTTATTACTCGTCGTAATGTCTGGGCTTATATTCCTGACCATTCAAACGGCCACAAATTATAACCAGGACTCTGAACTTGCGCTTATGGATTCCGTGAAACTACTCGATAACATGATGGCTTCTAAAATCCGCGACGCCGAAGCCCTTGCAAACATCTATCAAAAAGACAACTTATTGATTAATGGGATCCTGACGAATAATCCAAGCCTTCTCGCTATCTTTGCAAATCCAGTATACGAACGCAATCACGAATCATCTGGACTTTCAATTTTCGAAATTGGCGACGCAAAAGGCGTTGTCCTCTACCGGGCACATAATCCAGAAAAGTCAGGTGACAACAAAGCGTCAAACACCTCGATTGCTGCCGCCTTAAGCGGAACGCCGGTAGCTGGTGTAGAGTCAGGTACATCAGGTATTGCCATTCGCGCTTTTGTTCCAATAACGTCCTCAGAGAAAGTGATTGGTACGCTTCAAACGGGATTTGGCAATGAATTTTTCTTAGCCTTCAATGAAATGGCGCGTTCAAATGTTCAAATTTTCACTGCAGCTGGCATGATCTACAGCACTTCCGAAGCAGACCAAACACATATTGGCAAACCCCTTGACACTTTTGGGAAATCCATAAAAGATGACATCGGGAAAACGCTTATGGGCAAGAGCTTCATAACAAAGACGAAGGACTTCCTCTATTACAATAAACCCATCTACAATCCCTCCAAAAATCAAGTCATCGGCATCTTCAAAATTAGTTATGACCTAGGTCCAATGAATGCGCGTATTATAAATTTAGTGCTTGTCAATGGTGGCATACTTCTCGCTATCCTTGCATTTACACTCTTTGTAGTCTTCTATTTCTTAAAACATTTTGTACAGCCTGTTAAATTTCTTGCAAATGAAATCCAGTACATTTCAACCTATGATCTGTCAAGCACTGGTCTACATTCAAATCAGACGTTGTTAAATAAAAAAGATGAAATCGGTCAAATCGCATCGGCTACACTGAAAATGCATGAAAATCTCGTTCAACTTATCGCAGGAATTGCCCAAGATGCTGAGCATATTTCATCGTCTTCTGAGGAACTGACCGCGACTAGCGAACAATCGACACTCTCTGCTGACGAGGTTGCAAAGACCATTCAAGAAATTGCAGATGGCGCTACGGAACAAGCGACGCAAACAACGGATGGTGCGCGCGAGATTGAAACGCTTGGCCAATTGATCAATGCTGAAAAAGCAATGATCGGCGAACTAAAGGTGTCATCAGATGACGTGGACAAACTTAAAGACGAAGGGTTTGCCGTCCTAAGATCGCTTCAGAGTGCCACGGAAAACAACAACAAAGCCTCAAATGACGTTGCAGTAATCATCACTGAGACCAGCGAAAGCGTGGGCAATATCCAAGTAGCTAGCACAATGATCAAGTCCATCGCGGACCAGACGAATCTCCTTGCACTCAATGCCGCAATAGAAGCTGCCAGAGCAGGTGAAGCAGGTCGTGGGTTTGCAGTGGTTGCCGATGAAATTCGAAAACTCGCCGAGCAGTCCAATCGCTTTGCCGATGAAATTTCACTTATTATCGTAGCACTTACGGATAAAACAGCCATCGCCGTTAAGACCATGGACGCCTCAAAAGCAGTCAACAAGCTACAGCTTGAAAGCTTGGCACAGACACAAAGCAAATTCAAAGGCATCGCAGAGGCCATTGAACACGTTAAAACCATCATTGAATCACTCAATAACTCCAGTGACCAGATGCTTCATAAAAAAGGTCAAATCATCGACATCGTCGAGCAATTGTCCGCTATTTCAGAAGAAAATGCGGCAAGTACTGAGGAAGCTTCAGCGGCCGTTGAGGAACAGACTATGGCCATGGAACAAATCGCTCGGGCAAGTGAATCGCTTGCGAAGCTCGCCGAGGACATGCAACAGAGCATTAACCGTTTTAAATTATAATTCTGCTTGTGCGAAAAGGGACTGTCAAAATTGACAGTCCCTTTTCTAGTCTACATCCTAATATTTTCAATTTTATAATAAAAAATGCCCTGTGGCGTTTGAACCTCCACACGTTCATTCTTAGCTTTAAGTAACATAGCGCGGCCGACTTTTGATAAATACGACGCCAAAACGACATCACCCGAAGATGATTCATCATTTGGCGATACAATCTTGAAGGCCATGCGTTCTCCTTCAGTCTCATCCATCACAGTAACCACTGATGAAATTGTCACAAACGGCATATCGTCTGTATCAAACGTTTTCTCACCAATAACACCCTTGATTTTTTCTAAATAGCCGTCCACAAAGTGCTCGTAATCCTGCTTTTCTTGATAATCATATCCAAATAGTTTTTCACTCACTTCTAGCTTATCCTGCTCAATCCACGCCATATGGCGCTTGAGCAATTCTCCACCAGACATACTCAGCCTCCTCAATTCATAATGTTCAGAAATATATACATTTAATGGAAGTCCCATCAAAATGTAACAAAGCACCCCGCAGTAGTCTGCGGAATGCCTCTGTTAACCATAACACGCAAAATTTGATAAGTCAAGTACGCCATATGGAAATCGTCACTGAGCTGTTAGACGTTTAATGGTGTTCTTATTATAATTTTTCAGCTGTTAAAAAATCGCCCAGATAAACGTGTTTAATGCCCTCTATGTTATCCTTAAAATGTTCATCCATGGACACGACATATTTAGGATAATTGTCCCGAACCATGAGCAGTGGTAAAAATTCTCTTGAAATAGTTTTTTCGTTAATCATTTGGTAAGTAACTTGAATATAAATTTTCTCGTCTTGCTTTTCTGCTATGAAATCAATCTCTAAGTCTTGTATTTTGCCAATATAAACTTGATACCCTCTCATAATCAATTCATTATAGACAATGTTTTCAAGAACGCCCGAAATATTTCGATCTTTATAACCAAATATTGCATGCTGAATGCCTTGGTCAGCAAGATAAAATTTCTCCTGCGTTTTTAATAGTTCCTTTCCATGAATATCAAATCGATTGACTTTACTAATTACAAACGCGTTTTCCAGTGCTACAATGTAATTGTAAATCGTGTTAATATCTACTTTGCGTTGCTGACTCTTAAAATAATCTGAAATGCCTTTTGCTGAAAAAGTATTTCCTATATTATCTAAAATGAATCTAACAATTCTGTTCATGAGTTCAACATTTCTTATATTATATCTTTGCACAACATCTCGAAGCACAATTGAGTCGTAAATATCATTAATAATTCTATAGCAAGTTGTTTCATCATACTCTGCAATATGAACCCCTGGAAAACCACCACGTCTCACAAATTGCCATAACATTTTAGTTGAATCTACCTCATTTCCCAAGTCAGTGTGAAAGTTAATCACTTCTTTGTAAGATAATGGATATATTCTGAATGCTACATAGCGTCCTGTCAGAAGCGTTGACAATTCAGATGATAATAGATTGGAATTGGATCCAGTCATATAAATATCCGCATCAAAATCTACAAGAAAGGAATTAACGGCTTCTTCCCAATTTTTCACTATCTGAATTTCATCAAAAAAAAGATACATTTTCCTATCATTTTTTACCAACGCCATCACATAGTCATAAAATTTGGATGCGATCCTTATATCCATAAACTGCATACTTTCAAAGTTAATATAAATAATCTGTTCCTGTGGAATACCATTTTCAACAATTTTGTTCTGAATCATCTTCATCAATGTGGATTTTCCAGCACGCCTAATTCCAGTGAATACTTTTATCATGGGTTTATCTATGAATGGTTCAATTAAATCATAATAGTGTTTGCGTTCAACCACTTAATCACCCCCCCTTATAGCTGTATTATACCCTTAAATAAAGTAGAAAAACAATAGTTTTTATGGTTATACCCATAAAAACTATTGTTTTTCTATTATTATTTCGTCTTATAAAAATATATTAAAGCACCCAATATGAACCTAAAATCCAAAAAACCACGGACTCGTATAGTGTAGTAAAAAGAGTCCCACAATTGTAAACCCTACGATTCGATGGTACAGAGCGAGATTTTTCTTTTTCTTTCTTTTGTATAGAATGCCAAGTACGCCGTTGAGCGCAAGTGCTGCAAGTAGCAAGGAACCCGTATGGAAAATAAACTGTCCACCCAGCTTTAGGTAACCGTGGATAAATCCAGAGATCACTAAAGTTATCCCCACGTAGGGATGAATTTTACGCCCCATTTTTAATGCTTTGTTGAGATTTTTGTTCTTCCCTTTTAGGACGTTCTTGTTGATATACAAAAGCACTGGAAATGATACGAGATAGAGTAAAAGCAATACGTTGAATAAAGAATGAACCGTCATATGAAGCCTCCTATATGTTCAGTGGTTTTGGTTTAGAAAACAGATACCCTTGATGGACACTGCAGCCGAAGTCCTTTAAAATATCGCTTTGTTCCTGCGTCTCCACACCTTCAGCGACAATATCGATCCCATAAGTGTCCTTTAGGTTGATGATTGTCCGAATGAGCATACCCGTACGGGAATCGTCGCTGAGCTGATCGATAAAGGATCGATCAATTTTAAGTTCATCGAATCCCAATCTCGATAAATAACTCAAGGAACAATAACCCGTTCCAAAATCGTCGAGGGATATTTTGAAGCCAAACGCTCTAAGATTGAAGAGCACTATCGCGACGTCATCTAAGTTCTCAATTAAGCTATCTTCTGTGATTTCCAAAGTGATTGCATTTGGATTGATGCCGCGTTTTTCAGTCTCACCGATAACAAACTCTGTAAATTCTGACCAGGCCAGATGTGACGGCGAGATATTGATAGCCACTGTGATGTTTTTATCGTACTTATCAACCAATTGAGGGTATTCGTCTAAAACTTTTTTGATAATCATCGTACCAAACGGCACACTTAAGCTCGCTTTTTCTAGGATTGGAATAAATATATTGGGCGGCACACTGCCAAGCACAGGGGATTGCCATCGTGCTAGGGCTTCCACGCCAACCACTTCATTTAAAGTGCAATCTCTCTTTTCTTGATAACTGATGGTGATTTCATTTTCCGCTATGGCAAATGGCAAGAGATTTTTGATCGTCTCATCCGTTCTAAACATCTCTTCCAAGATGGAATCATAACTCATAATTTTAGATGTTTTGTGGTTTTTTGCCTGTTCAAGTGCCATGGCAACTTTCTGCATTATTTCCATGATGTTGGTATACGCCGAATCAATCTGAACATAACCCGCATTTAAGTCAACTTTTGCTGGGAATGACACATCGTCTTGATGTTGATTGATCAGGCTTGTAATGGAAGAAATCCGGTGTAACAAGGCATCCTTTTCAATAGAACGGCAATACCAAACGAATTCATTACCCCCGGTTTTAGCCACACGCTCCCTTGGACTCGACTCATCTGATAACGTCCGCGCAATATGCTGAATCACGTGGTCCCCGACATCGCTGCCATAGATGGAATTGATTAAGTTTAGACCTCTAATGCTAAATAAAACGAGCCAGCCTTGGCTTGGCTTACTTTCAGTCATCTCATCGATAAATAGGTTCTTATTGGGCAAACCCGTCAATTGATCATGGTAAGCTAGATTGAATATTTCATTGCGGTTTTCTTCCGTCTCGTTGATGCTATCCAGCAAGTAGGCTTTTATTGAGTTGATGACAATCAATAAAACGATGCAGTAAGTCGTATACAAAAGTAGGTGAATGCTCCATTCCATTGGGCTATTCATCAGGAAACTTAAGTCACCCTCATAAGTCAGGCGACCCAAAACAATCAACGTCGGTACCAGCGCATGAACCACAATGGTTGCAATGACAAAGGCGATGCCTTCATTTCTCGGCATAAAGCCCACCATCACTAGCACACTTAAACTGAGAAGTATGACTGCCGTTCCAGTAAATCCACTGTTAAATAAGGACATCGTACCAAGGACCAACGTAAAAAGTGATATCAAAGTGACTTTTATTTTAACTGGGACGCGCTTTCGAATCAAAAATACACTGAGCATAATAGATCCCATCAAGGCATCATAAATGACAAATTTGTCACTCGGTTCATTTAAGTAGATGATATAGGCACTCAAATAAGCGATGATCGCCGCTATTGGGATAATCACGTGGAGGCTCTTTTCAATTTTTTCGAGAATCAATAGATCTATTTTTTTACGATCCATAATTGCCTCCCGTAATGTGTATAAAATCGTAATTAATACAATTTATACCCCAATAGGATTTTTAAACCACAAAATAAAAAGCGGTTCCTAGAAAGTATAATCTTTTTCAGGAACCGCTTTATGCGTTTAATGTTTATTCAAATATAATAGAGTTAAATAATTTTCTCAAACTATTTTTTTAGACTATTTTTTCTTTCTAATTGCAAATCCAGCTAAGCTAATGATTGATCCGAGTCCATAGTAGAGTTCCATTGGCAATTGGCCAGTTTGTGGCAATGCATCTGCGAGTGGGACTTGTTCATCAAGAACTAATTCTTCATCTGCAGTAGGAATCACTTCTGGTAAGATTTCATCAAAGTTGACGATTGCTGCGCCAAGAGGAATTTGTTCTTCAGTGACAGTTTCAGTTGTAGCTTCAGTCGTTGGTTGTGTTGGTGCTTCAGTTGTAGGTTGTGTTGGTGCTTCTGTCGTTGGTTGTGTTGGTGCTTCTGTCGTTGGTTGTGTTGGTGCTTCTGTCGTTGGTTCAGCGGTTGTTGGCTCAGCTGTCGTTGGTTCAGCGGTTGTTGGTTCAGCTGTCGTTGGTTCAGCGGTTGTTGGTTCAGCTGTCGTTGGTTCAGCGGTTGTTGGTTCTGCTGTTGTTGGTTCAGCGGTTGTTGGCTCAGCTGTTGTTGGTTCTGCTGTTGTTGGTTCTGCTGTTGTTGGTTCTGCTGTTGTTGGTTCTGCTGTTGTTGGTTCTGCTGTTGTTGGTTCTGCGGTTGTTGGTTCTGCGGTTGTTGGTTCTGCGGTTGTTGGTTCTGCTGTTGTTGGTTCTGTGGTTGGTTCTGCGGTTGTTGGTTCTGTGGTTGGTTCTGTGTAGTAGTTTTTAAAGGTTAACGTTTTATTTTTGTAGTATAAGCTCAATGTAACGCTGAAATCTTCATCATATACGCTATAATTATCAGGAATTGAAATTTCTGTGACCGTATAAGACCCCAATGTTAAACCCGTTATTGTTGTGCTACCTGCACCATTGATAACAACAGTTTGTGTGCCACTTGGTCCAGCTATTTCAAATGTAAAATCTTCAGGGCTTGAAGGGCTGCCATAAACTTTTTTGACAATCGTTAACGACCCTTTAATTTTGTAATAGAATGTGACATGGCTGATTTCTGGTTGCTTTCCACCATTATTATTAGGTGCTCTTAGATTTTCATCCTCAAAGGCGCCGTTCGGATAATGATACAAATATCCTCCATTGCCACCTTTTACATAAACGTACTCTACTGGTAATGACGATTCCCAATCGACCCATTTGTCATCCCTGCTAAAATCAACTTCAATAGTTATACCACCGGAGGTTTCTTCATCATCACTTGGTTCATCAAATTTCAACGTCGAATATCCTGGCATACTTGGATCATGACTGCTTGCATTTAATGTCGGTGTTACAGTTGCTGCAAAGGCACTAAAGCTACTTCCAAAGGTTAGTAATGCGATAAGTGCTATAGCCGTTAATGTTTTAATATTCCTTCTCATATAATGCTCCCTTCTTTAAACTAGGTCTAATGAAAGGTCGGTTGCACCACTCGCTCCACACACATCAGGTACCCAAATTACAACGTGTCTTTCATCGCGCCTTTACTGTTTAAGTATATTTAAGTTAATTGATATTGATTATCATGCTCAATAAATACCCGAAGAAGTAAATTCTAAACACAATAATTGATAATGAGTGTCAAATATATAATTAATTTTTGATAACTATAATATCGCGACAAAAAAGGCACGCGCGCCATGGTGGATTCTCTTCATCAATCCATCATGGGCAGGTGCCCTTTATTATTTAAAATTTTGTCGCTATTTGCTTCTCAACTTCATAATTACTTTTTCAAGGCCACAATCACGCGAATCAAACCACCTAAT
>JBBRVO010000098.1:0-8306 GCA_038246775.1 Peptostreptococcales bacterium | reverse complement strand
TTTATGGTCCGCGTTGCGGCACTTAAGAATCAATTGAGTTCTGGGTATGAAGACGTCGATCCTTCTGGTTTGACACCGCGTGAAAAATTGGACCTTATTAACGTACGCGTCAATGAACTTGTTCAATTGCAATACGACATGACTTCAAAACTCTTTGTGGAACTCCGAAAAGCAGGTATTAAAATTCTAAGACGCAATGAATTTACACCTGATATTCTCGAACAAATAGAACGCAAATTTAATCTAGAAATATTTCCTGTACTGACGCCAATGGCGGTGGATTTTTCTAGACGCTTTCCACTTATATCGAATAAAAATCTTTATATTGGCGTTAAATTATTAATTGGACTTGACCCTAAACTTGCTTTGGTTCAAGTCCCAGGCGTGCTTGATCGCCTCATTAAAGTTGAGGATTCCCATTCTAAGTCAAGTTACGTGCTCCGTGAGGATATTATTGAAACATTTATAGACAAATTATTTTTGGGCCATCAAGTGCTTTCAACTTGTCAGTTTAGGGCAACTCGCAATGGCGATCTCAACATCGTTGAAGATGAAGCCGAAGATTTGCTCAGTGTCATAGAAGAAGCCGTTAAACTTCGTAAATGGGGTGAGACGGTGCGACTTGAGATGGTCCATGCCGATGATTTATGGCTTTCTAAAGTCATGCAAGATTCATTACTGCTCGAATCTCAACAAGTTAACCGCATCGATGGTATTTTAGATTTGACATTACTTTTTAAACTCAAAGCACCTAAAGACCACCCAGAACTAAGTAGCCCCCTATTTAAGCCTAAGCGCATACCTGCTATTGATAAAAAGAACATTTTCAAAACCATTAGAGAAGGTGATATCTTTGTTCATCTCCCTTTTGAGACCTTTGATACTGTCGTTGATTTTATTAAGCAAGCAAGTAAAGACCCACAGGTGTTAGCGATCAAGCAAACTTTATATCGAGTAAGCGGAGATTCTCAAATTGTCAAAGCACTTGCTGAAGCTGCTGAAAAAGGCAAACAAGTCACTGTACTTGTTGAACTTCGCGCACGATTTGATGAAGAAAATAACATCAACTGGGCTAAAAAACTCGAACAGCGCGGGGTTCACGTCATTTATGGCATCTATGGTTTAAAAACACACTCAAAGATAACCCTTGTCGTGAGACGAGAAAAAAATAAAATCAAGCGCTATATTCACTTGAGCACGGGAAACTACAACGATCAGACCGCTAAAGTATACACGGATATGGGCATCATCACTTGTCGTGAGAGTTTTGGTGCAGATGCTTCTGTCTTTTTTAATATGGTTTCCGGATTTGTTACTTCAGTCAATACGAGCATTATGAGTGTTGCGCCTTTTACTTTGAGACAAAAACTCATGGATCTCATCGAACGAGAAATTCAGCATGCTAAAGCGGGGCATAGTGGCAAGATCATGGCAAAGATAAACGCCTTGGTTGACATCGAAATCATTGAAAAACTCTATGAAGCGTCTCAAGCTGGTGTTAAAATCCAGTTAATCATCCGCGGCATTTGTGTGCTTCAGCCAGGCGTTCCTGGGATGAGTGACAACATCGAAGTCGTCAGCATCGTCGGAGAATTTCTTGAACATAGTAGAATTTTCTACTTTGAAAATCACAGGGATTCAGAAGTCTATTTATCCAGCGCCGACTGGATGACGCGCAACCTTACCCGTCGCGTCGAGCTCATGTTTCCAATTGAAGATACTGAGATTGCCACGCGCATCAAACTCACATTAAAGCTTTATTTAGCTGACAATCAAAAATCCTGGGTGCTAGGTGAAGACGGAAGCTATACGCGTAAACCCATCAAAGATGGTAGCAGTTCTACCAAGCCTATCAAAGCACAAGAAATACTCAAAACTTTAGAATACACAACAAACAAAGAATATAATGACAAACTAAAATCCATCTTAGAAAGAAAGTGATCTTTTGATTCGATCCATTGCAATTATCGACCTCGGTTCCAATTCTATTCGTATGAACATCCTCGGCATCAATGAACGCGGTGGCTACAGCATCTTTGAGCAAGCTAGTGAAATGGTGCGTTTAAGCGAGGGAATGGGCGAGGAGATGACATTGAAAAATATACCTATTGAGCGCACGATTCATGCGCTCAATTATTTTAAAAAGCTCATCGAAGTAAATGAAACACCGGAAGTATATGCCTTAGCAACCGCAGCAGTCAGACTTTCAAAGAATAAAAAAGACTTTCTAAAACGCGTTAAAGAAGAGACGGGTTTTGAATTCACCGTGTTGACTGGCCATCAGGAAGCCTATTACGATTATCTAGGTGTCGTGAACTCTATGAACATTGATGATGCACTTATTCTGGATATAGGCGGTGGGAGCACGGAACTCATCTGGATGAAAGGCCGTGAACTCATGGAGGCAGTGAGTCTCCCCATTGGTTCCGTCACACTTTCAGAGCGATTTAGCAGCATCAAAGCAAAGAAAAAACGCGTCGAAGCAGCAAAGAAATATATAGAGAGTTATTACGACCGTTTACCATGGCTTAAAGCCTTAAAGGGAAAACCGATTATCGGACTAGGGGGCGCCCTTCGCACTTTAGGACGCATCGATCGCGATCTTAACGGATATCCGATTGAAAATATGCATAACTACCGCATGCATGAATCAGAAGTTGATCGCATCTGTACTATGATTTTCGATACTGATGAAAAAGATCTCGACAAAATTAGTGGCATCAGTAAAAAACGAGCTGACATCATAACGTTGGGCATTTTGCCTTTCAAATGTTTATTTGAAAGATTAGACACACCAGAAATTCGAATTAGTGCTAACGGCCTTCGCGAAGGTTATTTCTTTGAAAAATATTTCACATCAATTAGCAAACCCATCATCATTCCAGATGTCCTGTTAAGTAGTAAAGAAAATATGTTGAGACGTTTTGGCGTCAATGAAATCCATGCGGAACATGTCAAAATGCTCACTCTGAAAATGTTTGATGCCTTTGTAAAACTTGGTGATCTTCAGGAAAATGATCGAAAGATTATTAGTGCAGCAGCGACGTTACACGATGTTGGTATTCATATCGAATATTATGACCACCACGTACATGGCTTTTACCTGATTCTCAATGGTCGGCTAGACGGGCTCACCAATGCAGAAAGACTGTCAGTGGCCTATTTGGTCGGTAGTCATAGAGAAGAAAGTATTAGAAATCGTATGACTGAATTTGAGGGCATCCTCAGCAAGTCTGAAGTCTCTAGACTTGGCAAACTCGTCGTACTACTCAATATTGCTGAGCAACTCGATAGAGCGGAACGCAGTTCCGTTAAAGATATCACGATCAAAGTGCTTAAAAACCGCGTAATGATTCAGCTCATATCTGAGGAATCTGTGGATTTGGAGTGCACATCTGCCTCTAGGTATGCAGAGCGCTTTGGAAAGCAGTTTGGCAACACATTGACATTCCACTAATGATTCACTATAATAGAAAGGTTCTGTTTTAAGCCTATGGATAGTTTTGTCGACAAGATAAATACTATCCTTATTCTTTTGTGGAGGCCATTATGAAACTAAAAAAGCACCCGGACTATGAAACCGAAGTCCAAAGACTCGAGGAAACAAAGGCGCATATCGAACACACAATCACTGCGGTGGAAAATTATCGCAGGCTATATAGTGACAACATCAAGGATGCCATGAGCGACATGGACGTACAAGAAAGCTCCGCCAACTACATCAATGTCATGATCAACACACAATTTGTACAAATTGCAGATAAAAATTATGACCATTTAATAAGGGCACAGAAAAAACCTTATTTTGCAAGAATTGATTTCATGGCAAAGGGGAGCGAAAAACGTGAGCGTTTTTATATTGGCAAAACGTCACTCCTTCGCGAAGGCGAATTTACACCTCTAGTGGTTGACTGGCGCGCACCTGTGGCAAACCTATACTATGAAGGCCGACTAGGCGAAAACACCTATGACTCTGAAGGGGACACTTATGTCGGTGAGTTACTTTTAAAAAGACAGATTACAATAGATCATGCACAGCTTGTGGATTTCATAGATGTTGACATCACAACGAATGACGCATTTTTACAGGCCTCACTAGAAGCTAGCGCAGATAAAAGACTTAAAGATATCGCATCGACAATTCAAGCCGAACAAAATAGAGTGATTCGTGCAAATATGAGGCGCCCATTAATCGTTCAAGGTGTTGCAGGCAGTGGTAAGACGACGATAGCCCTTCATAGGATTGCCTATTTCATCTATACTTATGAAAAGACCTTCAACCCGGAAACATTTATGATCCTTGCACCAAATAGATTGTTCATCAATTACATCTCAGAAGTCCTGCCAGAACTTGGCGTTGAAAAAGTCAAGCAGACGACGTTCATCGATTTCATGACCGAACTTATTGGCAAGAAAATAAATCTCGTAGACAAGAATCAGAAATTGATGGATTTGATACATGCAAAAGATGTAACTCTAGTCAGTAATAAACCTGAGGCGATGATGCTTTGGAATACTGCCTTTAAAGGCTCACTCGCTTATAAGGACGGCATTGAAGCTTACATGGCAAACATGGAAAAACATTTCACACCCTCTGAGCACTTCACTTTTCAGGGAAAGGTCCTCGCAACAAGAGGGGAGATTCGTTCGCTTTTTCTTGAGAGTTATCAGTATATGCCACTTCACAAACGCGCGCATGAGATCAAAAAGGTATTGACCACTAGGTTGAAGCAGGTCTATAAAGAGGGTGCATCAACCATTGAAGCACGTTATAATGACAAAATCGACCAAATCCTTAGAAAAGAAGAACCCGGTGATGAAAGACGCCTTCGCGTCGTTGCACTCATGGAATCCAGAGATTTTAAAATTGAAGAGATGAAAGTAGAAAACAAATTTGCCGTTAAGAAGTACATGGCATTATTTCCAAAACTAGACTTTCTATCCGCGTATCATGAGCTAATGTCAAAATCAGAACACATGAAAACATCCTTTGGGCATCTACTCAACGACGCACAAATAGACTATCATACGACCCTTGCAAAATCACTTCAAGTCTCGAATAAGTTTGAACTAGAGGATCTTTCAGCACTTCTTTACATTAAACACCGTTTACACGGATTTGATGCACCTGTTGAAATCACAACCCTTGTAATCGATGAGGCTCAAGATTTTAGCACGTTCCAGTTTTTCATACTCAAACACGTCCTTAAGACGCCGCGTCTGACGCTATTGGGCGACCTCTCACAGGGCATCCATGCCTATCGCGGCACGACAAACTGGGAAGCGGTTATGCGTGATGTCTTTTCTGAGGATCAACCGAGCTATATGACCCTAGAGCAAAGCTATCGTACAACGGTGGAAATTATGACACTAGCAAATAAAGTGCTTACAAATTTAAATGACCCACAAACGATTTATGCTAAACCCGTCATCAGGCATGGTGAAGCACCCACAATTAATGTTTTCATGCATCCAATAACACTTCTCAAAGAACTAGAAAAGAAAGTGGATAGCCTTCAAGCTAAAGGGTATAAATCAATTGCTATCCTATGTAAGACGCGTGATGCATGCGGCGTCGTCAAAAAAGCATTCGACAAAACTAAAAGGCATGCTGTCAAGATCCTCGACGAAAAAGAAGAACACTATAGTGCAGGCGTCATATTGGTGCCTTCTTATTTTGCAAAAGGTTTAGAATTCGATGCCGTCGTCATCGTAACACTTGAAGAGCACTATACCCACCATCCACTGGATGTTAAATTGCTCTATGTGGCAATGACGCGTTCACTGCATCAACTGGATGTATATTGCATGGCAGGAACCATACCCTTACTAGATGAATTAAATCATGAATTAGGAGACAAACTATGAAAACCCAAAAACCCGAAAAATCAAAAAAATTCAAACGCAATAGAAAAATAATACGCATAGCCTTATTGGTTATCATAATTAGTTTCATCCTTTATGGGGGGGCTTGGATTATGGAAAGCTACGAACCAGATACATTGGCACTCATAGCAATGCAAAGTACAGAGAAAGTCACCGTGGATTCAACCGATGACACTATCTCATTTACGCCAGTTAGCGGCACATCAAGGCCAGGTTTATTGTATTATCCAGGCGCTAAAGTTGAACCTGAAGCGTACGCCGTTATGGCACAGCGCTTAGCAGAAACTGGAATCCCTGTCGTCATCGTAAAAATGCCCTTTAATTTCGCCGTATTTGATGCTGACAAGGCAATGGCGCTAAAGGAGACACTCGGTATACCCGACACTTGGGCGATTGGTGGACACTCTTTAGGCGGCTCTATGGCAGCTAAAGTTGTTTATGATAATCCGGATGCGTTTGATGCGCTCATCTTATTTGCCTCATATCCTGCTGGGAAAAGCAATGACCTTTCTACTAGTACACTCAACGTGCTTTCTATATCTGGCTCACTTGATGCCTTTGTCACAAAAGAAAAGCGCGATGCTAAAAAACCTTTTCTACCCAATTCGACGATTTATTATGAAATAGAAGGCGGCAACCATGGTCAGTTTGGCAACTATGGCCTTCAAAAGGGCGATAATGAAGCAACGATCACGTCTGAAGTACAAATGAATCAAATTGTTGAAAACGTCATCAAATTGATGGAAGGGCTAAAATAAATATATGCGCAGCAAATTGTGAGAATATTTAAAAAACTTTCATATTCTTGTTTTGATTTTAGTACAATCTGTGGTATTATAGAAATTGAGCAGATACTAAAATACGAAAAGAACTATGGAGGGAACTTTATATGCATAAGACAGACTTATTTGTTGCAATTTTCGACTACATTGAAAACTTATTTTCAATGAAATTGGAAGAGAGAGAAAAACAGTCAATCAAGGATTCATTTGAAAGCATACACATTGCAGATGGTATGGAACGAGCGATTAAAGCGATTGAAATGGGTCTACATGTAAGACTTCCACAGGATCTTTTTATCGAAACAAGAGTACACAGATGCCTCGATCCAATTGAAGATATTCTTAAAAGATTAAACTTTGAAGCTTCTATGTGGACTTCAGAAAACCATAGAGGCGTTTATGCAACAGATTTGGGAGAAAATTGTTAATTAACAAAACCTATTTTATATGATACGATAACAAACGGGATGATTTTCCGTTTGTTTTTTATTATTTCGATTATATAGCATTTTATTTAAGACTTTGCAGGAATTTTGAAGACCCATGTTGAATAAAGTAACTGTATCGCTAGAATATAGCTTTTGAGGAGGACTTCTTATGACGAAATCTGAAGAGAAAAAAGCAAAATTGATCATACATGGCGCATCTGTTGCCGCTGCAGGCGTCGGTGCAGGACTCGCCCAAATACCTGGAACAGACAATGCCGTTATCGTTCCAATACAAGTTGGCATGATCGTCACACTAGGTGCCGTGTTTGGCATCGCACTCACAGAATCAGCTGCTAAAGCGACGCTTGCAACGACGACTGCCACATTTGTCGGTCGCGGAATTTCACAGTTTCTCGTCGGTTGGATTCCAGGAATCGGTAATGCACTTAACGCCACAACCGCTGCTGGCGTCACTGAAGCGATAGGTTGGACAATTGCTAAAGATTTTGCACGTCAAAGCAAGAAGATGATAGAAAATAAAAGTAGCTTAGAAAGGTAACACCATGGAAAATATTCTAAAAATAAACTATCGTTTTTTTAAAACACCCGTAATGCTACTTATTATGACGCATGCCATCGTGATTGGTTTTGATGAAAATTTGACGCTATTATTGCTCGCCTTTAGTGCAAATGCCATATTTACAACACTGGCAAAGCAACGATTACACAAACTGGCCAATTTACTGATTTATGTCCTATTGGCAATGCTATCGATCTTTTGGCTCATACAAAATCAGCTTGTTAATTAATGCTATTTACTCTTATTTGAAATTTAAAATAAGAATCAATTGGTGGTGACTATGCAAGAAATATTAAACATTATGCTCGATTCCGGTAGAACGGGTGTCGAGCTTTCACTTTATCTTATATTGCCAATCATGGTTATCATGATGGCTATCATGCATGTACTAGATAAAAAGAACATTCTCAATTGGGTCGCAAAGGGTTTTTCTCCGCTGCTGATCCTGTTTGGATTACCAGGACTCGGTGTATTTGCCATCGTACAGATACTCTTCATAAGCTTTGCAGCTCCAGTTTCAACGCTAAAAATCATGGAACATGACGATTCAATCGGAGATGCTGGCATTGCAGCGACCTTAGCTGCAATTTTGGTCATGGCACAGGCAAATGCAGTTTTTCCTCTTGCAGC
>JBBRVO010000097.1:0-8316 GCA_038246775.1 Peptostreptococcales bacterium | reverse complement strand
CTTTGTGTCTTCAATATTTCTCGAAATCTTTCTGTACGCGTACGTCGCTGTTGTTGCAGCGGCTATTGCCATGCCACCACTTACAACAGGCGATAAGAGTGCGTCTGCCATATGCATAATCGTAGTCTCCTATATCCAATCATATGAGTTGCTCAACACGCGATAATCTCCTTGATTATAAACTCTTTCCCCCCAAGAAGGGCAAAGCGTTCACTGGCACAAGAGGGACATCTGGTTTGTTGCTCATTTAAATGATACTCTATATTACAATCATTGCAAAGTGCTTTCCCGGGCAAAATCTCGATTTTGAGTTTTGTCGCTTCCAGCTTCGTCCCATCCACAGCAGCAGGGTAGCAAGCTTCCACATACCGAGGGATCATAGATGAAAGCTCTCCGATCTGTAGCACGATGGTGTCCACCTGAGTCAAACCATTGGCTTTGACGATGGCTTCCACTTTCTTAACCACTTCGAAAACGACGCCAAGTTCATGCATACGCGTTCCCTCCCCTTACACTCAATTGATTCCCATAAAAGCTTTTTTTACTTTATGCATAGCTATTCGACCTTTGCGCTTAATCATGTTTTTAACGATCGTCGGCTTAAGCTTTTCAAATTCTACACCTTCAGCATCATAAGTTTTTACAAGTGTGATTGCGTCAAACTTGCAACGCGTCGTACAGGCGCCACAACCGATACAAATATACGCATCCGTTGTCGTCGCCCCACATCCGAGGCAGCGCTCTGTTTCTAGCTTGACTTGTTCTTCTGTAAACGTCGTACGCATATCGGCAAACGTGCCTTTGGCTTTTGTTCCATCCACGTGGTCAACCTTTTGTCTCGGCGTTACATCATACCCTTCAAACGTCAAATTATCTTTATCGAGTACGTGATAAGCTTTGTTGTCTCGACCGTTGACCAAGCTTTGACCTGGCTGTACATAGCGGTGGATTGAGATTGCCGCTTCTTTACCCATAGCGATAGCATCGATGGCAAATTGTGGACCCGTCATGGCGTCTCCGCCTGCAAAGACATCTGTTTCAGCGGATTGAAGCGTAAAGGCATCGACTTTAACCGTCTTATTTGGGTTAAGCTGAACCTTTGAATCCGATAACAATAAACCCCAATCCATAGCCTGTCCAACCGAGATCAGCACATGCGCCGCTTCCACGATTTTCTCATCGTCCGCGTCGAACACAGGATTGAATTTACCCGTTTGATCCAGTACAGAGAGACACTTCTTAAAGACTACGCCTGTTACACGGCCATTTTCAGTCAAAATACGCGTTGGTCCCCATGATGGGTTGATGCCAATTGATTCAGATAACGCATCGTCAATCTCCTCATCAAGTGCCGGCATTTGCGCGCGACTTTCAAGGCAGAATAGGTTAACACTTTTACTGCCCATTCTTGCGGCGGTTCTGGCCACATCAATGGCTACATTGCCGCCGCCGATGACCACGACATTGCCCTCAAGTATCGTCTGATTGCCGAGGTTTACTTCGCGTAGGAAATCGACGCCTGTTTGGACACATAGCGCATCTTCGCCTTCAATGCCGAGCCCTCTACCAGTCTGTGCCCCTATTGCCAGGTAAAAGGCTTCATAGCCTTTTGCCCTAAGTGCGCTGAGTGAGATGTCTTTGCCGACTTCTACGCCCGTTTCAAAAGTAACACCAAGCTCTCTGAGCACGTCAATTTCAGCATTGACGACATTTTTTTCAAGTCTATAAGATGGGATGCCAAGTGTCATCATGCCGCCCAGTACCTTCTGTTTTTCAAACACCGTAACGGCATAACCGTCGATGGCTAAGTAGTAGGCACATGATAAGCCCGATGGACCAGCCCCAATGATGGCGATCTTCTTGCCATAATCATGCCTTTTTTTAGGCACAAAGCGGTGCGCGGCGTTGAGGTCTTGTTCCGCGATAAATTTCTTAATTTCGTCTATCGATACCGCATCGTCCAGTTCACCACGCGTACAATCCGTTTCACATTTTCTCGGACAAATACGGCCACAAACCGCTGGAAAAGGATTTTCATTTTTAATGAGTTCAAGTGCTTCTCTGTACTTGCCTTGCGACGCGAGTTTGATGTAGCCCTGAACGGAAATATGCGCCGGACAATTTGTCTTACATGGGCTCGTTCCGGTATCTACAACATTTTCACGATTGGTTCGATACTCTGGGTTAAATTTGTCAGCCCCCCACTCGCTGTTAGAAGGGAAATCGATACGTGGTTTCGTCACAATTGGATCTTTCGTACAGATCTTTTGACCTAATTTAAGCGCGTTGGTTGGACATACCGCCACACACTCGCCACATGCCACACATTTTTCCGCATCGACTTTTGAAACGTAATTAGAACGCACCATGTCGTTGTTCAGGAACATGCCTGCGATCCTAAGGGCAAAACATGAACAGCCACAGCAGTTGCAGATGGCATGGGTCTTGCCGGGTCCGTCAGTGTTTGGGATGCTGTGCATCAAGCCATTTTCCTCAGCCCTTTGAATGATCTCAAACGCCTCATCACGCGTAATCTCACGACCACGTCCTGTACGAATATAGTACTCAGCCGCATGGCCCATTTGTATACACATGTCTTCTTTTAAATGCCCACAGCCCTCACCCATCGCCTCGCGCGACGTACGGCATGAACAATCTGACACGGAGAAAAGTGTGTTTTCGTTGAGGTATTTTGAAACTTCTTCATAAGACGCGCGGCGCGTTTCACCTTCTATTGACGTTTCGATTGGTATAACTCGCATCGGTCCCGTACCAACAGGGAAAAGGCCTGCCGCAGCTGGCCCTTTCTTAAGCCCATAATCGTTGAAAGCTTTTGCAATCTGTGGGTATTTCGCCACATTTTCTCTGTGATTGGCCATCATTTCCATATGACCCGGCACCCAGATATCGTGCCAATATTTGTCGACGCCGTCAATCTCATTGACGAACGCCGCTCCTGCCATCGCCACTTCCCAAAGAAGCTGCGCTGTTTTTTCTTCGGATTTGCCGCATTCTTTGGCAATCTCCGCTGCGCTCTTTGGCTTGCGCAATTCCATACAAAGTGCCACTTCTGCCATTTCTTCAGTGATGACTGGCTCTAAAATTTTATACTCGGGATGCGCCGATGTGATTTCATCCTTTGAACCCCTTTTTGTACGGCTGATTTTGTTCGCTAGATCGAGCACGCGTTCATTTGTAGTTGCCATTTTGTTGCCCCCCTAAATACTTTAATTAAAATTTTGATTTTTCTTAGTCTTAGTCTTGATTCCAAGCCGCCACTTCTGTACGTAACCAGTCCGTCCATTCTGAGATGCCTTCGCCCGTCCTCGCAGAAATTGGAATCACTTTTACATTTGGATTGAGTTTTTTGATGCGCGCACGCACAGCCTCCATGTCGAAATCGAAAACGTGTAGCGTGTCGATTTTGTTGATGAGCACCACATCGACGATGGAAAACATGAGCGGGTATTTAAGCGGTTTATCGTCGCCTTCCGGGACGCTTAAGATCATGGCGCTCTTTGAAGCCCCTGTATCAAATTCTGCGGGACATACCAAGTTGCCCACATTTTCAAGAATGGCAAGGTCAATACCTTCCGTGCCCATGGCAAGAAGCCCTTGTTTGGTCATATCCGCATCGAGATGGCACATGCCGCCTGTATGTAACTGAATGACCTTTGTATCCGTTAACGCAATGGTTTTTGCATCGACATCTGAGTCAATATCCGCTTCCATCACCCCGATGCGCAGTTCATTTTTTAGCGCTTCAATGGTCTTTACAAGCGTGGTCGTCTTTCCCGAACCTGGTGACGACATCAAATTCAGTAAAAATGTCTTTTCCTTTTTAAGTGATGCCCTTAGAAGATTCGCCTGTTGGTTGTTGTCTTCAAAAATGCTCTCTTTAATTTCAAGAATTTTAAATGATTGCATCGTACCCTCCTATTTTGTTAACTATTTATCATTTTCAGTATATTCAGAATTTGTAGGCTTGTCAAAAAAGTAAAATTGTTGAAATTCCAACGCTATTCAGTTTTGTCTTTCATGTTTATTTTACACTTTGTTTCCTCCGCAGTATACAGTGAACTTGACTGTTTTCAGTCTATGCATAACAATTTGTGCAAACGGCACTTGAAAGTAAAAAAAAGTTGCAAAAATGAGTGCTACCCATTCTTACAACTTAGTTTAACGAAATTTGGTACAGCGTTCATTTGCTTGAAAAATTTTGACATAAGGTAAGCATAAAATGGGCCCTTAAAAATGTCGATCGATAAAATATTCAGTATGGCGCAAACAATTTTCCATGGATACTGTACTGATGATTTCGCCCACCATATATAGATTGTTAATGCCTTGCATAGACTCGAGTTTCTCATAAAAACCGTTTTGAAGGTCTTTGGTGGTAGCGTAGGGACATTGTTTCCAGCGTTTCAAGTGGTATAGTTTTGCTTCTAGGATCCCGAGCTTTAAAAGATCCGCTTCAATCAATTGAAACGCCGTTTCTTCTGAATCGTCAGGGTGATCATACGCATAGACTGTCACCAGTGTTTCAACGTCACTTTGCGCCCATCTAGAATTCCAGATGACGAGATGCCCTCGCCTCACAATCGATAAATTCTCTGTGATGCAACCACATCCTTTGGGACTATTTTTCGCAGTGAACAGATAGACGCTATAGCTTTGATACTTGATGCCCTCTAAAAACTGCTTCATCTCTTTGTCAAAGCGGTATACGTCAGCAAATTGATCAAGAGGTGCTGCAAGGATCACTTGATCATAGCGGATTGACTCGAAAGCGGTTTGTACGATTAGTTCCTGACTTTTGTCATCGATTTTGACAGCCACGACTTTTTGCGACAACCGAATATCGTCAATCTGAGTTTCAAGGCATTTGATGAGGGTTGAGACGCCTTCTTTCCACGTCCAAAACTCAGGGAGCTCCATAAAAGCCATCAATGTATCGTAATTCATGATACTGAGGACGTAGATGGCTGGTAGGTCTTCTATATCGCCAAGTCCGTAGCTGGTAAAATAATGGGCATAAACCGTTTTTAAAAAGACAAATTGGTTCATGTCACACCAGGTAGAAAATGACAGGGTCAAGGATGGCTCAAGCGCTACGAGATTTACATGGCTTAGGGAGGGATGATTTGATAGGACATCCGGCAGTCGATCTATTTCGCGCATCAAATCGTTAAGAGAGGCCTTGGGAATCTGAGTGATTTTTTCGCCATTTGTATCGGAATAAACGCGTGCGAGTCTTGGACCATCGGCTTTGATGCCGTAAGCCTTCATGAAGGCTTTCATGTGCTTTTGAGCAGGTAGTCCAAACACGGCGCCGAGTTCATAGGATTTCCCCTTAAACCAAACGGTATGCAGCTTGCCGCCGAGGCGATTGCTCGCTTCGAAGACGGTGACATGTGAATACCCTTTCTTCTGAAGCCCCTGCGCCATCAATAGCCCCGATAGGCCACCGCCGACTATAGCGATCCTATCTTTTTTATCGGCCATCACTTGATCTATCTTACTTTTCCTCATCATAGGTTTCCTCATTATAAGTTTCCTGATCTTGCGCCCCCCGTTTTGGCGCATTAATGACCGCCATCAACCAAAGTGGCAAGGTGTCCAGATCGACGTTGTTTTCAGCAGCGCGTTTGAGCACCACTTCTGCAGGGGTTTTACCGACGTTGATGCCATTTGTAATCGCATTTGAAAAATTAGTTTGCCGCACAAGTTTATTGATGGACCGTTCGGCCTTTGCAAATGAGTCAAAGTGCACGTCATTTCCAATTTTCTCATAAAATCCTGTCACAAGCAGCCTATTAAATGCTTCAAGGACTTCTAGGGCTTCAAGTGTTTCTGAAGCTTCAAGTGTTTCTGAAGCCTCAAGTGTTTTAGGTGACTCTTGCGAAATAAACCGATGCTCAATTTGATAAGCATCCAAAATTTCCTGATATTTTTCGCCGCTCACAAAAAACGGCACAAACGCTTTAGATTTCACGGTGAAAAGCTTATCGATGTTAAGATTGAATATCTTCATGAGATAGACGAGTTTGACTTCAAAATAGTCCCAGATGTCTATGTCTCTTTTTCTATTATAAAGTTTGACGATGCCCCAGTGTGAAAACGTGTCAATGACGCTGTATTGATAGATTTTACCGATGCCCTCAAAGGTGCCCATAAAATCGATGCGTTGGATGACGCAATGCCCTGGGTAAGCGCTCTTTTCAGTTTTGCTAAGACGCCCTTTATGCGTTTCCGACTTAGATGTGTGCTGCGTTTGTTTTGTAAAAGAGACTTGTTTTGCATAGTCGGCGCGCTTTGCTTTAGTCGTGAGGGCGTTTCGCTTTAAAACGTTGTATATGCCCGTTTCACCAATTGACACGCCATCCGATTTGAGTTCGTAGTAGATCCGCTTCGGTCCATCGGCAGGAAACTTAGCCACATAGACGAGTATTCGATTTTCTGTTTCAACGCTCACTTTATTGGGCATAGTTGGCTTTTTTGGATCCTTTATCTCGAGACCACTCATGCCATGCTTCATATACGCTCTGTTCCAGTTGTAAAAGGTTGCCCTAGAGATGCCAAATAGCGCACAAGTACGTGAGACGTTCTTTTCTTTCATGGCATGCTTGAGAATGCGATATTTGTAGTGGGCACTGAATGCTTCAAGTTTCATGGAACGCCTCCTTGCTTGCCAATTTTGTACTTACATGTGATTATATTAACATTATTATTGATCGTTGGCAAAGGTGGATAGCAATTCTACCTATTGAAAAAGCAGCCTTTTATATAGGCTGCCTTTTATTAATACAAATCCATATGTGTTAGAGCCAACAATTCGTCAAAGTTCGCTATAATAATCTTGTAAACATCTTCACTTAATTTCTCTGGTGTAAATGTAGCGAGTATCGACTTCATCTTGTCAGGGTTCATGTGCTTTCTATAGGGTCTATCTTCAGTTAAAGCTGAGAATATGTCTGCAAACGCCAGCACCTCCATTTGAATGGTAAATTTTTCAACATTCATTTTTAATGGATACCCTGATTGGTCGTGTTTTTCATGATGATTGGCGGCTAAATCTAAGATATCTTCTAAATCTTTTATCGGTGATAAGATCAGAGCAGAGTATGCCGCATGATTTTTTATGGTTTCAAATTCCATTTCTGTCAATTTATTTGTTTTATCCAGCAATTCTGTTGGAATTGCAATCTTCCCGATATCATGCAGGTAACCTGCTATCTTAAGGTTAAAACAATCCTCTTCCGGGAGTTGCATTATTTCAGCCAAATGGTAGGCAACTTGAGCAACCGTTTGAGAATGCATGGTGGTCCAAGGGCTTCTATAATCAATGATTTTAGCAAAAACAATGGCCAGGTCTTCAATATCGCCACTGCCAACGTCGAATACATTATCATCGAAAGAATGAAGCAATAAATCTTGAAAAGAGCTGAATTCAATAGTGTTCCAAAACTCTGGCGACTTGGCCACTTGCTGAAACGTATCAAATAAAAATGGCGCAAAGACATCACCAAAACGGTTGTTAATATCTCTTATGACCTCTGTATGTTGGTCAAATCCATGTCCAGATCGCATCAACAAGACGTCTATGCGATCAGCAAGACAAATAAAATAGCTTTCAATAGGAATATTTTCCTGATTCAATTTGCCACTTTGAACTTGACTATATTTAACATGGTGGTGCCTTATGATCTTACTAATTTTAGCAAACGGTTTAAAGCCCATGAGCATTTGCTCGCCTTTAATCTCATGTGCTTCAGGATTTTCAACGTCCATTTCATAGAGTTGTCTTTTGTCTTTAACGGATAACGCACCAATATCGTGTAAGGATGACGCAAGAACCAAATCAAATAACTGCTGCTTATTCAGTCCGTAGGCATTACCAAGTTGATAGGCGATGATCGATGTGCGTTTATGATGGCCTTCAAGCAAGTCGTTGAATGCGTCAATGGATTTTATTATGGATATTAGTATGTTTTTAATCGATAGCGTCTTATTCATAAATTTCCTCCAATATGTATGTCTACCAGCTATAGTTTAACACTTAAACTTCCCACTTATCAAGACTAGCATCCATTTTATTTTGATTCTTATAGTGTAGAAAACGCACTTAAAAAAACACACCTAAATTGACTGAGTCATTTCAGGTGTGTTATTAATTGATTGCTTTTATAGAATTGCTTTTATCCGATCAATTTCTTTGTACGTGCAACGATATTTTCCACAGTAAAACCAAATGCATGGAACAATTTGTCTGCAGGTGCTGAAAGACCAAAATCATCGTGGCCGATGACGTCACAT
>JBBRVO010000096.1:0-8534 GCA_038246775.1 Peptostreptococcales bacterium | reverse complement strand
GGTCAGAGAGGATATTCTCATCAGACCAAACGTCGGCGAAGACTGTGCGGCCATCGCATTTGGGGATTTGGCGTGTGTATTAACTACCGATCCAATAACGGGCAGTGGCTCAAATCTCGGGCGACTTGCCGTGCACGTGTGTCTCAACGACATTGCTTCAAGTGGCGCGGAACCAGTTGGCCTATTATTGACACTTTTATGCCCAGAGCATACCTCACAGGCTGAGATACAAGACATACTCCGCGAGGCAAATGAAACGGCCAATGCCATGGGGGTTGAAATCATAGGTGGCCATACTGAAATTACCACGGCGGTCAATCGCACGATTGTATCTGCAACCGCTATCGGGAAAACGTCTATCAAGTCGCTTATTAAAACGTCAGGTGCAAGGTCGGGCGATCTAATTTATGTCACCAAACAAATTGCCACAGAAGGCACGGCCATCATTGCTCACGACAAGGCAAGTGAGCTATCAGGCTATCTTTCGCCTGAGGAATTGGCCACTGCAAAATCCATGATCGACGCAATCAGCGTCGTTCCTGAGGGGAAAATTGCTGCACTCGCAGGGGCAAGTGCCATGCACGATGCAACTGAAGGCGGAATTTTAGGCGCCGTACACGAACTTTGTGAAGCAAGTGAAGCGGGATGTAAAATCGATTATGAAGCGATTGACATCCATTCGGTCACGCGAAAAATAGGTGACTTTTATCAAATTAATCCGCTTAAACTGATTTCAAGTGGCTCAATGGTCATTTGTATTTCGTCGGAAGCGGCATTAGATATGGAACGTGAATTGAAAGCTGCAAATATTTCATACGCATGTATTGGTAAGATCACTGAAGGATTGGATAAAACGATCTGTTTTGGTGGCGCTGGAACCGATGCGCGCTGTGAAATGATTGAGTCTCCAGAAGCTGACGAACTTTATAAAGTGATAGGCTGATAGGCATCAAGAAAGGACATCGCAATGACAAAAAAACTATTAATCATATTATTATGCGCCGTACTGATGATACCGGCACCGACGACTTATGCAAGTAAATATACCGAATTTGAAAATGTCGAATTAAAAGATAGAGCAACAGGTTTGTTTAAGCTTTATGAGCCGATTAACGTTATGAACAGTGGTATTGATATCTTTTCTGACGCGCCAGGTATTATTATGAATGGCAGGGCCCTCTTACCGGTTTCAGCAGTCCTTAAAGAACTTGGTATTATGTACCAATGGAATGCCGCCACCGAAGAGATTTCATTTGCTTACGGCGGAAAAAATGTCGTCATGCAAGTGGACAATGCTTATGCCACAATTGGTGGCGTCAAAACAGCACTTCCAAATGGCGTCTCCCCCAAAATTATGACTTATAAGAATACCTCGGGTGAACTGATCGGTAGAACTTATGTACCGCTCGCCTTTATCAGCGATGTTCTCGGTCTTAACATAACGTGGATTGAAGCAACCCGAACTGTGGCAATCAATAAAAAAGCACAGACGCTTACTGGCGCGTATTTAGATTATAAAAAACAATTTCCGGAGATTAGGCTCAAAGTTTCAGGCAAAGTGGATACGACGTCATTTGTCATCGGAGGCGCCGATGTTGGCGAACAAGATAAAATTGTCGTAGATCTTCAAAACACCGCATTTAAGCTCCCTGCTGGAACAAGTGTCAAAAATGGCGTTTGGACCTACAAGATTGCGGATGGCATCTTTGGTTTGGATAAAGTTGAGATTTCACAAACAAACACAAACCCATTAAATACAAGGGTCGTCGTCTATCAAAACGAACGGCGCGGGCATGATATTTCATATGATGCCAAAACAGGTGAGATGGTTATCAGGTTAATCAATACGGTCAATTCAGTCAACGTCCAACAAATTTTTAGTACGGACACTGTAGTGATTGGGACGAGTGAAAGCCCTATGTACAATCCTCAAATAAAAGGCAATCAATTGATTGTGGATATCGTCAGCAGTTATTTAAAAGTCAATAGCGGCGCTTATCAAGTGCTACCTGTCAATAAAGGCAAGATTGAGACAATCTCCTACCAGCAACTGGATAAGAGCAAATTTGGTGTGGATTATCTCCCTACTGATGTCATTACGCGGGTAATCATCGAGCTTAGCGAACCAGTCACTTATGACGATTTTTACGTGGAAGATAGCGGCTCTCAGGTGCTTGTCTATATCTCGAACAATCCAATCAACAATTTTGATTATGTGAAGCAAAGCAACGAACGCGGTGTGATGAACATCAATTTGTTTGGCAAAACGACTTATACATCAAAATATGATGCGGCAAGCAGAAAAATTACCATGGAAATTCCGAAAGACAAAACGGATTTAGGCAGTTTTGAACAGGGTATCAACGACAATATCATCGAAAAATTTGTCGTTTCAGAAACGGCGAGCACTTACAAAATTGAAGCGACTTTGGCTGAAAATACTAAATATGTAGAAGCGTCCTCTTCTTCGGCGATCGTCTTAAATTTCACCAACACAGTGATTCGTGATTCGCTGCATAAAGAAACCCTGATCGTCATCGATGCAGGACACGGCGGCAAGGACCCTGGTGCTGTGGGTACGAAGACGCAAGAAAAAATATTGACGCTTAAAGCGGCAAAAATGCTTGAAAGTGAGCTACTAAAACAAGGTTTCAAAGTCTATATGACCCGTAGCACAGATGAGTATGTCGGTCTCTACGATAGAGCCACCATCGCAAATGACCTCGATGCGACGTTGTTCGTAAGCGTCCACATCAATGCATTTACCAATTCAGCTGTGTCCGGTATAGAAGTGTTCTACGGTGATGATTCGCTCACAAGTGATAAAGGGCTTGCGAAGAGCATTCAAACCGAACTCATTAAAGCGCTTGGCGCAGTCGACCGAGACATCGAAAGCAAACCGAGACTCGTCGTCTTGCAAGAAACAAAGATGACTTCTGTTTTAGCGGAGCTTGGCTTTATCTCCAATCCAGAGGAACAGGATAAAATGATGTCTGAAGCTTATCTACAAAAGGCTGCAGAAGCTATGTCTAGAGGCATTATCAACTTTTTAAAATAATGTGATAGGAGGGCTTTCAGAAGATCTGTAAGCCCTTATGTCTATAAATTGAAAGTTCAAATTTGAAAAAAAGGAAACGAATATGAGAATTGATGGCAGAGAAAACAATATGATCAGACCAGTACGCATCACGAGAAACTACATTGTTCACCCAGCGGGATCCGTGCTTATAGAGATGGGGCTTACGAAAGTGATTTGCACGGCCATTATCGAAGAAAAAGTACCGGGCTTTTTAAAAGGTGCAGGCTCGGGCTGGATAACAGCGGAATACGGCATGCTGCCTGGTTCCACAGGACAGCGCAAGCAGAGAAATACGAAAGGCATCGACGGACGCAGCCAAGAGATTCAAAGATTGATTGGACGCTCTTTACGTGCGATTGTAGACCTCAAAAAGCTTGGCGAACGCACAATTTGGATTGACTGTGACGTCATTCAAGCCGATGGTGGCACGAGAACTGCTTCTATTACTGGCGCTTACGTTGCACTTAAAGACGCTGTGGCCAAACTAATAGCGAATGGCCTTTTGACTGAGTCGCCAATCACGACATCGGTTGCTGCTATAAGCGTGGGCATCATCGACGACGAAGTGAGGCTCGATTTGTGCTATGAAGAGGATTCGCGGGCGCATGTGGATATGAACCTCGTCATGACTGGTGAAGGTGAATATATTGAAATTCAAGGCACTGGTGAAGAAAAACCATTTTCAAGGGCTCAAATGAATGCGTTGATGGAAATGGCTGAACTCGGTATTCAAAAATTGATTGTGCATCAAAATGATGCATTAAGTATTTAGTGGGTATAGACTATGAAGAAAATCATTCTCGCATCGACCAATTCACACAAACTCAAAGAAATTCAGGCCATCCTTTCAGATTTCGATTTCAATTTGGAGACCATGAGGGATGCCGGTTATGGTGATGAAGAAATCATCGAAGATGGCGCCACGTTTGAAGCCAACTCACTGATTAAGGCAAAAGCCGTGTATGAAAAATTGGGATTCGCATCATTAGCTGACGACTCAGGACTTGAAGTCGACTGCTTAGATGGCGCACCAGGCGTCTATTCTGCGCGCTACGGCGGAGAGCCGAGGTCTGACGCAAAGAACAACGCTAAACTATTAGAGGCTCTGGAGGGCGTAGAAGACGCCTTTAGAACGGCGCAGTTTGTAACCGTGCTGACGCTCATCTTTGAAAATGGCGACACGCTCATCGCACGCGGTGAGGTTAAAGGCGTCATTGGACATGCACCTCTCGGTTTAAACGGATTCGGTTACGACCCGCTCTTCATCGTTCCAGAACTTAGCAAAACTTTTGCTGAGCTCGATGACACAGAAAAAAATACCCTTAGCCATAGAGCCAATGCTCTAAAAGTCTTGAAAGATATGATAGGAATGTATTATGAGAATACTCGTCGTTAGCGATACACATGGTTATATTGACGCCGTTGTGGCTTATATCAAAGCACATCCGAACACCTTTGATGGCCTTTGGCATCTCGGAGACTATTATAAGGATGCCGTCAAAATCGGACACCTTACAGGCCTTCAGGTGCATGCGGTCAAAGGCAACTGTGATTCGTATGCCAATGCCGAGGAGGATCTTTCATTAAAAATCATGGGTTACCATATCCTATTGACACATGGCCATCACTATGGCGTTAAATACTCGCTTTTGAAAATTCATCTGAAAGCGATTGAAGGCTATTATGACCTCGTTTGCTTTGGGCATACACATATGGTCACACAAGCACGTGAAGGCGGCGTGAAGCTATTTAATCCTGGAAGTGCATCACAGCCTAGATCTGGCGGTTATCCGTCAGTGGGTATTGTCGAACTGGGCGATATGGGTATCAAGACAACTATTGTCCCGTTGACATTTGTATGAGGCCGTTCTTTTCGCAATGTTCTGAGTTGTCTGAAAAAGGTGGGTTCTGTGAAGAAACTGTAAAGGTTAAGCGAAAAAAATATTCGCAAAGTGGTTGACGCATATAGGCAATTCATGTATAATAAAATTCGTCAGTTAATGACGGGGTGTAGCGCAGTTTGGTAGCGCATCTGGTTTGGGACCAGAGGGCCGCGGGTTCAAATCCTGCCACCCCGACCATTTTTTGCGTTCATAGCTCAACTGGATAGAGCACCGCCCTTCTAAGGCGGGGGTTAGGGGTTCGAGTCCCTTTGGACGCACCATTTATTTTCTGGCACAACTTAAGAGATGGCGGCTGTCGTCAAGCGGTTAAGACAAAGGACTGTGACTCCTTCATACGTGGGTTCAATTCCCATCAGCCGCCCCATTTTTTATTGGGGATTCGCCAAGCGGTAAGGCAACGGACTTTGACTCCGTCATTCACAGGTTCAAATCCTGTATCCCCAGCCATGGTCCAATAGCTCAGTCGGTAGAGCACCTGACTTTTAATCAGGGTGTCCCGCGTTCGAGTCGCGGTTGGATCACCAATACGAAAGTCGCCTTGATAATATCGGGGTGGCTTTTTGTTATTTTATTTGTTATTATGTATTAGATAATTAAATTAACGCATGCATCCATAGCTCAATTGGATAGAGTAGCGGACTTCGAATCCGTTGGTTGGAGGTTCGAACCCTCTTGGGTGCGCCAGAATGATAAAAGCACCAACGTTCCTAAGACGTTGGTGCTTTTGTTCGAAATTTAGTGCCTGTCTCTGTTAAATGCCTGCTAAATGATTTGACCTTTAATTAACTCAAGTACCAATTTTGAGGTGGCAACAAGATCTTTGATGTGTAGGTGTTCGTCGAGAGTATGAGGCTTTTTCTCCCCGATGCCAAGGTTGATGGCGGCAATGCCATTTGCATTAAAGACATTGGTGTCGCTACCTCCACCAGAGGCTGTTGTGTAGGCTTTAAGACCGATGTTTGTACATGCGGCCATTGCCTTTTGAACGATCGGCGCATTGTCATCAACTGAAAATGCCGAATACATACGTGTGACTTTAACTTCGACTTTTGCTCCAAACGCCATAGCGGCATCTTCGAAACAGGCCACCATATGGTCGGACTGTTTTTTAAGTTTGTCATTATCAAGACTTCTGGCCTCAGCAATGACCACTGTCTCAGCAGGTACGATATTTGTAACTGAGCCGCCTTCGATGCGACCGATGTTGGCAGTCGTTTCAGAATCGATTCTGAGTAGGTTCATTTTACTTATTGCATGACTTGCCACCATGATTGCACTGATACCTTCTTCAGGTGCGACGCCTGCATGTGCGGGTTTTCCGATTACTTTGAATTCGAGTTTGTCTTGAGCAGGTCCTTTTACGATAATCTGACCGGGATCGCCACCGCTATCAAGAACAAAGATATGCTTGGATTTGATCTGAGAAAAATCGAGATTTTTGGCGCCGTGTAAGCCCCCTTCTTCAAAGATGCTAAAGATGACTTCAATATCGGGATGATTCAAGTTGTTTTCTACAAGTGTGTGAAGTGCTTCTACAACCGCAGCAATACCTGCTTTGTTATCGCCGCCGAGGATTGTCGTGCCATCGCTATAGATGATGCCATCTCTGATTTCTGGTTTGATAAAGGTGCTTGGAGAAACGGTATCCATATGGCAACTAAATAAGATCGTGTCACCATCTGCATTGCCTTTGAGCCTTGCGATGACATTGCCCGTATCACTGCCAACTTTCTCACCGGCATCGTCAATTCTGACTTCTAAGCCAAGTGCTTCGAGCTCTTTGCATATAAATGCCGCAAAGCGGCCTTCCTGTTTTGTAGGGCTTGAAATCTGAACGTATGCCATAAATGCGTCAACCAATCTTTGTTCATTGATCATCTTGTGAAGCCTCCTGAGTTGATATAATTGTGACTATGAAATTTTTTTAACCATTATCTTATTTGAATCGTTGGCATTTAAACATGTTTTTTATCAATTCTTCATGTTTATGGTTTTTTGCCAACAGGGACGATATAGACGATGAACTCATCTATACCATCGAGTTCAAAAATGGCATCTGCTTTATCTTGGTCATAAGATGCAATAGCACAAGCGCCTGCGCGGATGCCTTCCGCGGCGAGATAGAGATTCTGAGCGAGGTGTCCGAGGTCAATGAGCATGACTTTGTGAGATTTGAGCCCGTAGCGCCATTCAGCGCGATAGGGAACGGCGCTAAAATAGAAGACAACGTGTGATGACGCAACAAATTTTTGGCCGTTTACAGAGTCGACAAGTTGCTCTGGATCAATTGAGAGTGACAGCTTTTCTAGCTGATGGCTCAAAGGGAGGTAGTGGTAAGTGCCATTTTCTAGACCTTCTACGTTATTGACTACCAAATAAGTCTCGAAAGCATGCCGTGCCCCACCTGATGGCGCTGGTCTTAAGCTTGCGACATTGTCACCGATCACTTTTTGGATCCGGCACGTGGCGTCGAGAAGATAAGAGAGCTCTAAGAGTGTCATGGGTACATCGCTGAATTGTCTGATGCTGCGTCTTCCAGTTAAGGCATCATAAAGAATGGATGCTTTTGCCTCTCGTCCATCGTCACGCGGTAGAGAGATGATTTGTGCATCAGGTTTTGGTGATTTTTGTAGACTTGGCGCGGGAACGCCCTTCATCTGATCTGAAACGGCTTGATTTTTAAAATTGTCAAAATTGGATTTCATAAAGTTGCGATTTGAGTCTATACTGTTCATTTGACCTCCTTGTTCAAAACGCTTCATATCTTTTGATTTCATTGGAACAAAGTGTTTTGTATTACGTCTAAAAATAGTATACTAAATTTTTTGAATCTTTGCCTAGCATTTACAAGACAATTTCGGCATGTTTTTTCTGGTTCAGTGGAAAAAAATCAAATTAATGCCAATTACTTAAGGCTGTTTGAAGGCGCAGCCTTTTTTTATTAAGACTGACTTGAATAAATAAAAAGACTAAGCTATTCTATATAGAGCATGAGGCTGTATGAAACGTCTATCATACGACAGAATAAGTGAAGAACCGTCAGAGGAGAAAAAATGCAAATATTTGAAGCCTATCTACATGTGCTCGATGCACAGAGTAACGTAAAATTATTGTCCGAAAGGCCAATGCAACTCGATCTAGAAATCAGCGAGTATGCAGGCAAGCACATAGAGGGTTTCTTTGAACACCTTGATATATCCACTTCAGATATGATAAACGCAACAAAACTAGGCAGTGCACATAACGATTTCAAAGAGTTGTCACTTGCTGTGGCGGACCTGTTCTTTGATGCGATGCAAAAGACCGATGACATAAAACCATGTGATTTAATGTGCTTAAAATTTCAGCGCGATGGCGTTGACTACTTCGGGTTTCTTAAACTCAATTTCAGAACGAGTTACGCCCATGCTGTGGAAATGGAAGACAATCTCATTACCAATAAAATTATTAGACAGGTCACAACCCTCCCCTATAAATCTCAAAAAGTTGAAGAGGGATTTTTGATTGACACGTCTCATAACTGTGCATTAATCAAAGACAAAATGGTCACG
>JBBRVO010000095.1:0-8930 GCA_038246775.1 Peptostreptococcales bacterium | reverse complement strand
GAAGCGACATGCTTAATAATAACGCTTTCTCCTGAAGCGTTTGACTTGTTGCATTGATTAAACTGATTTTTAGGCTGTGCGCTTTATGGTAGCGCGTTATAAGGGCGTAAACAGTGATCTCTTCTGAGGCTGGAAGTGACAAGATGGAAAACGCTGTGTTGGTCGACTTGAGTTTAGCCTCTAAACGCATGGGCGGCTCTGTGGTTAAGGTGAATACCTTCGTGATTTCATCTGACCAGATACCTTCAATGTCTTTGACAGTGTATCTGAGTTCATAAGTCCCTGATGTGAGGTTGCCTGGAATCGCGTAGATCCAAACATTATCACCGTTTGTTTTGCGGTACATGATTTTGCGATCTCTAATACCCTTTTGAGCGTCTGTAAATTGATGATCGAGGTCGTACGACTTATCAACCCAAGTTGTCATATAAGTAGCAGAGCCAGAGTCGTAATCCCAATTGAGGGTAAAGTCGGCGATTGGCTTTCTATGAACGTAGATATCTAGCTTTGCGACATTTGATTCCATCTCAAATGATGGGTAGCCTGTAATGGTATCTTTTACTTTTCTGTAGATCGTAAACTTACCAGTCTTTGAGAAGCTTTTTTTAGGTGTCTGTAAGGTGTAGGCACTGTCAGAGAAAGTTGCAATCGCCCCTGTCTCGATGCCAGTTCCATTGTCATAAAAATTAGGATCGTGAACGTACTGAATGCCACTGTCTATAAGGCTGTCTTTTTCAATATCAAAGTCTGAAAAATAAGTGTCAAAGGTTTCGCCTACAAGTAACAGTTTCTTGTTATCAAGTGCTGTATCGTTCCCGATTATTTCATTGACATCGGATATGATTTTATCAACCGTTTGAGTGCCATCCACAAATCCAAAATGATTGATTGTCCCTTGAAGGGCAGGATCACCTACTAAGATGACTTTTGAATGCGCTTTTTTTAAAATGGCGTTAAAATCGGCATTGTTATTGATTTTGTTTTTAGCCACATAGATGACATATTTTTCTGATTCAAGGTTAAGTGTTGGATCAAAGGTCTGCTTAACCGCTTTAGTGATGATGCCTTGATAATCACCGTAGTAGTTGCTGGTCCACTGGTAATCACTTACCCATTCCCACTGTGTCGTGCATACCCGATTATAACCAATGATGCCCCAACAGTCCCCTCTAATGAAACAGTCGAAGTCTTTAGCACCACCGTAGACAGGAACATCTTCACAGGACTGATAAGACTGAGAATAGCCATTGTCATAGTAACTACCGTTGTCACGAACGGTTTTTAGGGATAGCATCCCTGTATAGCCACCAGAGGCATAATTCCAAGTTGGCGAAGGATAACCACCGCCAGTATTTTGCGTTGGCGTGACCGCTTTTGAATCGGTATAAGTGAATAGATCCCAGATTTGAATCGTTGCACTTACACCTTTTGAAACCTGAAGTGCATTAATCCAGTCCACTCGCTTTGTCTTGATGCTGTCGTTTATTTCTCTTGTAATGCCTTGATCATTTAGAACCATCAAATCAACTTTAGGAATATTGAATTCAATGTTTGTTTCAATGGCGGTCACTGGTGATACGTTGTCGACATAAAAAACACGTTCCACTTTTGAGGTACGTATATCTGAAGCGGTTATAAATGCTTCTATAGTTTCTTGACCGAAAGTTTCCTCAACGTCAAACACGATTTTATACATACCGAGCTTTTCAGCGATAAAACCATTATAATCAGCCCAGTCACCTTGCTTCATTAATTTTTCTGGAATTGAATCACCGTTTTCATCATAATAGATGGCATATTTGTTGACGCTTATAACGTCATCATCGTAAGATGCCCCTTCATAGGTGAAATCTAAGGTTTCCTTTCTTACCATGACCGATGACCAAATGTTAGCAATTATAGAAGGTTCATAGTCTTTATCAATTCGGTAACTTTGGTTATAATCATCTGATACAAAATATCCCGAAGGAATATCAGATCTTTCAATAAGTTCAGGTGAAACAGTGGTTTGAATCTTCATAGTCATACTGATTTCAGAGTCATCTTTAACTAAAAATTCCATGATGCTAGAGTTCTTTGTTTTGAATTTAATACTATTCACCACGTCACTTGTTGCGTCAAAGTTAAGAACATTAAAGGTTGAATGACTGATTAAGTAGGCAGAATTGATGCCAAAATCGGCTGTGGCGGTTATCTTTCTGTTTTCTTTAAAGCACCCCACCGTCACAAACTGCGCTCTAGGTTTCGTTGTGTAGACGATGACGTAACTACTAAATCTAACTAAGTTGTCTAGTTCATCTTTATAAGTGACTTCATAGGTATAAATCTTGTCTTTACCTAGTAGTGGAAAAACGTGTTGTCCTGCTAAAAATGAATTGGCTTCTGTTTCTGAGAGTGCTTCATTATCAATAGTAACGGTTCTGCTTGATCCATCTGGTTTATTGGTAGCATCAACTATTTTGAATTTTTCTGTATCAAGCATATAACGAGGTGCATCGATGCTAAGTTTGATTTTTTCAACCATCGGTGGTGGCGTTGTTTCTTGATACGGTCTTTCATCTAGCTTTTCAAGGTTAGGTGCTTTTTCACTATTATTTGTACCGATAGTTGCTTTTAGTGAATCACCATTATAAAAATAAACCGTCACGTCACCATTGAAGGAAACGTCCACTTTATGTTCTGAATTGGGATTACTTGAAAGAAGATGTTTGTATGTCTCGTAGGGAATAGAAACTTTAAAGGTATTAGATCCTTTATTGCCATTGGGCTTTATGTTCTCGACTTTTACGGTCTGCCCTGTTAGGCTGTCTTTTAAATTAAGCGTCCAAGACTTTATTTCATCCCTTGTGTAGTATATGGTTCGTGCCACTTCAACAGGGACACCTTCATAAGTGGCAGATGGCGACCATAAATCATTATCTTGATAGATGCCAGTGAGCTTCACTTCGTATTCAAGTGAGGTCTTAAGGTCTGGATCTAATTTATCGCCCACTTTTGACGATGCAATATAAGGTTTTAGCGGTAGCTTTGATTTATTTTGCTCTATTTTATTCATTGAGAATGTTTGATAATAAACAACGTTGGATTGATGGTACATAAGGGCTTCACCTGAAAACCGTGTGGTAGGTGCTGTGGTTACATGGGCGTAGTTGTAGGCTTCTTTGTTTGAGTTTGTGGAATTTACGATGTCAAAGGGGAGCGTTTCTTCGATCCATGATTGGACGGAAGTTCCTTGAAAACCGCCTAACCTTGCTGTATCAAAATATTGACTTGCTTTCTCAATTCTTGTTGCCTTATAATAACTACTATTTTTGTCCCATATCTGATAAATCCAGTTCTTTTGTTCTGGCTTTCTGCCTGAGTCTGCATCGGCAGGAAAATAAATATTAACGTACGGATTACCCACCGCATCAAATCCGTTGTAGCGGTATTCACCAAGTAAGCTACCCGATTTATAGTAACCTTTGTTTTTAATACCCACGGTTAAATCGCCTGTGTAGTTTTTTAGTGTGGCATTTTTAAAATCATTGTTAGGCACATTTTTATAATCACCATAAGCGACAATATTTTGATCTTGCCAGAGTTCGATATTAAAAAACCACCCTTTAGGATTTTTATAGGGAACATCGCTTGGAATACCGTAAAACGTCTTGTATTCACCCCACGTCATGCCATTTTGTGCGTTAGAGGTAAAGTATTGACCAATATTATTATACGCTGTAGGGTCATAATCCTGTGCGTATACGTTAGAGCCATCAAAGAAAGGTACAACCAATACAAGGACTAAAAGCAAGCTAATTATTCTTTTAAAGTTTCGATTCACAAGATCACTCCTTAATTATATTTGACTGAATATTCGATTTTGATATGATCACTTGTATTATTAATTTGAACGTTTCTGCCATAGGTACTAAATTTAACCAACTCTTGTTGATTGGTAGCCATTGCCATGTTTATTTTATTTATAACCGTCACCGCATCTTGTTTAAACTGAAACTGAATCATTTTTTCAATAAAGCTTCGATATTTTTCGTAATTCACTTTATCAAGCGAAATCAAATAGGAATAATCAGCATACATATAAGCATTTCCACCAAGAATAATTTCAAACCTTGCAGGAATTTGCATCACTTGATCCGGCATTTGATTGTTTTCTTCAAAGATTGAGGTATATGTTAATTTATCCTTAAAACCATAAATAGCAAACCCATCCTGTCCTTTATCAAAAACATAAAATGGACTATTCCCTGCTTCTGCTGAGAGTTTATTCATATACTTTCCAAGCTCATACATTTCAGTGACATTGATTCCTTTATAAACTGGCATATAGAAATCATCATCTACCAGTGTAAACACGCCAGTACGCTTGATATTTGTTTCGGCAAGGACTTTTTCTCCATCTTCTTTAACCCAGTACCATTGTTTGATCGTTGATTTGAAATCGTATTTTGGCACGTCCCTTAAATCGGGATTGATGATCTTACTGATTAGCGTAGAAGCTTCTGCCCTAGTTGAGAAAAGTGAAGGTCTAAAGGTCTTGTCAGAATAACCAGTGGTAATGCCGAGTTTATAGGCATCGAGAATGTTTTGTTTGCAAAAGTCACAAATCGTTTGATAGTCCTTAATGCTATTGGCTACAAATTGATCGTATTCTGTGGAAGGTCTTTCTTCGGTAAGTACAATCGCATTAACGGTAACAACCGTCATAGCTTGTCTTGTGATGAAAGCATTATAATCTTTAAATTGATTAGGCGTTATGATCTTTAGATCAAGTGCCTTAGCAATGTAGTTTTTTGCCCAATCGTCATTTGGTGCATCAAAGCGATAACCAAGAGCCTTAACGGTCATGGCGATATACTCATTAACCTTAACGTTTGCTTGTGGCTTAAACGTGCCATCTGGATAACCGCTAATGATTTCAGTGGATTTAAGCGAATTGATGAATGATACCGCCCAATGATTTGAACGAACATCTGTAAAATCACTAAAATCACCATTTTCTGTGGCAGCAAAACTCATGGATGCAATCATCAACAGTATGAATAAAAACATCAATATCATACATTTTTTAACAATATAGACTCTGCCTTTTGTTTGAAAATCAACTTTAATGCGCTTCTTTTTTTCAGTTCCTAAATGATACTCTAACTGACCCAATTCCTTTGTCTCATTCATCGCGATGACACCCCTCAGATTTATTTTGAAACTCTCACATATATTTTACTTAATTTTACATTTAATATTGTTTTAGTATAACTTAATTTTACAGTATTTGACAAGTAAAAAAAGAAGTTATCCGTCATGATTTTTAAAAAATCATTTCAGATAACTTCTTTGATTGATTATTTATAGACTTTCAAGATCATTTTTTGTAAGTTCGGTGGCCTCGATGATTAAGTTATCATCAATACCGAGGGCTTTCATCTTTTGAGCGATTTCTTTCTTTGCAAGATATTTTCCTTCTGCTTTGCCTTCTGCTTTGCCTTCTGCTTTGCCTAATTTTACTCCATCTGCTGAGCCCTTTGCAAATCCATTTGCATAGCCATCTATTTCTGCATTTTTTGCCATGTTGATCAGTACGATTTGATCTCTAATCCACATTTCCTTGTTCAAAGCTTCCATGCGCATATTCGGATCTAAACTCAACTTATCTAGTTCGTCAAGAGCCCTTAAAATTTCTTCAGGAAGGTCATCCTTGGTTTTTAAATCTGCCATATCATTTTCACTCCTTACATTTAGAAACGTCATCCATTTAACAAGTAAAGGATTGTCTATGTCTCTATTATACCCTTCAATCTTTGGAAGTTCAATCATATGGATTTCTAAATGATCAGAAAATAATAAGTGATTTGATGTCTCAAAAATTTTGAAAACTGAGTGCATGGATGGGTCATCATACAATTTGAAATCTAAGAAATTAATCACTATGCATTGCTTTAATCCAAAACAGAAAAATGGCCCTTGCAAGGCAAGGGCCATTTTTCTCGTGGGGTCGGAGCGTCAAGGTTGTGCTTGACGCCAATATTGATTATTCCCTATAGAGAGGGAATCGATCACATAACGCTTTGACGCGCGCACGTGCAGGGTCTAAATCTGCATCGCGGTTGTCGATCGTCCAGCTGATGATGTCAGCGATTTCGATCATTTCTTCTTTGCCAAAACCTCTCGTTGTAGAAGCTGGTGTGCCTACGCGGATACCGCTTGTTACAAATGGGCTAGCTGTTTCATTTGGCACTGTATTTTTGTTGGTAGTGATACCAACTTCATCGAGTAATTTTTCAGCGACTTTACCAGTGATGTCTTTGCTTCTGAGGTCAACGAGCATCAAGTGATTGTCTGTACCGCCAGAGACGATTTTGAAGCCGCGCTCAGCAAGTGCTGCTGCAAGAGTAGATGCATTTTCAACGACTTTCTTTTGATACGTTTTGAATTCTTCTGTCATCGCTTCTTTGAAACAAACCGCTTTTGCTGCGATGATGTGCATCAGTGGTCCACCTTGGATACCAGGGAAGATTGCTTTGTCGATTTGAGCTGCATACTCCGCTTTACATAGAATCGCGCCGCCTCTTGGGCCACGGAGTGTCTTGTGCGTCGTCGTCGTCACAAAATCAGCATATGGGACTGGAGATGGATGAATACCCGCAGCGATAAGGCCTGCGATATGTGCCATGTCCACCATCATAAGTGCGCCAACTTCGTCACAGATTTCTCTGATTCTTGGGAAGTCAATCGTTCTAGAATAAGCGCTTGCGCCGGATACGATCATCTGTGGTTTTTCTTTAACTGCCAAATCTCTTAAAGCATCGTAATCGATGTATCCATTTTCATCGACGCCGTAAGAGACGAAGTTGTAAAGTTTTCCAGAAAAGTTAACTGGGCTACCATGTGTTAAATGGCCACCGTCAGAAAGGTTCATTCCTAAAATTTTTGCACCTGGCTCAAGAACTGCCATATAGACGCCCATGTTCGCTTGTGAACCAGAGTGTGGTTGCACGTTCGCATGTTCAGCGCCGAAAAGTGCTTTCATACGGTCTCTTGCAAGATTTTCACTCATGTCGACATATTCACAGCCGCCATAGTAGCGCTTGCCAGGATAGCCTTCTGCATATTTGTTGGTCAAATGTGAACCCATGGCTTCCATTACTGTTAAGCTTGTAAAGTTCTCAGAAGCAATCAATTCTATATTGCTCGATTGTCTTTTTAGCTCAAGTGCCATTGATTCATAAAGCTCTGGATCATTTTTTTTAATTAAATCGAAATTCATCATTCAGTCTCCTTAATCATCTACTTCTTAAGCTTAGGTGGCGCCATGTGAATTGCTTCACCACGAAGTCCAAGGGTCGCTTCAGCAAACGCTTCTGAAAGCGTCGGATGCGCGTGGATTGTGTTGGCAATCTGGTCCACCGTCATTTTATTTGCAACGGCAAGTGTGCCTTCTGCGATTAAATCCGATGCATGTGGCCCCATGATGTGAACGCCTATAACGACGTCGTTCATATCTGAAATCACTTTGATGAAGCCCTCTGGCTCGCCTATTGATAGGGCTTTGCCATTTGCACCAAACATAAATTTACTTTTTTTGATGGCGATTCCCTGCTCGTTTGCTTCGTCTTCACTTATACCGACGGTTGCAATCTCAGGGAATACAAAGATGCAATTTGGAACCGCATCGTGGTTGCCTTTATGGTCGATGCCCATAATGGCTTCAACCGCTGCCAAACCTTGATGCGATGCAGCGTGTGCCAACATGATGATGCCGTTGACGTCGCCGATGGCATAAACGTGATCGACATTTGTCTTGAACGTGTGGTGGTCGCATGCGATGCCTTTTTTCGACACATCGACGCCAGCTGCTTCGAGGTTTAAATCTCTATACACAGGAATTCTACCTGTTGAAAGCAGTACCTTTGTCGCTGGAAATTCAACCGGACCTTTTGGACCATTGCCTGTAACGGCTAAGCCATTTTCCGTCTGAACGATTGCCATATTTTCAATTGACTTGTGAAGGTCCACGCCTTTTTTCTTTAAAGTGGCACCAAATCGTTTAGTAATCTCAGTATCCACTTCTCTTAAAAAGCGGTCACTTCTGATAAGTACTGAAACGTCTGAACCTAAAGCGGCAAAAATACCCGCAAATTCCATACTGATGACGCCGCCGCCGATGATGACGAGTTTCTCAGGAACCTCAGTCACTTCCAAAAGTTCTTTGCTCGTGATGACCCCTGGAAGCTTGACGCCTTCAAATGGCGGAATCTGTGTCGTAGAACCAGTTGCTATAATGATATCGTCGCCTGTGACTTCTATCGTCTCGCCATCTTCTTTGACCACTTTCAACGTGTTCGCAGAGAGGAAACTCGCAGAGCCTTCGATGACTTCGATGCCATTTGCTTTGATAAGCTGCTCAATACCGCCGACGAGCGTCTTTACGACGTCGTCTTTGCGGGCTTGAATCTTATCCATATCGATGCTAAAACCGTCCACTTTGATACCGAAATCTTCGATATGTGCCAAAGTGTGCAAGAGTTCAGCGTTTCTATAAAGGGTTTTAGTTGGTATACAGCCGTAGTTGAGGCAAGTTCCACCAATTTTATGTCTTTCGATCAATGTAACTTTAGCGCCGAGTTGTGCGCCTCTGATTGCTGCAACGTAACCACCTGGTCCGCCACCAATCACGACTATCTTCTTTTGCATTGTTGCCTCCTAGACTAGTTCTTTTCCCATTTAAGGACTGGTGTTCTCGCTGCAAGAACTTCGTCAACGCGGCGAATTTGAGTCGTCGTTGGTGCATTTTTAAGAAGTTCAGGTGTCTCATCAGCTTCTTTGCTGATTTGAATCATCACTTCAATAAAGGCATCAAGCGTCTCTTTGCTTTCGCTTTCAGTTGGTTCGATCATGAGCGCGTTTGGTACGATAAGTGGGAAGTAGATTGT
>JBBRVO010000094.1:0-8988 GCA_038246775.1 Peptostreptococcales bacterium | reverse complement strand
TCATAAATTTCTGCAAGCGCTTCGTAGTTCGCTTTTTTTTGTTCTCCTTTTGATTTTTCAGTTTTGCTAATCAAAAAGTTTCTAGTATGCTTTATCATTTCGTGACAACAGTCTTTAATCTCACGTACAGAAGTTGCCTTTATAACCGACTCATACAGTAATAAAAAATCTATTGGTATACTTTCCATATTTTTTAAATCTTCTAATTGTTTCTTTAGTCCGCGAGAGAAATAGGTTTGATTTGCATAAGCCACAGTATCAGATAAAGACATTACGATTTTACCCGCCAAAGTTCTGATTTCACAGATATCTTCTTCAAACAACATCGTCTGATAAAATGTCATAGCCATTTCCAACTGCTTGGCTGATTTATCTAACATAAAATTTTTGTTATTCAAATTATTTTTTAGTCTTTTTTGTAATTCTTTAAATCGAAAGTTATCCTCTTCTGAATGAGAATATAGGATCTTCACATTAGCGAGACATGGGATCAAACATTCATTCAATTCAGCTAGCCCTTCAACTCTTTTCCAAGACATCGGAAATAAATCATATCCTATTCCCTCAACAATAAAGGTTTTGCACAACTTATATGCATTTTCTGTATTGGGTATAAAATAGAAATCTACATCTGATAATGGGTTCGATGTGCCATCTTCATAAGAACCATAAGTAAGCAGAAGACTCACATCATCTTTAAAATCTTTTTTAATTTTATCAACGACCCACTGTACAATCATATCATTTCTTTTATTCATATTTGCCTTCATAGTTTTCCTTCCAAAGTTAAAATGGCAAATCATCATTAGAATCTTCATCATCCTCATCTATAAATATGCCATAAGGTACACCGGTTTCAGTAAACCCAGCAATAGACCTTACACAATAGCTAATGGTGCATTTCTATAGAAAAAAATCAGCTACTTTACATCTTGATATTTCAAAAGTTTCCCACACTTGGCCCTTTGAATAAGGATCATTTTCTAAGCAATTGCGTAATACTTCTTCAGACTCAAATTCACAGACAATTACGGAACCGATCATTTTTTCATGCTCATCAAAGATAGCGGCTGCAATAAAATATTTACCCTCTTCTTTCAATGCCTTGGAAACTGCAATGTGTGCCTCTCTTGCAGCCATCCTGCGCTTTATCGCCTCTTCATCCTTATAATCCATCGCTTTTACCAAAAATTGCATAGACGTACTCTCCTTTCAGTTTTTACACCCCTAGGCACCGCTGGGTGCCAGGCACTTTAATTGCGTTCCAAGTAGAATGTTCAACATGACTTCCTTCAATTTTACCACTTTTGAGGGAGAGTCAGAAAGTATTTTGGCGAAAACTTACATGCTGATTTTACAACCGTTAATTTCACTTGCATACAGCCACTATCAAAAATTTTCAGCCATTGTGTTGCCTGTCACCCGTGGTCTGAACCGCTACGCGCATTTAACGTCAGAATTAGCGGTAGCGAGCGAACAAGGCTTAAAAGATGCATTATACCAATATTTAAAGGCGCGATTTGTTTGTATCTTATCAAATCGCGCCTTACTTTTTCGTCTTGTAATAGTCTAGTCCTCTGACTTTGGGCTTTTCATTGCAATAGCAGCAAGTATGCCTTGTGATATGAAAGTTACAAATAGAAGACTTAACAATATCCACCAACCAACTGATTCAAAAATATCTTCTGGTACCATCAGCGTATATCCCATGTAACTTAAAAATATAGCGGCTTGAACGATCCTAAAAGCTTTTGAATCTGCTTCATTCTTTAATGCAACTAGCCTTTCATCATTTTCGTTAATTATTATATTTTTCATTTTTTCTGGTGTCTTCTTAATCCCCGCTAATTTCAAGTAATAAACAAATGCCACGCTAAATGGGATTAAAGACAAACCAATGAGTGATCTTTTATTCGATATAAAGTTTACATCCAATATACTAAATATGATGCCTAAGCCTAATAAAACACCACCTAGTAGTATGCCTGTAAACATAATAAGCTTTGCTTCTTTGACTATTTTATCGGTATTCATAATCATTCCTCCCAAAATAAATCATTCAAAGTTTTCTTAAGTGCTTTACAAATATCTGTACACAATTTTAAAGTCGGGTTATAATTTCCAGATTCAATAAGACTAATTGTCTGTCGAGTAACACCAACCATTTCGGCCAATTGCTCCTGTGAAACATCACTTTCTATTCTTGCTATTTTCATTTTTTTATTTTTCACAAATGCAACACCTCCTACATTGAATATTGTAATCTTTATTATTCATAATGTCAACTATATATTGCATTTATTTCTAAAATCTTTCTAAATGGTAATAATAGAAAATCGTGTAGCAACAAGGCGATCATGATTGCAAAAAAACGTTTACAATTCTATTAATTCCCAAAATAATATGGTATATTTAAAGACTCATGGAAACTGCACAAGGAACACCTATTTTGAGGAGTGATTAAATGGATCAGACATTTATAATAGAAAAAGAGTATCTTAAACGAACGAAGCGAATCGCAAAGGAACAAATAAGTGCGTTCAAAGAGACTTCTGAAAAAGTTAAGGCAGATATCATCACGCAAAAACAAGCGATGCGTGAAGAAGGCAAGCATGCCATATCCTCTAATCTTAACTCCAGCGATAGCTTTGAACAGCTTGTTGAATTAAGTCAACTCGCGACACAAGCATCAGATACCATAAACAGGTATGAAGACTATTTGAAAAAAATCGACAAACTCGAGAAATTTATGCACCGCCCTTACTTTGCGCGAATTGACTTCAAATTTGACGATGAAGAGGCGGTGGAAAAGATATATATAGGAAGGTATCCTGTCACAAAAGAACCAGACTTTGAGAGGGTCGTTTACGATTGGCGTGCGCCGATTTCAAGTCTTTTTTATCGCTTTGGAACCGGCAGAGCGTCATATGATGCGCCAGTTGGGCTAATACCAGGTGAAATTAGATTAAAACGACAATATGAAATCAATAACGGTGAACTCGAGTTTTACTTCGATGCCGACATGCAAATACTCGATGATTTTTTGAGAAAAATGTTAACCCATAACGCCTCTCACCAGATGAAAAGCATCGTTGAAACCATACAGAGAGACCAAGACTTAATTATAAGAAACATGGCAAGCGATTTGATGATGGTACAAGGGGTCGCTGGAAGTGGCAAAACATCTGTTGCTTTGCATCGCGTTGCTTATCTCATGTATCAAGGTTTATCGAATCACCTAGCTAGCCAAAACATTATTATCATCTCACCTAATGCACTTTTTGAAAAATATATTTCTCAGGTACTGCCCGAACTTGGTGAAGAGAATATCAATTCATTTTTATTTGATGAACTCTTTGACATGATTTTAGAAAAACCATTTCAATCAAAAAATCAACTCTACGAATCTATTCTCTCAAAATCAGAACACAAACATCCTACGCTTCTAAAAGATAGCTTAGCATACAAAATGCATGCTGAATTTATCACTGAACTCGATAAGCTTGACATTCAAACGAATGCGTCAGTAGAAAAATTGATCACTCATTATAAGCAAATTTTTAATGAAACGGCTAACTTTAAACCATTTGTAAAAGACAGTCATGATCCGTCGCTCATGGAAGCTATCAGAATTTATACAAAAGACAACTTAAACACAAAAAAGCTGCGATATGAAGATGCCTCTGCACTTGTATACTTGTTTTTAAAGTCAAATGGCTACAATGACTATCGCCATATCAAACACGTTGTCGTCGATGAGGCGCAAGATTATTATCCGATGCATTTTGAAATCCTTAAGCTTATGTTTCCAAGTGCGCAATTCACGATTCTAGGAGATATCAATCAAACGATTGAAAAACATGAAAATCTCTCCTTCTACGATGCAATCAAAAATACTCTCAGTAAGAAAAAAGCCACCTTAGTCTCAATGGACAAAAGCTTTCGATGTGCCCATGAAATCCTTGAGTTTAGCGCGCGATTTGTCGACACAACGTTACAAAGCTATAGCCGTCATTGTGAGGTGCCACAAATTATAAAACGAGAACACGCTTCTGATTATGATGGGCTATTAAACGAAATCAGATTTTGTAGAGAAAGTGGTTATGCATCCATCGGTATCCTTTGTAAAACTGAAAAGGCATCACAAAAGCTATTTGACAAGATTCATTCAAAAATCCATTCTGAGATTGATGTCCAGTTGATTCTAAGTCAGACTCGTTCAGACCTAACAGGCACTTTTATTTTGCCAATCTATTTGTCAAAAGGTTTGGAATTTGATGCTGTGATTATTTGGGAAGTGGATGACGTCACTTATAGTACTTTGGAAGATAGACAGTTATTATATATCGCCAGCACAAGAGCGCTCCACAGGTTAAATCTATATTATTTTGGAAGAGTTAGCCCACTTTGTTTAGATTAAAAATGTTATTAAAACGCCTGATTATTAAGCATTTTTCACTATATTAAATGGCAAATGTTGTGTCCATGCTTGTGCTTGATTTGGCAATCGCCCTATATCCTTGGTTTTTAAAATCATAAGTTGCTTTTTCTACTTCAAGATCCAAGAAAGTATAACTTTGACCAACATATTGCTGTATTGCTTTGTTTGCCACCATTGCTGATAGCAAATAAAAATTTGATTTCATAATAATAAAATAAAGGAGCGATTGCACATCCAATTTCTTAGGATTTGCAACAGCCCCTTACACTTAATTTTTTTAATGATGTTATGATTTTTTTCTTCAACTTACCTTTCAATTCCATTTCTTCGTTACCAGTCACTTTACCTACATTTTCTAAAATTTTGCCTTCGGCCTTATCTTTTAAGTTCTCAAACTTCTTTTTTAAATCTGACATCATGACACCTCCTATGGTGTATGAGCATTTTACAAAAAGCAGTGCTCAATTGATTATACTATAGAAGCTACTTCCGTCAAAATAAAGTCCAGCCACTGGATAAAAGTCAGCACCATGGCCATTTTAATTATTTTTTTAAAAATTCTCGGTCTTGTAGGAATTCGAGCATATGCTTGCGGTTCATCTTGACAAACTTTTTCTTAACCCCTTCTGACCATGAATCACTAATCTTTTTATCATGCGCTTCAAGAATCACATCATCCATCTCTGTGTAGTGGTCAACATGATAAACGATCTGTTTAGGCAAACGCTGCTTAACCCCAGACACTTCATCTGGATAACCAAGACACATACCGAAGATAGGATAGACTTCCTCTGGAAGCTTAAGTAGCTCAGAAACCTCTTGCGCATAGTTGCGAATACTTCCGATATAAACGCCACCAAGGCCGACCGACTCGGCAGCTAGCATCGCATTTTGACCTGCTAAAGCGGCATCCACAGTGGCAATGACAAATGATTCCGTCCAGCCTGATTCATAAGTTGCCTCACAAACCGATTGAATGCGATGCATATCACCACAAAACACGAGGAAAACAGGTGCCTTTTCAACGTAGTCTTGATCGCCACACAGTTTTTTAAGCTGAGTTCGGACCAACGGATCTTTAACATCAATAATGCTATAAGCCTGCAAAAAACTTGATGTTGACGCCGCTTGAGCGGCGCGTATTATAATATCTAGCTGATCCTCATCCACCAATTGATCCGTGAATTTTCTAATTGAACCATGTGACAGCATAAGTTCTAATGTTTTATTAATAATGATACCTCCTGTATTTAAGCCGCGGTTTTCTTTAACTCCGTTTTTCTAAGCATGAGATAAATACCCATACTCAGTATAGCTGAAAAAAACAACAATGAAGCGGAAGTCTTAATCGGTGTGCCAAAAAAATTCACTTGAAAATTTAGCAATGCATTTTCTAGGCTGTTCATCATTTCTTTTGAGCCGTTAATTATATTTTGACTTAAAATTGGCAAAATAATAAATAGAATAAGTGGTACACTGATAGAAACAACATATACCCAAAAGCGAGTGAGTTTATAGTAAAAAATTGTGATAAATAAACCCAGTTGCATAAAAAAGCCATTCATCATCACGCGCATCAATAGTGCTAAACCGAAATTAATTGAAAATGGTACTTGATCCTGTAGTTTATACATTTGATAAAATAATGATTCATATCGGGTCATCTGACTTAATACTAATCCTAAAATTGTATCAATCAATGCCATACTGACGGATAGTATGATAACCACTTTAAGCAGTTCTATATAATAGGCTTTTCTAGAGATTCCATTTTGAAGTGCGAGTCTAAACATCTCTTTAAATGCATTTAAGCCTAAAATGAACAGAAAAACCAATGTTATACCATCTGCGCCACCAATCATGCCATTCGGATTTTTACCTAGCGTTAATGCCAGCGGTCCAAAAAACAAGAGAAGGATGGTATAGTAGATAATCAATGCATTCTTATTTTCTTTTAATTGATAATAGGTTAATGAATTCTTTCCCATCTTAAACCTCCTTATTAGTTGGTGAGTGCCACAAATAACTGTTGTAAGTCAAGTGAAGCGTATTGTAGAGTGTCAGGTATGTTGCGATCAATTTCTGAATCTATCAAATAGGCAACTTTAAGCGAACCGATTTCATCCGTATTTAATACCTTTTTATCTTTCAGGTATTGATCCACATCGCCAACTGCCCCACTGACTGAATAACCCATTTCAAGTAGTTTTTCAGTACTTGATTGCATCAGAACTTTCCCCTGCTTCAAGATGATCACATCCTCAACAATCCCTGATATCTCTTCAATAAGGTGTGTTGAAAGGACAAACGTATTAGATTGCTCAGAATAGGTTTTTAAGAGCGATTTATAAAATAGTGCACGGTGATTGGCATCAAGACCAAGCACTGGTTCATCTAAAAAAACGTATGGTGTATTCACGCATAATGCAGTGATGATCTTATATATGGTGCGATATCCTGTAGATAATGCTTTGATGCGTCTTTTGGGATTTAGATCAAAAGCCTTACAAAGTTCGAGTGCTTTCTCGTAATCAAAGGTTGGGTAGAACGACTGCGTACATTTAAAGGCATCAGATACTTTAAATGAACCTGGGTACAAATTGTCTTCGCCTATAAAGAAAAGCTCTCGTGTCAGTTCATGATGCGCACTCAGTACTTCACCGTCAATTATAATCTCTCCCTCATCAGGGAAAATATGCTGGTTCATCAACTTTAAGAGGGTGGTTTTGCCTGCGCCATTTCTACCTAGTAAGCCATAAATTTTACCATGTTCGATAACTATTGAATTTTTATTAATAGCGATGTCATCTTTAAATGATTTTGATAAGCCCTTAATTTCTATACATTTCATTTATTATGCCCCCTTTCAATTTGTTTTATGATTTCCGTAACTTCTATGTTCAATTTCTCCGCCTCTTTTAGCATCGGTGTTATATAGTTTTTATAAAAATCATCTTTACGCTTAGCCGTAATCAGACCCTTCGCACCCGTTGTTACAAACATGCCAAGACCCCTTTTTTTATAAATAAGCCCTTGCTCAACGAGAATATTCATTCCTTTTAGAACCGTTGCTGGGTTAATTCTAAAACCTGTAGAAATTTCCGTGGTAGAGGGTATTTGGGTCTCTTCCTCAAATACGCCAGTAAAAATAGCCTCTTCGAGTTCCTCCATGATCTGGACATAGATCGGCTTTTCACTATTAAAATCTATTTTCAATGCCATCCCTCCTTTAAAAGCATTTGTTAATTGGTTAGCTAGTTAATCATATGTGTAACTAACTATAACAAAAAAATGAGGCGCTGTCAACTTCGCATCGTTCAATTGCTTGCCCACTTAAATAAAGTTATAATAGCAGTATCATTTAAAGTGTTATAACGATTAATACTCAGGAGGCTCACATGAATCCAGTAATTGAAGCGATTAAAAACAGAAAGTCCGTCAGACAATTCGAAGATCGAATCGTTCCAAATGACATTAAAGCTGCCATCTTAAACGCTGCGTTTCAAGCGCCAACTGCGGGCAATCAAATGCTATATTCTATCATTGATGTAACCGATCAAACGCTAAAAGAAAGATTGGCACAAACGTGTGATAACCAACCGTTCATTGCAAAAGCGCCACTTGTTCTGATCTTCCTCGCAGACACGAGACGCTGGTTAGACGCCTATATGGAAGCCGGCTTAGATGCAAGGCAACCCGGCATGGGCGATCTGTTTTTAGCCATACAAGATGCCACTATTGCCGCTCAGAATGTGGTTGTTGCCGCTGAATCATTTGGGCTCGGTTCCTGTTACATCGGCGACATACTCGAAAATGTGGAAATCCATCGCGATCTTCTAGTGCTGGATCCTTATACCGTTCCGATTACTATGCTCGTGATTGGATACCCTACCACAAGTCAAATCACGCGTACTAAACCAAAACGTTTCGAACGCGAATTCATCGTTTTTGAAAATAAGTACCACCGATTATCAGCTGATGAACTTAGGGACATGCACCAAAGACAAACATCTAAACCCGACTACGATTTTGATGCAGATATTAAAGCTTTTGGGACACGCAAATACATGTCTGATTTTTCACTGGAGATGACGCGCTCGGCTGAAGTTTATGCAAAGGCATTTATGAAGTAAATAAGGAGATTCAAATAAACACTATAAGTTTGCAGTCACTAGCACTATTGAGTGTTGAATTTCTCCACGTATTGTTACAACAAATAAAAATTTGATTTCATAATAATAAAATAAAGGAGCGATTACTCACCTAATTTCTTAGGATTTGCAACAGCCCCTTACAATTAATTTTTTTAATGATGTTATGATTTTTTTACTTCATCTGATGCATCAATTTTGTCATTCATTTTCTTAATGACATCGTTTTTCAAATCAGTAACTGCCTCTTTAGATTCAACAACTTTTTTCTTCAACTTACCTTTCAATTCCATTTCTTCGTTACCAGTCACTTTACCTACATTTTCTAAAATTTCGCCTTCGGCCTTATCTTTAAGGTTCTCAAACTTCTTTTTTAAATCTGACATCTATGACACC
>JBBRVO010000093.1:0-8994 GCA_038246775.1 Peptostreptococcales bacterium | reverse complement strand
TGTAAAGCGTTCGCGTAAATGCTCTTTCTTTAACCTTTGAACGGCAAATAATAAAGTGCCAGACACTAAAAACAAAAGGCTTTTCAAAATGCCTAATTTCAAATTATGGTTGCTAATTTGTATCGCTTCAGAATATTCAAACATGAAATTAAGCACGCCACTGATCACAAAAGCTACTGAAATGTAAATAAATAAATTTTGCTTAACTTCTTCAGTCACGATAATTTCTTTTTTTGGTACATTTTCATAATTGATTGACCCGTGATACCTTGCTGAATAATAGATTGCCCATGTGGGAAATAAAATAAAGACAGGTGCAATTTGTGGAAAAGGCCCGATACCTATTGAATTTAAGACGATATCGGTAAGAGAGCCCAAGATAAAACCCAAGAAAAGTGAGCCCACAAGGACTTTAGCGTGATTTGAGGCTTTCCTATCTTTTAAATCCTTTTGCCATTTCCAAATAAAAAATAGGGTGAGCAAGACATAGGTCACATAATAAAAATTAAAAAACCAATCCCAGCCGTTGTTGACAGATTTGTTGATCCAACCATAGTCTATCTTGACTAGGTTATATTGCAGGGCAGTCAGCTTATTTGAAAATGAAAAAACATACATACAGATGAAAGCGGGAATATGTATAAGTCCAAGGCGTTTTTTGGCTTTCACAGACATGTTCTTATGAGAAAGTAATATGAAAAAATGGAGCATAAGGCTATATAAAGAAGACCAGCCAATCGCAGAAACCCGTCTCCAAAACAAAACATTTTCCACATTTTGTGATAAATTTGCCATACCAAAAGCAAAAGACCAGAGGCACATAGACACACAAATGCCGAAAAAAGCCTTGTTTATACTGGCTTTGCTGCTTAGTTTTATAATATAAAAGCCAAAAGCCAGATAGACAAAAATCAAAGAAAAGAATAACAACGAAAATAGTGCTGCTATATTGCTCATACAACCTCCTGTATCCAATAGCGAATGACACACTCTATAATCATTATCGGCATATTTTCATAATAGTTTAAATTGTGCTTGGATGCAAGCTTGGAATGGAGCCTGGCACCCTCTAGGCACCCCAATATTGCATTTTCGTCATATTTACGATATAACTAATATAGATTACCAATAAGGTGAAGCCACCAGGAGACTAGTATGGGAAAGAACAAGGGATTACGGTCTGAGACGATATACATAAATGAAAAGCTACAAAATAAAATTGGCCTCATACAGGCATTTCCGTGTACGATGCTGGAAGCGCCAATGGGGTATGGGAAGACCACCGCCATTCGAGAAATCTTGAAAAATGGCGATTTTGTCGTTTTTTGGCAGCGTAATATTGAGAGCTCACTTTCTGAGTTTTGGACAATGCTATGCCGGTTAGTGGCCGAGCAAAATTTAGAGGCTGCCGAAGCCTTACTAAGAATCGGCTTTCCAACGGACTTCAATAGTAGAGAGAAAGTTTTACAGGTACTTACGCACTTAAGTACGAGACGTGACGCACCCACCTTAATTATTTTAGACGATTATCACCTCATCGAATGCGAAGAGACCAACGCACTCCTCGATCATCTTTTGGTTAGTGGCATCAACGGCGTTCATATTGTCATTGCCACGCGCTATACAAAATATTTTAAACTGGAAGAAATGGTGTTGAAAGGCTACATTTTACACATTAATCAGGAGATGTTCAAATTTACACCCAAAGACATTACCCATTATTACAAAAGGTGCGGCTTATCGGTGACACCTGAAGAAAGCATAAAGCTTTATGGGCATACGGAAGGTTGGGTCAGTGCGCTCTATTTGCTACTTCTAGGGTATAAAGATGAAGGGCAATTTTTGGCGACGTCCAATATCATGCGCCTCATCGAAAAAACAGTGTATATGCCATTTTCAGAGGCCGTGAAAGATCTTTTACTGGCGGTATCTGTACTGGATCGCTTTACACTGAAGCAAGCCACTCATATGTGGAAACGGCCGGATGCAAAACTGTTACTCGATCAGGTTGTCGAGCGCAATGCCTTTGTCAGTTATGAAACCAAAACCAAGCACTATCACGTGCACCACATGTTCTCCGAATTTTTAAAGGCCCATTTCGACACCTTATCTGACGATGAAAGATACGCCATCTATTGCCTTGCAGGGACGTGGCAAATGGAACAAGGCGCCTATTTTACAGCGATGCGACATTTTCACAAAGGCAAGGATTTCGGGTTATTGCTCACAGCCCTTGAACGCGATTTAGGCCATAGCATTCATAACGACAACATCAGAGAATTCAATAAATTTCTAATGGATTGTCCCATCGGCGAGCGTCTAAACCACCCCATTGCACTACTCATCACGGCGATCACTCTTTTTTGTCTCAATGAAATGGACCTTTTTCCACAGATTTGTGACGAATATATTGAAAGTGTTCAAAGGCCAGGGGTTAAGGATGCAGACGCCCTCATGGGTGAATTTGAGATTCTTCTATGCTTGACGTCGTTTAACGACATCAACCAGATGCTGGAACATGTGCAGCGTGCCTCTGAGCTCATGAGCGAACCCGTGCGGTTTCTGGATCAAAAAAACAGCTGGACGTTTGGCGCGCCCTCCGTTCTTTATATGTTTTACCGCGAATCCGGTGCCCTTGAACATGCCGTTGCCGCCCTCAAAGTGGCGATGCCCAAATACTATAATTTGGTGAATAACCACGGTAGAGGGGCAGATTTAGTCATGGAGGCGGAATATTATTACCATTTAGGCGACTTAAATAGCGCTCAAATCATAGGACTTAGAGCGCTTAACGTCGCAGAGCAATATAGGCAACAGGATCTCGTTCTGTGTGCCTCATTTTTACTATCGCGCATCGACCTCTTTCATGGGCACTTTGACCTGGCCGTACAAAGAATCAGTCGGTTAGAAGAAACCGAAGAGGATCCGCTACTTGGTGGTTCTATGGCACTGTGCAAGGCCTATCTCAAAGCGTTAGCAGGGACTACCGAGGGCGTTGCAGATTGGATCTTAGAAGGGGACTTTAAAAATTGTCAACTCAATTTTCCAGCCAAATCGTTTTTTGAGATCACCTGTGGCAGGCTGCTGATCAACCAGGGGGCCTATACCACATTCATTGGCAATAGCGATGCCTATATGGCCACTGCGAATGTATTCCCGAACCTCCTTTCAAAAATTTACCTCTTAATTTATCGCGCAATTGCGTATCATGCCATAGGGAGACAAGGGGCTTCCATGGAAGCGCTTAAAGAAGCACTAAAGCTCAGTGTACCAGATAGACTTTACTTGCCATTTGTGGAAAATGGCAAACAGTTGTCACCGTTACTTGGCGCAATCAGCCATCAAACGGACTTCACAGCGTTTTTAAAATCGGTGAGTGCCCTGAGTCGCCCATATGAAGCTGCGCTATCAAACGTGTCGAAGCAGCTAAAAAAGCATTCGAGTTATAAGATGAAGCTCGCCGGACGCGAGCTAGAGATTGCAAAACTCGCTGCAGAAGGGCTTACGAATATTGAAATTGGCAATAGACTCTATATCACACAAAACACCGTAAAGACACAGCTGAAGCGGATCTTCCAAAAGCTAGAGATTGGCTCACGCGAGCAGCTTAAGGAACACCTCTAAAAAAGGTGCCTGGCTCCTTTTTTGTTTGTTTCCCCTTGGCCTTTGCCCCTCCGGCTTTCATTTTTGTCACCCAATGGGTGATAGCCGTCCCTAATTAACCACGGTACACTAGTTGTATAAGGGTAAAGAAAGGGGTAACAAGGTGAAAAATCATAAAAGGAAGTTATATGAGAAAGTGTTTAGTATTTTATTGGCCATCATCTTTATTTTTTCTTCAGTACCTGTCTTTGCAGTGGACACTGGAATCAGCAGCGGGTCAAGCCTAGAAGATGAGGATGCGTTTTCAGCGATAGGCATTGACACATCTGCAGTACCTGATGGCGTGGACCTTACCAGTAAAGACAACCCATATGGGAAAGATCGGGTAGACGTTATACCGGTTTACGAGCTTTTTGAAGGCAAAGTGACACTGGATACCGAAGTGCCAAACGATGCTAAACAAGACGCGAAGGTCTATGGCGACGGGGCGGCGATGCTTGCGAGCAAACATGCGTTTTACACGGATGTCGCACAAAGCGATAATTTGCCAAAATCAAACGCGCTTACCACCGGAGGCTACGCGGCCTTTTCTGCCGTAGCAGGCAATTTCACCGGAAGTGGTCAAAAGGATAAAATCGTCACCGTGGCAGCTGGAAATTGGGACCAAGCAGCCGCAGTAGATGATCCAGCCACATCTAAAAGAGAAGACTGGATCGCCAAAGGGGCTTATGCGGGCCTTTATTTGTATGTCACGGACCCAAAAACGGGCACAGTAAGTAGCGTTAAGACGATTCAAAACACGTCAAAAGTAATCGGGAACATCGGGCGATATGCCTCAGAAGATTTCGTCACAGCCCCTTACCAGCTTCAAAATTATCTTCAAACGGCCGCTGGGGACTTTGATGGCGACGGCGTCGATGAGATTGCCGTCTACGTACCAGATGGTGCCAACGGGGTCACGAGTTCAAACTCTCGCATCGAAGTGTATCGACTCAAGTACACAAACAACGCGGGCGACACGCCAAGCGATAACTATCTCAATGCGTCAAAGTGGGAGATGGCATGGTCCTATCCTTTTAAAGAGGGCACCTATGTCTCGAATATGGTCTCACTCCTTGCGGGCGATTTTAACCGCGATGGCACCGATGACCTTGCACTGAGCTGGGGCGTTTACTATAGCAGCACGTATCGAAACAATTCACAAGCCGCCGTCTTATACGGTAGCAAAACCAGCAACATGCTATCCGTGGCGAAACCTTTTAGTTTGGTTTATGGCCAAAGTCAACTGGTACGTGCGGCATTTGCTTATGCCGATATCAATGGCGATAACGTCGATGAACTCATACTTGGCGCACAGGCAGAAGACGATATCACAGCGGGACTTATGCACACACGCGTCCTCAATGTCTATGCCTACAATGGACAACTTGATAAATTTGCATTGTTATCCACAGACAACTTTGATTTAACCACCTATGAAGACGAAAACGGAGATACTAAAAAACGCGGAGATGGCCAGTACTACAGTTCACCAGCTATGGTGGCCAATATCACGCCGATCCGTCTCGCGGGTAGAACCCAAGCTTTTATGATCTATCTTGACTCCGTCATCTATGCTTATGGCGAAGATGGCCTCTACATTTACGATATGATGGAAGATACTGCAGATGCAGGCTCTTCAGTTTTATATGATGCGACGCGCCTTAACGATTTCGCTCAAAGGACCACGCAACAAGTTGAAATGTCCAAGTACTACGTGGAATATGGCGCTGTAAATGGCGATTTCACGGGCAATAGTCTTGAAAGCTTACACGTCAGCCAGTATTTCCTACTTCAAGAAGTTAAATCCAGTTGGGCGACAGATGGTTGGAGCATTTTTTCAAACCGATATTGGTGGTTCAGAGGGTTTGCTTTCTGGGATTTTTCAATTTTCACCAGCACCTTTCCACATAGAGAAGAGGGCTTGCTCAGACAACATGCTCTTTATGCTACCGTGGACAGCAGCTTCAAAATCACAGGCTTACAGCATGAAATTTTATACACCGCAGTGGGCAAACTCGATCGCTATTATGCCTTATTCAATATGGATAATGACACGTCCTTCATGCGCTATACCAACAAACACTACATCCGCTATACCGATCCAAAAGTCTTGGCGGTTATGGCATCTGCTCCCTATTTTAAAGACCTCGTCCATTTAGAGGGTGGCGATAATTACTTGTTCAATTCGTCCACATCTTATACCGCATCTGATGGCGGTGGCACAGGTTCCACGAAGTCGGATACGCTATCTATAGGCGCTTATTTTGGCGTTGATCAAGACATCACAGTGTTCGGCGTCAAAGTGGCAAGTTTTGAAATGGAACTGGCTTATCGTCACGACTGGACGTGGGAAGCGGCTGAGTCCGATACCATGACGCAAAGCATCACGTATACGTCTATTGCCGGCCAAGATTCCGTGGCGTTTTATTCGATTCCTATGGAGATTTACGAGTATGAACTGAAGACCCCAATTGTGGGAGCAAGCGGCGAAGTCACAGGGTACAACACCCAGACCATCGCGCTTAATATGCCACATAACGCATCAAATACCGTGCTGTCACTAGATCGATATGAAGCCATCGCAGCGGATTATCCTCAGCTGCCTCAGATTTCTGGAACGGTTCTGAAACATACCATAGGAGACCCTGCCTCTTATCCAAGCAGTGCAGCGGGATATAAAAATCCGATAGAATTCAGTTCTCTCGCTGGCGTGGGATACGGGTTCGGCTCTATCACGCAAGAGATTGAGATGAGCAAAGAAAAAGAGAAAGCCTATATCAACACCAACGCCGTGGATTTCAAAGTGGGTGGCGGCATCGGCAGCTTTAAAGCCGGCGTGACCGTGGGTTACGAAGGTTCGCGCGGGAAAGTCACCGTGTCCACATCGGGCTCAACGTATGCAGCAACCATCGTAAATATGCCAGAAGTAGCCGCCGATTATCAATACGGCTATAACTGGAAATTATTCACCTATCAATATAATGATGGCGTCAGTGCCTTCCCAGTGGTGAACTTCATCGTACTCGATGTGGTAGAGCCGCCTAAATTGCCGCAAGATTTTGACTGGAACGCTGAAATGGCCACCAATTCAGCGGTTGATTTAACCTGGAGTTACAGTGGGAACGTCTCGTCATTTGTGATTTATCGCGAGTACGATTTTTCTGGACAGAAAAAACTCGTTTCAATCGCCACCGTTCCGGCTTCAGATAACTATGACATTGCACCAGACGGATTGACACGGCTTTACAAATACAATGTCACGGGCCTTAGCCCTTACCAAGACTATGCCTTCAGCATTCAAGTGGTGCGCCAAGTGGTGCCGGTCACGAGTGCAAAAGGCGACCTACTCTTAACGCGGACTAAAACAGACAGTGGTTTCCCAAAAATCGCGCTGAGCAGTGACCAATTATTAGTGTACCCTGATACACCGGGGTCCGTCTCTGTGGATGTGACGTACCAAGGTCAACCGGGTAAAACGGCCTATAAACAAATCCTCTATCAATGGCAGAAAAAAGTGGACGATGCATGGACGAACCTATCTCTGCTTTCAAATTACACTACAGAAACATTGGTTCTTCAAAATGCTGGCATCGCAACCGCTGGCGCTTACAGATGCCGCGTCGATGTGATCTACTATGATACGCTTCGCGGTGCAGAATATTATATCACGGGCTACTCAAACCCAGTTGAGACGACCTATCAGAAGAGAACCACTACCATGGGCGCTATCGAAACCGTTGAATCAAACTTAAAACAACCAGGTCTTCGCGTCGTGGTGGACAATCCGAACTCGGGCAGTGTTAAAGCACCGTCTGGAAATGTCGTATTTGTCATCCGCGGGATGGACTATGAAACCAGCTATACAAAAGCACTAACGCGCATTGGCACTGGCAAGACTTCCGAAGCTAAGATTCCAGTGGGTGAGATCCAAGAGCTACCTGAAGGCATCTATGAGATAACCGCCTACTATAATGGCGACAGATTTTTCAGAAGCAATATTTCAGGTTCAATCATGTATAAATCGGGCACTGAAACCGGTTATTGGCTTGAACTCAGCAAAAACGCAGAATATGGCGATGTGATGACCCCAGTCCTCTATGAAGTAACCGGTCAAGGGGCAAACTCTACGAAAACCGTTGTGGGTTCGGGTATTACCTATGACGTCACCAAACGCGTCCTTGAACAAGACGTCAGCCAAACCGGTTGGGTGTCAGGAAATGCGATAACCGCTAAATCAGCAGGCACTTTTGAAGTGACCGCTTCATTAGCAGGCAACATAGTCGGTTCAAAAACCTTAATTGTTGCGCCATTCCCACTTACCTTAAAAGCGCCAAGCTACAACCGAATCGTCAATACGGACAGTGCGGTACATCCAGTACTTTCAGACCTGACGATGCTTAAGACAGACAAACTAGCAACTGCCAACACCACCAACACCACCATTACTAGCCTTCCAAATGGCGATACGCTCTCTGGACTTGGCCTTTATATGTATGTTGAAAACACAGCGTATGAAGAAGGCACAATCGTCAAACACAACCCTGAGCTTGGAACCGAACCAGGTGGCACGCCGACATATGGTGAGCACTGGTTTTACAAACCAGGGAACTATACGGTGATTGCGCATGTTCTAGACGACGCCTCAGATGCAGTCGACGCCGCAAGAGCTGCGGCTCTGGCAAATTACCAAATCACCTATGTGGATTCAAACTATAGGCTCATCTCCGGCGCTTATGACGTCGTGGCCCTTCCAAGACTGCTTAACGGTCAAGTGAGAGGGATGATCGACGTGAAAAATCCTGTAGGTTATGTGCTGGGCGAGAAATATCAAAGCGGGACACAGCTTAAATTTGAAGCAATGCCTTTCGAAGGCTACGAAGTCAAATCTTGGTATGTCGGCAACACGCCTGAAACCTTGGAGGCAGCACTTCCTTTTGAAGAAGCTGGCACGCCATTTACTGAAAAATTCTTAAACATCACCATGCGCTCTGAAGCGGTTTATGTGGGCGTATCGTTTAGAGTGGCACAGCTTAGACTCACCTACAAACCAAATGATATACAGTTTGGAAAAGTAGACAACCTCGACTCACCAAAACTCGCAAGTGGCGCCGTATTCCTGAAAGGCACGGACTACGATTTCAAAGCCACAGCGATGCCGGGCTACCATTTTGTAGATTGGGCTGTGACAGGTGCCGCCTCTTATAAAGTTACAGGGGATGCGATCAATGTCGTCGGTGGCGATAAAGACATTACCGTACAAGCGAATTTTGAACGGGATTTATACAAGATTCACCTTATTGGCGACCTTAGAGCGGTTTATTACCACGATCTAGATGGTGACACATCAAC
>JBBRVO010000092.1:0-9033 GCA_038246775.1 Peptostreptococcales bacterium | reverse complement strand
GAGGATAAAACGTTTTTCGAGCACAACGGATTTAACTTTATTCGTCTGTTTGGTGCTGTCAAAGATACGTTGACAACAGGTAAGCGCCTCAGTGGCACAAGTACCATCACACAGCAGTTAGCGCGTAATATCTATCTCTATGAAATTCGTAGTGACCGTGATCTCGATCGTAAAGTAAAAGAAGCCTATTATGCCATTGAACTTGAAAAAGTTCTGACAAAAGAGCAAATCATCGAAGGGTATCTTAACCTTGTTTATCTTGGCTCAAATTCAAACGGAGTTGAAGCCGCTTCTCAAGCTTACTTCTCTAAGAGCGCTTCAGAGGTCAACTATATTGAAGCCGCTTTGATTGCCGGCATCGTAAAAGCACCTTCGGTTTATCCCCCCGTCATCAATAAAGAAAAAATAGACGTTACGGAAGATGATGTGATCATCGATGATACCGATCCACTCTATACACTTGTCTATAATCCAAAATGCGAGGACCGTTTCTTAACGTCCATCTACTTAATGCATGAAAATAAAAAAATATCAGATGCGGAGTACGAGTATGCAAAAACTTTGGATTTGACAACCGTTCTCAAACCTGGTAAAACGTCACAATCAGAAATCACCTCATTCTTTGCCGATATGGTTAAGGACGATGTTGTGGCAGACCTTATGGCGCAATATGGTTACACAAATGCCGAGGCAACTAACCTACTCTATACAGGTGGCCTAACGATCGAATCAACCATCGATTTCGATATGCAAAAGACGCTTGAAAGTCATTACGCAAAAGAAAATTTTACGGCGTATTATGGTGAATCCACTGCGGTAGCCGTAAGAGCTTTCCAAAAGGATAAAGGTTTGTCAGTAGATGGTGTCGCTGGCAAAAATACACTTGGCAAAATTAAAGAGTTAAGTGGTATGGACACTTCTCTATTTACACAGCAAGTCTACAAAAAAGGTGTCAACAGTGATGAGGTCATACTACTCAAGAAAACGCTTTTTGAACTCGGCTATCTGATCAACAATGAAAATTTCCCAAAAGTCACTGTTGTACTGGATAATCAGGGCAATATCATTCAAGAAGAAAGTAAGCGATTATTAATTTATAAAAAATCGAATTTAATTGATGCCGATAGCAATTTTGTCATTCCAAACGGCGACTATCAATTCGATGCAAACGGCAATCTTGTTCTTCTCAAAAATAAAAGAATGTATTTCTATCCGCATTCACAAGATGATAAATTGGTCAGTATTCAAGTCGTCGTCAGAGAAACGTTCAGTTATAACGCAAACAGTGAAGAAAACGAAAAACTCACCGGTGGCAAGTACAACTTGACCGATTTATTCACGTATGAAGGTCGAGATGTCATGATTCCAAACGAGTATAAGACTTTTGACGAAGCAGGCAATGTCGTGATCGACAAGGCGTTTCTCGTGGATTATCCAGAGTTTTTTAAAACAGACGCCAATCAAAATTTGCTTGTGGCTAAAGGGGATTATGTCGTCAGTGAAACTGGAGTCATACAGCCTCAATCTGCTATGGTTATCATTGATTATCATAACGGTGAACTCAAATCCATCGTAGGTGGTCGAGATATATCCGGTCAACGCATGTATAATAGAGCCATAAACCCTAGACAACCTGGTTCGGCGATTAAGCCCTTGTCAATCTTTACACCTGCTATTGATTCCGGCAGGTACACGCCTGCGACGGTCATAGATGATAGACCGAGCTATCTACTAGGCGATCCATCTGTACGTTGGCCTATCAACTGGTATGAAGCGTATCCAAACTTAGGTAAAAACTGGGGACTCGTAACACTTAGAGAATCTGTAAAGCAATCGATAAACGTCACAGCGGCATTAATCGCCAAAGATTTAGGGGTACAGACGTCCATCGATTATCTTAAAAAGTTCGGAATTTCTACATTGGTAACTGATGGCGCCACAAGTGATGAAAACATTGCTGCCGTTGCTCTTGGTGGTATGACAAAAGGTATCACACCACTGGATTTGACAGCAGCTTATGGTGCAATCGCTAATAAAGGGGTTCTCAATAAAGTCATTACCTACAAAAGTGTCAAAAATTCTAAAGGTGAAATACTACTTCAAAGCGAGGGCAATCAGACATTTGTTGTAGATGAGAATGTCGCCTATATCGTGCAAAATATGTTAATGTCAAGTATTCAGGACGGCGTTGCAGCCCCTGCTAAATTGTCTCCAAATAACGACATCATGCCGGTTGCAGGTAAAACGGGTACAACCTCTAGCAACATTGATGCATGGTTCGTAGGTTATACGCCTTATTATGTGGGTGGTGTTTGGTTTGGTAACGACGTTAACATTCCACTGGACCAAGGCTCTAGAATCGCCGCTCAGTTTTGGAAAACTGTTATGTCTGACATCCATGTCGACTTGGAATCCAAGCAATTTGATGTTCCAAAAGGCATTGAAACGGCAACCGTAGACATCATTTCCGGAAAACTACCTAGTGAATTGTCTGCGCTTGATCCTAGAGGTACCGTAAAATCCGAGATATTCCTTAGAGGCACTGTACCAACTGAAACGGATGATGTACACGTCATGGCGGATGTTTGTACAGAAAGTAACAAATTAGCTACGCCATATTGTCCAACGACTTTAGTTGTTAGCAAGTTATTTGTTAAGAGGCCGGTTCCCTACAATCCAGCTGAGAATGATAACATCGCCCTCAGAGATATGGCTTATGATTTACCAACTGAAGTATGTGATATTCACACGGCAACTTCAACAACGGCACCGCCTCCATCTACTGAAGGCCCAACAAGCGGAATTCCAGGCTCTTATATGGGTGTAAAACCCACCGTTAGACTCGTTGATGGTTCATTATTTATTCAAAGACCTTATCCGATTGAACTTAATGACGGACAAATCGTTATTCTGCCTGTCGGTTCCAAGATATTAACGGACGATTCTATACTATACTCGGATGGTTCAACCATTACGGCAGATCGCATCAAAACAATTCCAAACTATACAACGGAAGAGTTGGATCAACTCAATCCTTAAGCACAACTAAAAAAGACAAACCCAAGATTTCAAAATCATGGGTTTGTTCTTTTTTTAATATTTTTTTTACTATTTTTTTTTACTTTTTTTGTTATATTTTTTTCATTCTACTTATATTAACTTACTTCTTAAATAATTTGCCGTCAACAACTACAATTGTTTCTCTTCCTTTGAGTGCCTCTTCGATAAGGCCCTCTACGTCAAGCAGCGCAAGTGATGCTTCAATTTTTTCAACTCTTGGTTTTGTAATGACGCGATCTGGCAAAAATACCGTACAACAATCTTCAAATGGAAGAATTGACGTCTCAAATGTATCCAGCTTTTTGGCTATTTCAATAATTTCATTTTTATCATAAGCAATCAAAGGCCTAAATACCGGCATTTCAATTTTACTATTGGTTACTGTTATCCCTTCGATGGTCTGACTTGCCACTTGTCCTAGATTCTCTCCTGTTATTAGTGCTTGACACCTAAATTTTTGGGCAACCTTTTCTGCTATCATCATCATAAAACAGCGCGACAAAATCGTCATTTCTTCAGAAGGGCATTTTTCATTGATGGCCTTTTGAATCTCAAGTAGATTGACGCTGTGTATTTTTAGATTGATCGTATACTTTGTCAGTTTAGCTGCTAAATCGACAACTTTCTCCAGTGCACGTTCGCTTGTAAATGGGTAGGAGTGAAAATGTATGGTCTCGAGTTCCAATCCCCTTCTTGCCATCAAATAACCCGCTACGGGGCTATCTATGCCTCCAGAAAGCAACAGCAACCCTTTCCCTGCACTACCATAAGGCATCCCGCCAAGTCCTAAAATCTTTTTGCTAAAGATATACGCTTTTTCTCTGATTTCAATCGTGAGCAAAATATCAGGATTATGAACATCCACTTTGAGAATTTCCATTTTTTTATAGACATAACCGCCGACGAGATAATTGATTTCAGGTGTGTTTAATGGATAGTTCTTATCTGCTCTTCGCGTTTCTATTTTAAATGACTTGGCACCTGTCTCCTCCACCAAATTTTTAATGATTTCATAACAGGTTTCTTTCAAAACTTCAATATCTCTGTCAACTTTGATGGCTGGACTGACTGATACAACGCCAAAAACAATAGAAACAGCCTCAATGACTTGCTTTTGAAACTCGGGATCATGCTCGACGACAACCCTGCCGTGACGATCGATGACGGTTGTGTCGGGAATCTTAGAAACTGCTTTCTTAATATTCATCACAAGTTTTTTCTCAAAAGTCCGTATATTTTTGCCTTTTAAACCAATTTCTCCATATCTTACTAATACCAGTTCTCTCATGCGTTACCTCAAATTTCTTTTTTTATTCATAATTGTACCTAACTCTTTAGAGACACTAACAATCGTATTTGCAGCACTTTCTATCTCAGCCATGGTGTTTTCGTGACCAAAACTAATTCTTATGGCCCCTTCCAAACGCTTGTCACTATAACCTAGCACACTAAGAACATGTGACTGATTTTTCTTCTTGGAAGAACATGCAGACCCCGTCGCTACATAAATACCTTTCATTTCTAAAGCATGCAGTAGGACTTCACCTTTGATGCCTATAAAACTAATATTCAATAGATAGGGTGAATACCGTAGATCATTGTGTCCATTTATAACGATGTCTTCATGCAACATAAGCGTTTCCAATAGCCTGTCTTTAAGCATTTGAACATGCTTTGAATTGATCACCATCGCATCTTTCGCATTTTTTATGGCCTCACCGAAAGCGATAATCCCAATTAAGTTTTCGGTACCCGGTCTAATGCCAAATTCTTGTTGTCCACCAAAAACCAAAGGCTTCAATAAAGATAAATTGTTGCAATATAAAGCGCCTGTGCCTTTCATACCATTGATTTTATGCGCACTGATACTTAACAAATCAATATGACATTTAGCGATATCAATTTTTATTTTACCAAGTGCTTGAACGCCATCCACATGAAATCTTATTTGCGTCTGATGTATCGCATTGAATGTGTGAATGGCATTGCCAATCGCTTCAATAGGTTGTATGCTACCTAGTTCATTATTGACTGCCATCGTGCTGACAAGAACTGTGTCAGTATTTAAGGCATCTTTTAAAGCGTCAACATCTATTAAGCCATCACTATTGACAGATATATAGATGACTTCATACCCCAGTCGTTCTAATGACTCAAATGCTTTCAATACTGATGGGTGCTCTATCTTAGACGTAATATATCGACGGCTCGTTTTAGAGCGGTTGATGACCGATCCTAAGATTGCTAAATTATTTGCCTCAGTGCCCCCTGAAGTAAAAATCAATTCGCGTTCATTGATCTCCAAAAAATCGCAGATATCTCTTCGCACCGATTTGATTTTTTTTTCAGATTCAACGCCCAAGTGATGTAATGATGATGGATTCCCGTAATATGCCAAATTCTCTATAACGACCCGTTTTACATTTTCAGCCAAAGGGGTTGTTGATGCATGATCTAAATATATCGTCAAGTGTTGCTCCTTTTACTTATACTCTTAAATTCAAAATACATGATTACACTATTATATAATAGTTTTTGTTCAAATATCTATGCTTTGAAAAATAAAATTGGATGTGTCATTGTTTTTATGGCAATAAAATACAGAACTAAGCTGCAAAGCCTAATTCTGCACTATTTTAGTTAAAGAATGACCGATCACTTGTTCATCAACACTTCGTCAATTTCAAGCGAATAATCCGTCGACAAATCGACGAAGTCATTTGCAGTTTTTATCAGTGGACGATTGAGTGCAAATTTATTGATATAAACCACTTCGCCAATACGTCCATCATTCAACTTGACTTTGTTGTTGATAAAGAATGAGGCTATATTGCTCATGAAAACATCTGTAATCGTCGGATCAAGACCCCGAAAGCTCTCATCCTTCATGATATTAAACGCTTTGAATGAGGAGACGCTTTTTTTATAAATACGATCGGATGTCACTGCGTCAAAAACATCGACAACCCCTATAATTCTTGCTATATAAGGGGTTTGTTCTTCTCTTAACCCACTAGGATACCCAGTGCCGTCGCTGCGTTCATGATGAAACAATATGGCCGCCAATACATCTCGCGGAATAGATGCATTGTCTTTTAAAAGATCATAGCCAAGTCTTGAATGTGCCCTAAGTTGCTCCATTTCATACTCAGATAGTTTGTCTGTTTTGTGAAGTAGCTCCTGAGGTACTAGTGTTTTACCAATGTCGTGTAATAAACCTGCCAGTGCAATCGAATAGATCATGCTCTTGTTAACCCCTAACCATTTACCTAACATCGCACCCAACATTGAAACGTTCACTGCATGTGTAAAGTGATAGCTCTCTCTAAAAGCAAGCAATCTCATGCTGCCTAAAATATCATTGTCAGATGTAAGCAAATCAATTAAAGGCTTGATATCGTCTTCCATCGTCTTTATATCGAATTGAATATCTTTATTTTGAATTTGATAATAGGTCTTTTTAAATCGATCTAAAACAACCGCATAGTTGCTATTGATATCACGATGTTTGTTGGAATCTTTAATTTTATAACTTTCCGTATTAACCTTTTGAACATCTTGTTCATCGATATAAACATAGTTAATTCCATGATTTCTAAAATAGTCAATATGCCTATCAAGAATCTCCGTCCCTTGAGTCAATATAATGTTTCCAAGATCATTAAATATGTCCTTTGATAAACATAGACCAACAGCTAATTTCTCAATTGCAATCTCCTTCATTTTTCCCCCCGGAATAAATCAATTTATCTGACTTAACAAACCTAGAAATCATTGTGGTGGTAATAAATGCAACTAAAACACGAACACAAACAATAATTATTCCTTGAGCGCCCACTGCAACAAATAGGAGTGTGTCTTCGACAATCGCATGGCAGGCGGCTAAGAATACAGAAATAATAAAAAGGCTATTTGCATCAATCTCGCCATCCTCTGAAGATTTAATCAGGACGCCTGCACCGTAAGATATGCCAAAAATAATGCCAACCGCAAGTGGAAAAGCAGATTTTTCGTGTGTTCTAAATAACTTGGTAACTGGTTTAAACAACTTTGCAATAAAATCCAGCAGCTTGATATCTTTCGCAATTTCCATAAAAATCATCAGTGGTATAACGATTATGGCTATTCCCCAGATAGATTTCAAACTACCAAGTATGCCTAAATTGAAGAAATCTTGTAAATAATGCATATCTTCCTCCAACTATAAAATCAAATTTAAAATCAACCCACTGGCGATACTAAGTCCCATTCGAATTGAAACTATTGCCAATGTAGAAACCCTAAGCTTTTTAAAAATTGCCGTCTCTACAATCAAAGAATGTGAAAATCCAAGCATAACGGCCAATATTGTAATTTGTTTAATCGTTAATGTCAACGATGCAATGGCGCCTAACGCTGCATAAATGTTTAGTGTATTTCCCAATACAAGTACAATTGCCGCTTCACCAGGCAAACCGAATAAAAACATCAAAGGCTTAAACAAAATGGCTATCCAGTCAATAATAGGCGTCAGACGTATGATCGTTATTATCAAATAGACAGGGACAAGTACTTTAGATAATATCCATAAAGTCTGCAGCCCATTGTTAAAACCTCGTTTAAAAGTATCAAATGTTATCACGCATTTATCCGCCTTAGTAAATTATAAATTCATAAATCGCTCGTCTCAAATTGATAAATCGTTAAATAATAAAACATCATATCGCATTTATATTAACATAATTCAATCATATAATCTACTCATTAATTAAATACAACTATTATCACTTAGTTGGTAAATATACATTTTGACCATTTTGTTATTTTAGACTAAACTAAATGAATAGTACCCATTTTAAATAGATTATAATGACTGTGAGGCTAACATGTTAAAAATCATTAAAGAAATTCCAAGCGATTTGATCGCACCGTTTAATACATTCAACACTATGTTCTTAGATATTGAAACTGATGGACTGAGTCATAAGAACAAACTTGTGATCATCGGACTCATTGAGTTTTCGAAAACTGGCACTGCAAACCTCATCCAACTATTCAATGACGATTATCACTCTGAACGCGATATGTTGATTGAATTAATACAACTGGTCCGAATGCATAATACGGACTATTACGTTAGTTTTAACGGGAATTCATTTGACTTTCCATTCTTAAATGCAAGATTCAGTCATTATAAAATTGATTTTCACCTTCCCAAGGCAGCTAATATTGATCTTTTACGCCTGTCTAGGCAAAATCAAGCACACTTAGGCATTTCAGATTTCAAACTTAAAAGTGTTGAAAAATTTGTAGGAATCAACCGCAATGATACAATAAGTGGCAAAGACAGCATTCTCATGTTTCAAGCCTATATTGAAAGCAAATCAGAAGCATTAAAACAAACAATACTGCTTCATAATTACGACGACTTGATCAATATGATTCCACTACTCAAAATTACAGAACATATGACAAAGGTTTTCAATCCGCACCTTAAATGCGCTGGCCGTAAATGGTACCTAGCATCAGTTCAATTAAAATCAAATAGGTTAACCTGTACAATTTCCTTAGACAAGCGACTATCAATAACTGACCTCTTTTACAATTCAGGCGGCATTTTCTTTGAGTGTAAGGACGCTGAATCACTTCTAAAAATCGATACCATCCATTTGACTGATTCAAATACCAACCACTACCATTTCATAGACTCAACTCTACTTTATCAACAGTCGCTCGATCAACTCGATGAAGATATAAAAAATAATCACCTAATCGCATTCAATGGCTCTCTCTTTGATAACACAATTGCCAATCAAGCATTTAGTATCATCCATTATCTTGTTGAACACCTTATGAATGAATCAATTGATTGATGGATTGATAGTGTCAATAGTCAATAATTAGCAATTGATTTGAAACAAAAAAAGAGTAAACTCTAAGAGTTTACTCTTTTTTTCTATGGTGCCTCGAGGCGGAATCGAACCACCGACACGG